>JAVYML010000001.1:0-300000 GCA_038736355.1 Candidatus Hadarchaeales archaeon
CTCACCCGCCCCTACGTTGGCCTCCCTTCTCCCTGGAAAAACCCACGCGTAACCAAAAGGGGTCAGGAGAGGATCCACGATAAGAGTAGGCTCCGCCTCGCTCACCCTCTCCATTTCCACCCTTTTCCCTACCGCGAACCCGAAATGCCTCACCTTCCCCCCTAAAAAGTTCCTAACCAGCGAGAGGGCTCCATCCGCCCCTATCACCATCTTGGTCCTGAGTTCCCCATTCAGAAGCATATTTCCCTCCTCCCTTTCCAGCAGGTGGACCTTTTCCCTCCTGATCTCTCCTCCCTCTCTCCTCACCTTTTTCGCCAGCTTCTCCTCCCATTTCTTCCTGTTGATGAAGAGGAATCTGAACTCACTACGCCATCCAGGGGCCCTTACCCCCGAGAAGCGAAGTTCCTTGCCGTGGAACCTGACGGTGAGGCTCTCATGGACCTTCTCCACCGCCCCCTTCACCAGCTCCCCCACGTCGAACCCGTAGAGCCTCTCCGCCATAAGCTCCCCGCATGCCTTGTGCCCGAACTCCGTGCTCCTCTCCAGCACCAACGGAGATATACCCTCTTCCAGTAAGGAGAGGGCCGCGGTAAGGCCCGCTGGCCCTCCCCCCACGATTACCACCTCTTCCATCCTCTACTTTCGGAGAGGGGCTTTAAAGGGGAAAGAGGAGCTTTAAAGATGGAGAGGTCCCTTCAACTGGTAGTCTTGATAGCACTCGCCCTTACCGGACTGGGTGCTTCCTTCCTTTTTCCTCCCAGCGGACTCATCCTGAAAAACCTAACTATGGAGGCGGGAGAGGGGGACCTCATCGTCAGGGCAGAGGAAATGATCATCACTGGTGCCCTAGTCCCCTCTCAAGGAAAGCTGGTAATTGAACTTTCTGAAATGACAGCGAGAAAGTTCTCCATGGATTGGACAACCAAGATAAGGGCTGACCAATTGAAGGCCAAGAAGGTGAGCATGATAGTGGATCCCTCCAAGCTCGAGAACCGGGGGATGGGATCCTTCCTTCTTCTTCTGCTGGAAAGGGGAGAAAACATAGAAGTGAAGGAGCTGAAGATAAGGGGAACGGAATTAAAGGCAGAACGCCTCTATACGCGTGAAATCCTGCTGAAAGGTATGAGGCTCTAATCCTCACATCCCCATTATCTTCATGCTCACCTCTCGGAGCACCGTATTCTCTGCTTGGAGCAGGAGAAGTTTGAGGCCCACGTTTGTCATGAGGGCTGGATCCTTTGCCAATTCTCTCAAGTTGGGGGGCTGCTGGCTTCCCAACCAAGTCGCCCCAAAACCTAAGACCTGACCACGAGTTTCAATAGACCTTATTTCCGCCTTCCTTTGCTCCACCTTTCCACCCAACACGCAACGTTTATAACCCATATACATTTCCCCACTCAGTTCCTGAACGGAAATGAGGGTGACTTTGACTTCCTTCCCCGATGGCAGACGATAATCCTCTGGACCTCTCATTTCCCAACCCCTCATCCTCACGTAAGGCATGTTAACTTGCTTGAAATCCGAAAGGGAAGTGGCCTCCACACGGAGGGAAAAAGGAACCATTTCTTCCGCCTCCATGGCGAGGATCTTCATCCTAACTCCCGTCATCTCAGCATTTTCCCTCGGCAGGAGAAGCTCGAGTATCCGGAGGGGGACATTCCCTTTCTCCCAGCCTGCCTCCACTCCTCCGGCGGTTCCCTCTACCGAGAGGGCATAAACAGTGAGTTTTCTTACCTCCACCAAGGGAGAGAAGGTACCTAGGGGAGAGAGGGTGAGGTTGGAAAGGATGGAGGAATCTGCCGTGATTTTGGTGACCTCGTATCCACCGTATTCCGCCGGCTCCATTTTCCAACCGCTCATTACCACCCTTTCAGCTACGAGCTCGAAGAAACACCCTTCTTCACCCCTCCATTTTGAAAATCCAAGGAAAGCGAGGAGAAGGAAGAGAACCGCCAAAAGACCCCCATTCTTCTTGTCTAGCACTTTTTTCCTTTGTAGAGAACAAATATGAGGTTTCCGGAAGCTGTATTTTCTTTTATTCCGTGGGGATATGAGAAAGTGGATCAAAAAGGTGTCTCAGAGACAGTTGGGGCAATAATGGTCATCTTGGGTACGATAGCCTTAATGCTCATGGTCACGTATGCCATGGGGGTACTCAAGGAACCAGCTCCTAGAGTTCATGGGATTCTGTTTCTTAACTTAGTGCCCACTGGAGAGAACCTCTGGTCTTTCGAAGTCCTAGGAGGAATACACTCTTCCCCCTCTACGGATGGACAGAGGATATATTTCGGTTCCGATGATGGGAAAGTATACGCCCTAACCCTTTCTGGAAATCCTGTCTGGTCCTTCAAGACTGGTGGGCCTGTGGTCTCTTCTCCCCTAGTGCTAGGCGATACCGTTTACGTGGGGTCCTACGATGGCAAGCTCTATGCCTTGGAGAGCAGTACTGGAAGGGTGAGGTGGGGCTTTCAGACCGAGAGCTCCCTTTTTTATTCCCCTTCCGCTTGGGAAAATCGCATTTTTCTATCCTCACCTCAAACTGGTGAACTTTATGCCCTTTCAGCTGGGGATGGTCTTCTAGTCTGGAAACAATCTCTTGGTTCTCCTATCTGCTCTCCTCCCCTAGTCTGGGAAAACAGAATTTACGTCGGCACCTGGGAAGGAATTTATGTCCTACAAGCGGAAGACGGCAAAATCCTCTGGTCCTTGCCTGCTCCCTTTCCCTCCGTAACCGGCATCTGTCTGGCGAACGGTAGGATTTACCTGCCCGTTGGTCCCTATTTCTTCTGTTTAGATGCGGAAAACGGGGAAAGGCTATGGTATCACTATTTTGGGGAAACCTCCTATTCCCCGGCTTTTTGGAAGGGTAGAATTTATGTGGGGGATGCAACTGGAATATTGCACTGTTTAGATGCCGAAAAGGGAGAAGAACGATGGTATTACAGGACGGGTGATGCCATTCTCCATTCACCCTCTTTCCGAGGAGAAGAATTGTACGTCGGTTCTCGGGATGGAAGGGTCTATTGTCTGGATTCAGAAAACGGGAACTTACGAGGATACTTCCAAACGGGAGGTCCTGTCACATCACCCCTACCCTTGGAAAATCGCCTCTACGTGGGCTCTTCCGACAAACACCTCTACTGCCTGAACCTTGGAGAGTTGACAATAATGGCAAAGTGGAGGGGGGAAGAAATAAAGGACGCTCTTTTGTTGGAAAACGGAAAGATAGAATGGAAGAACTTGAGGCTAAGGATAAACGGAAGGAGACTAAAGACTGAATGGGCTACCCTGAACGGAAATCCCAATCCTGGCCTAGTTCCGTTGAGAGATGGGGATTTGTTGGAGCTACTCCCTTCCCCCCCACTAAAGACCGGTGACAAGCTCACCGCAGCTTACGCTCCTGCCGACCAACTCCTTGGCTTCTGGAGGATTGAGGCCAGAACCTCCTGAGTACCCGCCAAAACATGTCCTCAATCTTTTCCCTTCTCTCCCTGATCTGGTAAAAAACCCATCCTGCAGCTGAAAAATAGAAAATGCCCGCAATCATCCTCCACTTTTCCTCCAAATCTAACCATTCCCTAAAAACGAGCATGAAAGAACCCTTACCCACGATATATCCCAGAGGAAGGATGAGGAGTGCGGGGGGGAGGGAGTGAAAAGTATCGAAACCGAAAGCCCTCCTGAAAATTCTAAAAGTTAGAAAGGAAGCAATGGGGGCGCTCAAAAGGACGGCCCAAGTGACATAGAACCAATCCCCAAAAAGACGCATCTCCTTAACCTTTCCCGGAGGTTCTTCCACCCCCATCGCTATCAGAACTAGCGAGAAAAGGAGTGGAAGGAGCCAGAGGAAAGAACATGCAAAAACTAGATGCTCTATTTTGGAATAGGAGATTCTCTTACCAAGGAGTAGACAACCAAAATATCCAATGACACTAACATAAAGGAGTGTTCCAGCCGCTGCCGCCCCCCCGAAAAGGGAATGCAGCCAGAAGAAAAGACCGGCATGAAACTCCTCCACGGTATAAACGGGGTAGAGGAAGAAATGGAAGGTGTTGTAGAGAAAACCTAAATAGAAGGAGACTGCTATCATGAAACCCAGAGAGAACCTTTCTTTCACCCTCTCCGGATGTAGAATCACTTCCTTCCAAGTATAGAAGACCTCCCTCGCTATTCTCATGAACTTCCCCTGAGGAGAGTGAAGAAGATCTTAATCCCATCCAAGAGCGGCGAGAGTTTGGATTTACCCGTTCTACGGTAGGAAATGGGTACTTCCCCTATCCTAAGACCCTTTCTAACGGCTTTTACGAAAAGTTCGGTCTCCACTTCGAATCCCCTGCTCTTCAAACCCAAGGACAAGAAATCCTTCTTCCTCATCGCGAACATCCCGGTGAGGAGGTCGGAGGTGTTGGAATAGAGAAGGGAAGCCAGCCTGCTCAACAACTTGTTTCCCAACTTCCTAAAGGGGGAGAAATTGGATTTTCCCAAAAGCCTTGAACCCCTCACCAGCTCGGCCCTACCCGACAGTAAAGGGTAGAGAAGGTAAGGAAGAGAAGTCGGTGGATAGCTTCCGTCCCCGTCGAGGAAAAGGAGGATTTCCCCCTTGGCTTCCTCGGCCCCCCTCTTCAAGGCCAAGCCCTTTCCCCTTACCGCTCCCACCACCCTAGCCCCTGCCTTCCTGGCTTCCTCCACCGTATCATCCTCGGATCCCCCATCAACTACCAATATCTCGGCCCAAGGTAACACCTTTCTCGCTCCCTCCACCACTCTCCCTATGCGTCCCTCTTCGTTGTAGGCGGGAATGATCACCGAAACCTTCATCCTTTTTATTGGGATGGAAGGGGTAAAAGCTCCGTCAGAGTAAAAGCCTTCCCCACCAGATGATAAAAGATGGTATTCCCCAGTATTTCTCCCACCCTGGCGGAAGTCTTGCTCCTGAGTCTGACCTTAGCCCTAGGTTTTTTTATTGGATGGGCTGTGGGCTCTTCTCAAACTCCAGAACCCCCATTCTTTCCCTTCCTCACCGTCTCCGGCTTCGGGGAGAATTCCACGGAACTCACGATAAAGCACCTTTACGGAGGAACTATCAAAAAAGCCTTCGATTTGGAAAACGGTGCCATCGTTTGGAGAAACCTAGAGGTGAGGATAAACGCCCTGAAAGTTACTGTCAAAGAAGGAGGGAAGCTCAACGGAAGGATGGATGGGGGAAGGTGCGATTTTAAAGCCGGTGATGTTTTGAGTTTTCCCTTGGGGGGACTGAGGAAAGGGGATGAGCTCTTACTCGTTTACGTCCCACAGGGAATACCCCTCTACAAAAGCGTGCTGGAGTGAGAGATTGCCCAAGGTCCTCTTCACCACCGTGTATAGGGAAAAACCCTTCGACTTCCTAGACTTGGGCTCAAAGGAACCCATCCGTTTTTCCTCCCCCGCCCAAATTTCTCCAGGTCTCCGCTTCCTCAAGCAGAACGTTCCTGAATTGGAGATCTTGGAGTATCCCACCAAGGAGGAATACCTGAGGAAGCTGGAGGAAGGGTGGGATGTGGTGGGTTTTTCCTTCTATGGCCATGAAATCCCGGAAATCCTGGAGATGGCGGATCTGGCCAGGGAGAAGGGGGTGGGAGAACTCTGGGCTGGTAACTACGGGGCCCTCACTCCCGGGATGGAGCTTTACTTCGACAGGGTTTTCAGGGGATATGCGGAGGAGGAGGTGGCTTCCTTCTTCGGGAGGAAGATCAAGGAGGTGGTACATCCTCCCTTGGTATATTCCTTCACTTCTCCCTTTTGGTTCAAGCTTAACCGCTTTGGGGTGATTTCCACTTCTAGGGGATGTCCTTTCAGGTGTAACTTCTGCCAAATCAAGCTCTTTTGTCCCAAACCCTACACCCTGCCCCTCCGGAGTATAGAGAGAGTCTTGGCCTACTATGCTGAGAAAAAAATTTGGCAGGTCTGGATCTTCGATGACACCTTCGGTGTTTTTAGACAGCATGCGGAAAAGGTGATTTCCCTGCTCGAGGAGTACGGTTTTTACTGGATCCCCATGACCACCATAAGAATTCTGCTGGAGAATTGGGAAGACTGGACGGAAAGGGGAATGGTAGGAGCCGTCATAGGGGTAGAGAGCCTAAACCAAGAGAACTTGGATTTCCTAAAGAAAGGGCACAGTGTGAGGGAAGTCTATGAACTCGCCCAAAGGGTGAAGGAAAAGAGGGAAAGTGGAATACCCCCCGAGCTAAGATTTCACAAGTTCCCGCACCTGCTGGCCTTTTACATGCTGGGCTTTGAGAACGAAACGGTAAAGGGGATCAAGGAAAGTGTGAGAAAGTTGAAGGAGCTTCCCTTCCTCTTCACCCAGCTCTTCGTTCTCACCCCCATCCCTGGTACGGAGCTGTGGGACTACATAGGGGAAAAATATGGAATCTTCGAAAGTGATCTCCACAAGTACGATGGAAAACATTTGGTATGGAACCATCCCCACCTCCTCCCAGAAGAGGTGGAAAGACTCGTAAAGTGGGGCATGAGGGAGTTGAACTCTTGGGCCCTTCCGCGTTATATGCTGAGGGGTCTTCCCGATTATTTCCTCCATCTCAAATGGCACTTCACCCATTTCGCCCTCACCAACACCTATGACTACAGGAGGGAGAGATTCTTTGAACTCCGGTGAAAAAGTACTCCTCACCACGGTATACACGAACGGTCAGTACTACGACTACATAGAAAGCAACATGCTCTTTCCCCTCAGGATGACTTGGGTGAGGAGAACTTCCTATGGCCTCCGCTTCCTCAAGCAGAACGTTCCTGAATTGGAGATCTTGGAGTATCCCACCAAGGAGGAATACCTGAGGAAGCTGGAGGAAGGGTGGGATGTGGTGGGTTTTTCCTTTTACGTGAATGAAATCCCGGAAATCCTGGAGATGGCGGATCTGGCCAGGGAGAAGGGGGTGGGAGAACTCTGGGCTGGTAACTACGGGGCCCTCACTCCAGGGATGGAGCTTTACTTCGACAGGGTTTTCAGGGGATATGCGGAGGAGGAGGTGGCTTCCTTCTTCGGGAGGAAGATCAAGGAGGTGGTACATCCTCCCCTTCTGGGCACCGTGGGGACTACTTTTGGTCTCAAGTTCGCACCAGTAGGAGTACTTTTCACCACCAGAGGATGCCCCATGGGGTGCAAGTTCTGCCAGACCCCTTCCTTTTGCCCCAAACCCAGTGTCATACCCCTTAAGAGCATAGAGAGGGTGTTGGAGTTCTATAAAAAGCTGGGGCTTGGGTATGTACTCATCCTAGACGAAAACTTCGGCCTCTTCAGAAAACATGCGGAGGAGGTGGCAGAACTTTTGGGGAAATACGGCTTTATGTGGGCACCCATGATAAGGGCCGACTTGCTGTTGGAGAAACTGGAAGAGTGGAGAAAGCTAGGGATGAGGGGGGCCCTCTTCGGGATAGAGAGCTTCGACCAACGGGTATTGGACGACCTGGAAAAAAGGGAAAGGGCCGACATCGTGAAGGAGGTAATACGGAGGATAAGACTTTCTTGGAAAGCTCCCTGGAGAGGGATAGGGGGAATAGGTTATTACATGATAGGCCATGAAGAGGAAACAAAAGAGTCCATCAAGGCTGCCCTCAAGGAACTGAAGGGGCTGAACCCAGGTTTCGTACAGCTCTGCATTCTTACCCCCTTACCTTCCACCCCCCTCTGGGACTATCTGGACAAAAGATATGGAATTTTCGAGAAAGACTGGCATAAATTCGATTGCAAGCATCTCGTCTGGAATCATCCTCATCTCTCCCCGAAGGAAATGGAGGAACTCCTATGCTGGGGTATGAAGGAAATAAACTCTCCCCACCTCCTTCGCTATCTCCTCCATAGACTCCCAGAATACCTAACAAACGTGGGGTTCTATGTAAAGGATGTATACCTAGCCCACGTCCTCGATCAGCGAACCCCTTTCTACTTCCCGTTAGACTAGCGTCCTGCCAAGGTCCTGAGACGGGTAAGCTCCACCCCATCCGGAGTGATGGTGAGCTCGAAGGGTTCTGGACTTATGGTAGTTCCCCTCATGCGCTTGCAGGAAAACAGGGTTCTCCTAGCTAATTCTTCCCCTTGTATTTCAAAGGAAAAGACCCCATCGGCGTTGGAGACGATAAGAGCCTCCACATCCGAACTGAAGATCCCACTCGCCAAGATGGCAAGCACCGTGACACTCCACTCCCTACAGATCTCCCTCAAACTTTGCAGGAAACTCACAAACTCCATCTCCTCCCCCTTCCTGAAAAGGAGGGAAAGATCCGTCAGGGTATGGAAGACCACCATCATACCCGGACCTTCCCTTTCCAAGAACCTCGCCAAAGAGGAGAAAACCTCCCGGCGGAGTTTCACGTGTCCTCCGTTGCTTATCACGGAAGCTACCCACTCATGAAAGGAAGTGAGACGGGAAGGAACGGTGAGGAACTCCCTGAAAAGGGTGCCCCTAGTAAACCTCTCATAGAAATCCTCGCTGAACTTTCCCCTCACATCGGAGAGTACACCTTCTTCGCTCCTGCTGAAAGTAGCGTACCAAACATGCTCTGGAAGTACCACATCGAAACCTGAAGGGAGAAGGGAAGGATCTTCTCTCATGGAGTTAACATTTGCTGTTACGGTATAAGTGAACTCGCTCTTTCCCGCTCCCGACTCTCCTACCAAGAGTATCAGAGAACCTGCCGGTATTCCTCCACCCAAAGCCAAATCCAAACTTTCTATCCCAGTGGGTATCCTGGGCATCATTTTCTTTAGGTGAGGCTGTTTAAAAAAGGTGGTACCGAAGAAGGGTTTCCTCTCCCTTTTTAAACCCCTTTTTCTTAGTATTGGGAGAGAAGAATGATCCTCTCGGTGGTCTCTGCGAAAGGGGGAGTGGGCAAAACCACCATAACCGCCAATTTGGGAGTTCTCCTGAACAAAAGGGGAATCAAAGTAGTTTTGGTGGATGCGGATTTGGCCTCTGGGGATTTAACTCTCCAACTGGGTGGAAAAACTGGAACGAAGGGCCTCCACACCCTCCTCCAGTCCGAGAAAATCTCCGAAGAGGAGGTAACCAAAACTCTGAGTACCGCCTATGGCGTTCCCCTCTTGCCTGTCATCCCCTCGCTTCGGGGATACTTGAAGGCCAAGTTGGACCTTCTTTCCTCCGTCCTCTCCCATTTGAAGGATCAATACGATCTCGTGCTCGTGGATACCCCCCCCGGTGTGAACAAAAACTCCATAGTACCTTTAACCGAATCCGACAGGGTGCTATTGATTACCACTCCCGATCCCATCGCTGTGTCAGATGTCTCCACCAGTAGGGATGTGGCAGTACTCTTGGAGAAGAGCGTGATGGGGGTGGTAATCAATAGGTTCAGAAAAGGTTTCCTCTTCGGTTCCAAGCAACTGAAACCCAGGGAAATAGAAAACATCCTGAAGCTGAAGGAAATGGGGGTTATACCCGAAGACAAAGCGGTGGAAGAGTCCATTCTAGCCAAAAAACCCGTAGTCCTGCACAAACCTCGCTCTCCAGCCTCCAAAGCTTTTCTCTCCCTCGCCAAAAGGGTAACCGAAGAACTGAGTTAGGCTGAAAAAGGTCTACCGAAAGGCTTTTCAAACCTCTTTCGGCATATTAATTGACTGCAGGGGTGGGGGGGTCCAGAGGATCCCCCGTGGAAGAAAGAGAAAACGGTCTAGAGGAAACCCCGGAATACGTCCGGAAGCTGGCCGATAGGTATCCGGCTTTTAAAAAACTCTTAGATTCAGGAGAAGAAACCCCCTCTCCTCCAGACCATCCCTTAAATAAAACAGGAGGAGAAAAGGAGTGGAGAATGGAGAAGGAAGAATTCGCACAAAGGCTGAAGAGATTGCTCTATACCCCGGAGATTCCCGAGGTACCAGAAGAACTCTTCCCAAAGGAGGAAACCCCCGAGTCTGCTGAGGGGAGGGAAATCCTCCGCTCCTTCTCGCTCGGTATAGAGTACTTGGAGGAAAAGGAGGTCAAAGAAGATGTGGTGGAGCTGAGAAGACTCCTTCTCCTCGTAGAGGAAGGAAAAGAACTCAGGGCTCTAGAGGAAAGGGAAAACTTGGTCCACCAGGAACTCCGGGAGGGAATAAGGGGTCTCCTCCTGCTCTCCGTGGGAATAGAGCACTTGGTGGAGGAGATGCCTCCCCGAAGGGAAGAGGAGGAAATTTCCCTCGAGCTCACTTCCCTTGGCATGCCCCCCTATGACATGAGACTGTTCGGGAAGCTGGAGGAGTTCACTTCCTTTCCCAAGGGATATACAGAAGTAGAAAGGTATTGGATAGAGAGGCCCTTTTCCTATGCCGTCATCTTACGGGAGGAAGGAACGGGTCGTTTGAGATACCACTTGGTTGAACCCAAGCTCACCTTTGAAGAACAGAGAATTCTTCAGGAAATGTGGGAAGAACTGAAAAACAAGCTTCCCTATGAAGTACCTCCAGCGCAGAAGGAGGAACTCTTGGTGAGGGAAATGATGGGAATTGCCAAGAGGATGGGCATCTCCGATCCCAAAACCCTCTATCGCCTTTACTATTTCCTGAGAAGGGAAAATCTCGGCTTTAGGAAAATAGATGCCTTGCTAAAGGATCCCATGATCGAGGACATTTCCTGTGATGGCCCGGAGATACCCATCTTCATCTACCATCGCAGATACTACAACATGGAAACCAATATACAGTTCGAAAGGAGTGAACTGGACCACTTCAATTCCCTCCTCGCGGAAAGGAGTGGCAAACACCTTTCCTTCGCTGAACCCGTGGTGGACGCCAAGCTACCGGATGGGGCCAGGGTGCAGGTAACTTTTGGTGATGAAATCACCGCAAGGGGGGCCTCCTTCTCCATCAGGAAATGGTTGGGGAAGGTCTTTACCCCAGTGGACCTCATAAGGTTCCATACCTTCAGTCCTGAAATGCTTGCCTACCTCTGGCTCGCGATAGAAAACAGGTGCAGCGTGATGGTAATAGGGGGGACGGCGAGTGGGAAGACTTCCACCCTAAACGCGTTGGCTTTCTTCATCCCACCCGACGCCAAAATCATCTCCATAGAAGATACGAGGGAGCTTTCCCTCTATCAGAAGAACTGGGTTCCCAATGTCACCAGGGAAATGCTGGGGGTAAAACCCATCGACATGAACGAACTCGTGAAGATTGCCATGAGACAGAGACCAGAATGCCTGATCGTGGGGGAGGTGAGGGGAATAGAAGCCCAAGCCATGTTCCAAGCCATCTGTACTGGACACACCGCTTTTTGCACCATGCATGCTGGATCCGTTCAGGCCGCCGTGAACAGGTTGGAGGGAGATCCCATCAACATTCCCAGACCCATGTTGGCCGAACTCGATATCGTATGCCTTCAGCTGCTCACCAACTTGGGGAGCGAAAGGGTGAGACGCAACCTCCAAATCACCGAATTCGCCGGGCTCGATCCCGTTACCGAGGAGATAAGAGTGGTCGACACCTTCCATTGGGATCCAGCCACCGATACCTTCAGGAAGGTGGAGGAGTCCTGGGTACTCAGGGAACTGAGAAGGAATCTGGGCCTCACGCCCATTCAACTCAAGAAGGAACTGAAAAATAGGGAAAAAGTACTGACCTGGCTCGCCAACCAACCCGAAATCACGCCTTCGGAAATAGCGGATGTGCTCAGCCAGTACTATTATAATCCAGAAAGGGTTCTGAGAAGGATTGGGGAAAGCTGAATGTTCCCCACGCAATTCCTGCTCAGGAGGATCAAAAGGGAAAGGATCGAGGAAGTGCGGTTGGCCCTCCGAAGGGCGAGGATTCCCCGCTCCGCTAGGGAATTCCTGGAAGAAACCATCAACTTCTCCCTCCTCCTCTTCCTGGCTATCTTCCTGCTGGTCCTCTTCTTGGGTATCAGATATGGGATTCCCTATTCCCCCCTCTTGGCTTTCCTCTCGGGAGCTGGGGCGGGTTATGGGCTCTACCGCCTTTTCCTCCTGAACCTAGACCACACGGGTAAGGCGAGGAGCAAGGAAATAGAGGCCAGGCTTCCCCACGCCATTGCCTTCATGCTGGCCATGAGCAAGGGAGGAATGGGGATCATAAGGATCTTCAAAGAACTCAGCAAGAGGAAGGACGATTATGGAGAGATATGCAAAGAAGCTGGCACCATCGTCAGGAACGTGGAAGTCTTCGGTATGTCCCCCGTCCAAGCCATCATGGATGTGGCCGAAACCACACCTTCCGAAAAATTCAAGGAATTCCTCAAAACCCTCTCCACGGTGGTGGAAACCGGGACCAGCCTTAGCGATTTCCTCGCCTCCCGCTGTGAAAAGGCCTACTTCGAAGCCAAGGATGCCCAACTCAAGTCTTTCGAGACAGTGGCCATCATAGCGGAGATTTCCACCATCACCATAGGCCTTCTTCCCTTCCTCCTACTGGTTACCCTTCTCCCCCTCCAGATGATGAGTCCCATTCCCTCCATCGTCCTTTACGCCACGGTATACTTGGCCATCCCCTTGGGTTCTGCCCTTTTCATTTTCCTCCTTTCCCAGTACTCACCCTGGGAGGCCAAGCATCCTCCAAAGACCCCAGGAGTTAGAGGTTTGGGAAGGAGGGGAAGCTTCTGGATGGAGACTCCAAGGAGGCTCTTCTCCTTCCTCAAAACCCTTCCAGAAGACCCCATAAGGGTTTTCTACCTTTCCCTCCCTGCCGCCCTTTTCTTTTCCCTCCTGAGGTTCATGGGTTTTCTGAACTTGGAAACAGGATTGGGCCTCGAACCCAAGCCCGAAACCACTTTCGTGCTTTCGCTCGTGATCGCCCTCCTTCCCTTCATCATCCTCCATGAACTGAGGGAGAGAAGGCTGGAGAAGATCATCACCATCACCCCCGATTACCTCTCCTCCTTGGCCGCTGCCGTCTCTTCCGGCCTGCCTCCAGCCAAAGCCATCAGAACCCTCCCACCCGAACGCTTCGGCGCTTTGGCTCCCGAGTTGGCCAAGGTGAAGAGGGATATAGAGTGGGGAAGTTCGGCCTCTCAGGCCCTTTCCGAAATGGAGAGGAGGATCAAGAGCGGGCTCCTCATGAGAGTGATTTCGGTCATGAACGTCGCCAGCGCCGCCACTAGCAACATAGGCGATGTGTTAAACGTGCTCGCCAAGGATGTTTCGACGGAGGTTCTCCTGAAGAGGGAGCGCAGGGCGCAAACCTTCACCTATGTCCTGATAGCCTACATGATCTTCGCCGTTTTCACCATCACGGCCGTCGGAATGGTGGTGGTTTTTGTTCCGGCCCTTCCCACCCAGAACATAGAAATGCCAGGCGGGATGGGGATAGGGATCAGCCCCATCAACCCGGAGCTGGTGAAAACCCTCTTCTATCATGCCGTACTGATACAAGGATTTGCATTGGGCATCCTGGCTGGACAGTTCAGGACCGGTAGGATAAGGGATGGACTCAAACATTCCCTTCTCATGTGCGTGATGGGCTGGCTTATCTTCACGGGAGCAGAACTCCTGCCCCTTTCTTCCTTCCTGAAACTTCCCACCGTTCCCACTCCGAGGTGAATCATTACCGAAAAGCATAAAAGGAAGATGTTTCATTTCCAATATGAGCTATCGAGTTCTAGGTGATAATCATGGCAACTAAGCCCATCCTCATCCTGCCGGAGGGTGCGACGAGGCTGGTGGGAAGGGATGCTAAGCGCATGAACATCGCTGCAGCCAAGATAGTGGCTGAAGCCGTGAGGACCACCCTCGGTCCCAGGGGAATGGATAAGATGATGGTCGATACCCTGGGAGATGTCACGGTCACCAACGATGGTGTCACCATCTTGAAGGAAATGGATGTGGAGCATCCAGCCGCCAAGATGATGGTGGAAGTGGCCAAAACCATGGATGAAGAGGTGAAGGATGGAACCACCACGGCGGTGGTGTTGGCCGGAGCCCTCCTTCACCAGGCCGAAAGACTTTTGGATCAGGGCATTCATCCCATGATCATCGTTACCGGTTATAGGATGGCCGCCGATAAGGCCAAGGAAATCTTGGAGGAGTTGGCCGAACAGACTTCCATCGATGACACCGAAACCCTACGCAAGATCGCCATGACCTCCATGACGGGGAAGAAGTCGGAGGGAGCCAGGGAAAAGCTGGCCGACCTGGCCGTGGAGGCCATCAGGAGGATTGCCGATAAGACCGATGGAAAGTACAGGGTTGATCTCGACTACGTGGGAATAGAGAAAAAGGCTGGAGGAAGCATGGAAGATTCCCAACTCGTGAATGGTCTCATTTTGGACAAGGAAAGGGTTCACCCGGGCATGCCTGAAGTGGTGAAGAATGCGAAAATCGCCCTCCTCGATTTGCCCTTGGAGATAAAGAAGACGGAGACCGATGCCGAAATAAGGGTTACCAGGCCGGAACAGCTCAGGGCCTTCTTGGACCAGGAGGAAAAGATGCTCAAGGAGATGGTGGAGAAGATCTCCTCTGTGGGGGCCAACGTGGTCTTCTGCCAGAAGGGAATAGACGATTTGGCCCAACACTACCTCGCCAAGGCCAAGATCCTGGCCGCCAGGAGGGTGAAGAAGTCTGACATGGAGAAGCTCGCGAGGGCCACTGGAGGAAAGATTGTGACCAACTTGGATGACCTGACACCCGCAGAGCTTGGAAAGGCTGGGGTGGTAGAGGAGAGGAAGATCGGTGACAAGAAGTTCATCTTCGTGAGGGATTGTGAGAACCCGAAGGCTGTGGGTATCCTGGTGAGGGGAGGTTCCGAACACGTCACCGATGAGATAGAGAGGGGCCTGACCGATGCCCTAGGAGTGGTGGCAGCCGTGGTGGAGGATGGCAAGTACGTGTATGGAGGAGGAGCTCCTGAGATGGCCCTCTCCACTAGGCTGAGGGATTATGCAGACACGGTAGGCGGGAGGGAAGCCCTAGCCGTGAAAGCTTTCGCGGATGCCCTGGAAATCATTCCGAAGACCTTGGCCGAGAACGCAGGTATGGACAGCGTGGATGTTCTGGTAGAGCTCAGGGCCAAGCATGCCAAGCCCGATGGCAAGTACTATGGGGTGGACGTTTACAGCGGAAAGGTGGAGGACATGAGAAAGCTAGGGGTTTGTGAACCCCTGAGGGTGAAGACGCAGGCCATCAAATCCGCGGCGGAAGCCGCCATCATGATCCTCAGAATAGACGATGTCATCGCCGCCGCCAAGAAATCTTTCCCCTCACCCAAGACGGGAGAGGAGGGTGGCGGGGAGAAGACTGAGACGGAAACGGAAAGTGACTGATAGACTTCCCGCTTTTTCTAGGATTTTTCTTAGGGAAGGAAGACGGCTATGGCCACTGCTGCCCCGTGATGCTTCACCACGTGACCTGCTGAAACGGAAGTGACCTTAGTGGGTTCTAATCCCCTTTCCTCCATCATGTATTTCACCATGGCCTCTGCAGTCTTACCGGCCGTCCTTTCCGAGACCCCGATATCGTGGTATTCGGAAATCATGCCATGGGAATTCTCGCTCATGGCCACCCCTAGGGCAGCGGCTATTTTCTGACCGGGGGTGGAGCTACAGATCTTCGAAATGACCACCGGTGTGAGGGTCCCCGGTGGAAGGGAGGGAAGCTCGGAAAGGACACAACCTTGGGGGAGGATGCTGGATACGGGAATGAGGTTGAGCTCCCCTACCCCCGCCTTCCTCAAAGCATTGTCCAAGGCCACTAGCTCAAAGGGTCCTTCAGCACTAGCCGAAACCAGTGCGAACCTCTTTGGAGTAGTCCACACCCTACCACTCCCTCGGTCTGTCCGTGAGTCTTTCCAGCATCATTCCCTCTATCCTCATCGGGAAACTGCGCGAGACCACCTTCAACGCCTCCTCGAGCTTGCCCTCATGTTCTGCATAAATTTCAAACAACTTTTCCCCCCTATTAACTTTATGCCCTCTTTTCACGAAGAGTTTCACTCCTGCTCCCTTACTCCTTGGCGCTCCCGCCGCACAGGCTATGGCCGTGATCCTCTCGTTGTAGATATGGGTAACATAGCCATCGAGAGGAGCCTCCACCGTGAACCTTTTATCCCCCACTGGGAGGTCCTCGGGCTTCACCTTGGGATCTCCTCCCTGGGCCTCGATCATTTCCCTCATCTTGGCCTCCGCCTTTCCCGATTTCAAGAGCTCCCAAGCCACCTCTTTCCCCCTTCCGAGCGGGGCTTTCCCCCCCATCTCCAGCATCACACCCGCCAGGCTCAGTGCCTTCTCCCTTAGGCTGTTGGGACCTTCACCCCTAAGGGCTTCCAGGGCCTCCCTAGCCTCCAAGGCCGGACCAACCGTCCTCCCCAACGGCTGACCACCATAGGTCAGGGCCACCTCCACCCTCACGCGTAACCTCCTTCCCAGTTCCATGAAATCCTGGGCTAGCGAACGTGCCTCTTCCATTTCCCTCACCTTCGCACCGGGGCCTGTGGGCAAATCTATGAGGATGTACTGGGCTCCCTCTGCCAGCTTCTTGGCCATCACGCTCGCCAACATCTGGCAGGGTGGATCGATACGCAATACCCGCTCGGTCCTTATCAGGAGATCATCGGCTGGGGCTAGATTGACTGAACCCCCCCAAGCGATTATTCCTCCCACCCTTTCCACGATCTCCTTGATTTCTCCCAGACTGAAACTCACGTTGGCTAGAACCTCCATCACATCGGCCGTGCCAGCGGCACTCGTGATGGCCCTGCTGCTGGTCTTGGGTACGGTCAAACCCCCCGCCACTGCCAAGGGAACCGTCACCAGTGCATACTTGTTCCCCGGGACCCCTCCTATGCTATGAACATCCACCACCGGTCCCCTCTCCAGCCTCAATTTTTCTCCCGTCTCCACCATGTGAAGGGTAAGGGAAACTATCTCCTCCATGGACATTCCCCTCGTGTATTCCGCCACCACGAAGGCGGAAATCTCCGTGGGGGTGAGGTTGTTTTGGACGATGTCCCTGATTATTTCCCCTATTTCTTCATGCGTGAGACGCTTTCCCTCCATCTTCTTCCTTATGGCCTCAACCGAAGGGGGAGGGGGAAGGGGAGAGACCGTTACCCTATCCCCCTTCTTCAATCCCAATCCCCTCGAGACCTCCAGCAGGGTTCCCACTTCCCCCCTTTCCACCATCTTTCCCGTGAGGTTCACGGCCGCCACCACCGAGGAGGAGGGGGTGGAGAGCT
The DNA here is from genome assembly GCA_038736355.1 of Candidatus Hadarchaeales archaeon. NCBI lineage: Archaea > Methanobacteriati > Hadarchaeota (SeqCode) > Hadarchaeia (SeqCode) > Hadarchaeales (SeqCode) > Hadarchaeales archaeon (SeqCode). Next base: position 17,171 of record JAVYML010000001.1, read on the forward strand.
TTACCCTATCTCCGACATAAAGCCCCAGCTCTTCTGCATCACGTTCGTGGAGGAGGATCAGGTTGTATCCTGATTCCATCTCGATGGGTCTAACCGTGAAGATGGGTGTCATCCCTTTCTTTTTCCAACTTTCCACCTAATTTAGTTGTTCCCTAGTAAACGATCACGCTGTGCACGCTGGGCAAAGCCCTGAGCTCCTCTATGACCTTTCCCTTCAGGGGTTGGTCGGTTACTATCGTGATCTTGGGAAAGGGAACGAGGTAGGGATCGTCTGCCACCACCTGCCTCACGCTCACCTTGAACTTAGAAAGGACTTCCGCCACCTCGTGGAGGATACCTGGTTTGGTGGCATCCTCCGCCGTGATCTCCACCACCCCCAACCCCAGGTGGTGCGCCACGGTTTTGAGGTAGGGAAAGGGTTCGAGGTTGGAGAAGAGGGGACCAAGTTTCTCATCCCCGAGGAGGGTCATGGCCGTAGTTTCCACGGTCCTCCTGTCCACTCCTGCCTCCTTCGCCACCTGCACGGAGGGTACCCTCAAGTTCTTGCACATGACCTTTCCCCCCTCCCCCACCCTTAGACCATGGGAGAAGAGAACCTTCGCTACCTGGAGCTGGGCGGGATATTCCCTGAAGACCCTGTTGAGGTGCTCCCACCACTCGGGCCCACGAAGCCTCTCGGCTTGTTTTTGGGTGGATCGGGAAATGATCACCCTCATGACGGTCTCGGCGATCTCCGGGTCCAAACGGAGCTCCTTGGCCATTTTTCTGGCCCTTTCTATTACCTCGGCTTCTCTCCTCTCATCCCTCAGGGGTCTTCCTTCCAACTCCTTCACCCTCGCTATTTCCTCCGCCAGTTCCATTCTGCGGGCCAAAAGCCCCACGAGCTGACGATCTATTTCGTCTATCTCCGCCCTCAATTCTTCCAGTCCCTTCCCCTTTCGTTCGGGAGCGGACACTACCCCACCCTCGCCCCTTCCGGGGAGGGCCGGGTTAAAAGCACCCTACCCTCCCTCCTTTCCCAAGCCTCCTTTATACGTCGTGTCTTGGAGGGCTCGCAAACTGCCACGGTGGCTGGACCCTTCCCCGTGAGCCCTGCCGCCAAAGCTCCCAAGGAGAGGGCTTCGAGGGCCACGGAGGGATCATGCCCCAGCACCTGTGCATACAAGAGGCCGTTCACCGTCATGGCCCCCCAGATGTTTCCCAGCAGGGCTTGGCGATGCAGCTGTTCCACCATTCCAACTATCGGCCTTAAGGTCTCCCTCCTCACCTGGGAGGTGTAGAGTTTGTGGGGAGGAAGGTGGACGAGTACCTCCAGCTCGGGATCGACCTCAAACCTCCTGAGGATCCTCCTCCTCAGGTTATCCGTCAATACCCCTCCCCCCAAGTAAGAAGCGGCGGCATCGTCGAAGGCACCCGTAAGGGTCACACCCTCCTCCAACGAAGCCTGAATGGCCAGTTCGAGAACCTCCCTCGCCTTGGGTTTCTTTCCCAAGGCATCGAAGGTGGCCAGCACCGCAGCATTACTGGCGGCACTGCTGCTGGAGAGTCCCACCGCAATGGGGACCCCTGCTGTCGTCTTTACCCTCGCCCCATACTCCCCCCACAAACCCTCCCTTTCCAAGACTTTCCTCACGCATCTCTCCACCAACGAGGGGCTTTCCCTAGCCCCCCTCACCTCTCCCTTTACCCCCTTCCCACCCTCTATCAGTTCCACCTCCGCTTCCACCCTAAGCTCCACGGCAAAGGCCCCTCCCTTTCCCGTTGAGAGGGCATTTATCACGGTGGCAGAACCACAGGCAGAAGCCCTCCCCCTCAACCTCTCCCACCCCACCTATCCGGATGGAGCTTCCCCGCCAAGAGCATGTGATCCACCAGCACCATGGCCAGCATGGCTTCCGCCACGGGCACTACCCTCGGGCAGAGGTTGGGGTCGAACCTCCCCCTCAACTCCAACACCGTCTCTTCCATTCTCTCCAAATCCACCGTACGCTGGGGGAGGGAAATCGAGGGAGTGGGCTTGACCGTCAGACGAACCACGATGGGGGTACCCACACTTATCCCACCCAAGATTCCCCCTGCCTTGTTGGTGAGGGTGGTGATCCTTCCTTCCCTGAGCACGATGGGATCGTTGGCCTCCGAACCCCTCATCCTGGCGAACTTCGTCCCCTCCCCAATTTCCACCGCTTTCACCCCTCCTATGGACATCATGGCATGGGCTATGTCCGCATCCAGCTTGTTGAAGACGGGATCCCCCAGCCCGGGAGGAACCCCTATGGCCCTGACTTCCACCACCCCTCCCGTGCTATCCCCCAGTCTGGCACATTCGAGCACGGCCTCCTCCATCCTTTTGGCAACCTCCGGATCGGCGCATCTCATGGGATTGCGCTCCACGTTCTCCCTTATCTCCCAATCCTCCACCTCCCTTTCCACCCTTATCCCCGCGGCCTCAAGGGTGTGCCCCAGGACCTCCACCCCCTCGAAGGAGAGGAGGAGCTTGGCCACCGCTCCCGCCGCCACCCTCCCAACGGTTTCCCTCCCCGACGATCTACCCCCTCCCCTCCAGTCCACATATCCGTACTTCAGGAAGTAGGTCAAATCGGCATGCCCCGGACGGGGTTTCGTCCTCACCTGCTCGTAGGCAGAGGAATCCGCCCCTTCATTCCTCACCATCAGACAAAGGGGTGCACCTGTGGTCTTGCCTTGGAAGACTCCGGAAAGGATTTCCACCCTGTCCCTTTCCTGCCTAGGACTACTCACGGGACTCTGTCCTGGCCTCCTCCTATCCAGCTCCTTCTGGATATCCTCCTCCCGTAGGGGAAGACCCGCCGGTACTCCCTCCACCACCACCCCCACGGCTGGACCATGGGATTCCCCAAAGGTCATGACCCTGAACTTCCTGCCGAACAGACTCCCCATCGTCATAAGAAAGGAAGGGCCACCCTAAAAGAACCGTCTAAAGGTATTCCATTTTGGCCCCGAGTCTCTTCATGTCCCAAACGAAGGAAGGATAGGAAACGGGTATGGACTCCGCCCCCTCCACCACGGTGGTCCCCTCTGCCACCAAACCAGCCACCGCCAAAGCCATGGCCATCCTATGATCTCCAAAGGAGTTTACTCTGGCACCTTTGAGCTTCTTAACCCCCCTTATCCTGAGTTCGTCCGGAAGCTCCTTCACCTCAGCCCCCATTTTCCTGAGCTCGGAGGAGAGGGCATGGAGCCTGTCCGTCTCCTTCAAGCGGAGATGGGGGATGTTGGTGAGGACCGTCCTTCCCTCCGCCACGGATCCGAGCACGGCCAAGATGGGTACTAAGTCGGGATGATCTCCGCAATCAACCTCCATCCCCTCCAACTTTTCCGCCCCCCTCACGGTGAGGGTATGGTCCCCGAACTCCACCTCAGCCCCGAATTCTTCCAACAACTTCACGATGGCCCTATCCCCTTGGGGATCTTGGGGATCCAAGTTGCTCACCTTTACTTCTGAGCCCACCAAAGCCCCCGCTCCCAACACGAAAGCTGCCGACGAGTAGTCTCCGGGAATGGAGAGGGAAAGCGGACGGAAGAGCTGTCCACCAGGGATCCTGAATTCGGTAAGCCTCGTATCCCTCCTGATCCTAGCACCGACTTTTTCCAGGAGGGAAAGGGTGAGCTCTATGTAAGGACGGGAACGTAGCTTCCCCACCACGGTGAGTTTCACCTCCTCCTCGGCATAAGGACAGGAAAGGAGGAGGGCCGAGATGAACTGGGAACTGACCTCCCCCGTAATCTCCACTTCCCCACCCACCATCCCTCCCCCCACCACGACCGGTGGTCTTCCCCCCTCCCCCTCGCATCTCGCCTCCACCCCCAGCTCCTTGAGGGCCTCCACCAAAGGACCCATTGGACGTCTCCTCAGGGATTCGTCGCCTGTGAGTCTGATGAGGGAGGGGGAATGGGAGGCCACGGCCGTCATGAGTCTGAGGGTGGTACCGGAGTTCTTCGCATCTATGAGCTTGGTACGGGGTTTGAGCTCGCCCTCGGTACCCCTTATCCTCCACTCCCTACCCTCCAAAACCGAAACCTCCCCACCGAGCAACTCGCAGGCCTCGAGGGTGGCTCCCGTGTCTAAGCTCTCGAGGGGATTCAGTATCCTGCTTTCCCCCTCTGCCAGGAGGGCGAGGGTGGCCGCCCGGTGGGTATAGCTTTTCGAGGGAGGGGCCCTAACTTCTCCCTCGAGCTTCGAAGGACGAACGAGGAGGATTGACATCACCCTCTCTTAACCAAGGCCCTAAATAGGGATACCTCTAGGAACCGAAGATCCTCTCGTACTCCCTCAGGTACCTCTTCTGTTCCTCCGTCAGATGGGTGGGCACCTTGATCACCACCCTCACCTGTAAATCCCCCCTTCCCCCCTCAGGTCTGGGCATTCCTTCCCTCCTGATCCTGAAGATATGACCGCACTGGGTTCCGGGAGGAATGCGGAGGGTGGTTTTTCCCCTGAGGGTGGGCACCTCCACCGTGCATCCCAAGGCCGCTTGGGGAAGGGTCAAAGGAAGCTCGTAGAGGAGGTCGCTCCCTACACGCTCGAACAGTGGATGTTTTTTGATTTTCACGGTGAGGTAGAGGTCGCCCGGCGGACCCCTTTCTCCCCTTTCACCTTCTCCCCTCACCCTAAGCACGGAACCTTCCTCCACGCCCGGGGGAATCCTCACCCTGACCTTTTTCTTTCTCACCACCCTACCCGAACCCCTGCATTCCCCACATGGTTTCACCACTACCTTTCCCACCCCTCCGCACGCCTGACAGGAGGTCCTCACACTGGTGAAGAGGGTTCCCAGATTCCTAGTGAACTCCTTCCATCCCGATCCACCACAGGACCCGCAGATCCGAAGACCGCCAGGAGCAGCCCCGGAACCGGAACAGGAAGAACACTCCTCCATCCTTTCCACTTCCACCTCCTTTTCACCTCCAAAGGCCACTTCTTCCAACTCCAACTCCACCTCCCCCACCAAATCCCTTCCACCCCTTTCCCTCTTCCCGAAGAAGATCTCGAAGATGCGGTCCAGATCGGAAAAACCGAAGCCCCTCAGGAGATCGAAGTCGAAATCCCTGAGCAAATCCTCCGTGCTGTACCTTCCCGTGAAACCCACATGTCCCCACCTATCGTATTCCGCCCTCTTCTGGTCATCGGAAAGAACGGCATAGGCTTCAGAAATTTCCTTGAACTTCTCCTCCGCCTCGGGTGATTTGTTCCTGTCGGGATGGTACTTCATCGCCAGCTCCCTGTAGGCCCTCTTTATTTCCTCCTTGCTGGCGTTCCTGCTGACGCCCAAGATTTCGTAGTAGTCCTTCATGTTTCCTCAATCTTGTTTCTCCCTTCCGGAAGAACGGTAAATTCTGGAAGTGGCCTCTCCCAGCACCTTTTTGAGAGCCTCCATCCTTTCCTTGACCTTCCCTATGTCCTTTCCAGCCAAAGCCTCCCTGAGTTCCTCCACTGCCTTCTCTATTCCCCTCCTTTCCTCCTCGGAAAGCTTCTCCCCAAGCTCCTTCACCGTCTTCTCGGCGGTATAGGCGAGGGAATCGGCTTCGTTCCTGAGTTCCGCCTCTTCCCTCCTCTTCCTATCCTGCTCCGCGAACTGTTCTGCCTCCTTTATCATCCTCTCTATTTCCTCCTTCGAGAGTTTCATCGGTGCGGTGATCTTGATAGCCTGTTCCTTTCCCGTTGCCAAATCCCTAGCCGTAACCTTCAAGATACCATCGGCATCGATGTCGAAGATTACCTCTATTTGGGGAACCCCTCTGGGAGCTGGGGGTATCCCCACCAAGTCGAAACGTCCCAAGGAGACATTATCCGCTGCCATCGGCCTTTCTCCTTGGAGCACGTGGATGGTCACGGCCGTCTGGAAGTCCGTGGCCGTGGTGAAGATCTGGCTCCTCCTAGTTGGAATGGTGGTGTTCCTGGGAATGATGGGAGTGAAGATACCACCCAGAGTTTCGATGCCTAGGGTGAGGGGAGTAACATCCAGAAGAAGGATGTCCTTCAGCTCCCCCGCGATTACCCCTGCCTGAATGGCCGCCCCCATGGCCACGCACTCCATTGGATCCACCCCCCTCTCCACCTTTTTTCCCAGGAGTTCCTCCACAAAGCGCTGGACGATGGGCATGCGGGTGGGCCCACCCACCAAGATTACCTTGTCTATCTCCTCGGGTGTGAGCTTCGCATCCTTCAAAGCCTGCTCCACGCAGGGCCTGCACCTCTCAACGATCGGTCTAACCAGCTCCTCCAGCTTTGCCCTAGTCAATTCCATCCTCAGGTGCTTGGGCCCGGTGGAATCGGAATAAATGAAGGGGAGGTTGATTTCCGTTATGGGAGTGGTCGAAAGCTCTATCTTGGCCCTCTCCGCCGCCTCCCTGAGTCTTATCATCGCCATCTTATCCTTGGTCAAATCCACCCCTTCCTTCTTCCTGAACTCCTCGCAGAGGTACCTCACTATGGCCTCATCCATGTCCGTTCCACCGAGCTGGGTATCCCCGCTCGTGCTCTTCACCTCGAAAACCCCTCCTCCGAATTCCAGGATGGTAACGTCCAACGTTCCTCCACCCAAGTCGAAAACCAGGATCTTCTGTTCCTTATCCAGCTTGTCCAGCCCGTAAGCGAGGGAGGCTGCGGTGGGTTCGTTGATGATCCTCACCACCTCCAATCCAGCTATCGTACCCGCATCCTTGGTGGCCTGCCTTTGGTTGTCGTTGAAGTAGGCGGGGACTGTGATTACCGCCTTTTTTACCTCCTGTCCCAGAAAGGCCTCCGCATCCCTTTTGATCTTCTGGAGGAGGAAGGCTGAAAGTTGCTGGGGGGTGTACTCCTTATCCCCTATCTTGTATTTGTAGTCCGTTCCCATCTTCCTCTTGAATCCCGTCACCGTGCGCTCGGGGTTAAGGGCAGCCTGCCTCCTGGCGGGCTCACCCACCAGGAGCTGTCCATCTGGGGTGAAGGCCACATAGGAGGGAAACATCTTCCCATAGGGTGTGAGACCCTCGGCGCTGGGGATGAGCACGGGCCTTCCACCCTGAAGGACTGCGGCTGCGGAGTTGGAAGTACCCAAGTCTATCCCTATGATCTTTTCGGGCATCCACCCACCTCCCTCAGGATTTGGTCACCCTCACCTTCGAGGCCCTCAGGATCTTCGACCTAAACCTATACCCCCTCTGGAGTTCCTCCACCACCGTCCCCTCCTCCATCCCAGGTATTTCCACCCGATCCACCGCTTCGTGGAGGAAGGGATCGAACTTCTTACCCACCGCTTGGATGGGTTCCAGCCCTTCTTCCTCCAGCACCTTCAGAAGCTGCTTGTAGATCATCTCCACCCCTTCCGCGAAGGCCTTTCCCTCCTCCTTGTTCTTCAGGGCCCTCTCGAAGTTATCCAGCACCTCGAGGAGCCTCAAAACCAGCCTCCCGAGGGCTGCCTGTGAAGCCTCCTCCCTTTCCCTTTCCATCCTCTTCAGGAGGTTTTCGAGCTCCGCCTGTGCCCACCTCAGCTTGGAAAGATAATCCTCCATCCTCCCCTCCAGTCCCCTCACCAGAGAACTCACCCTCTCCCAGTACCCGCAGAACTTGCAAACCGCCGGCAGTCCCCTCTCTACTTCTGAGACTGCCAAAATCTCACCCTTAATTTTGTGGACTGCTTCTTCTTCTAAAATTTTACTCCTTCATACCAGAAAACCTGAGAGTTTGAATACCAGTGCTGCTGCTACCACGAAGGGAACGAGGAAGGTGAGTCCCTTGGACACCTTTCCGTACCTCACGATTCCCACTGCCAAGGAACAGAGGGAGGCCTGGATGAGGATATAACCCAACACGATGAAGTCCATACCCTCCGGCATCCTCACCCCCCCTCCCCCCTTCCCTATGGAAACGGTGAGCCCCAAGATGAAGGGGCAGGCAAAGAGGGAAACTGCCACCAGGAAAAGGACCTGCTGCGTGGTGGTGGCCCTCCTTTCCCTCTGGAGGGCATGGACTTCCCCGATGTCCCTCGCGACGGCCTGAAGGACATCCGCCAAAGCCACCCCCCTTTCTATGCCCTCTATGAGGAGTCCGAAGGCCCTCTCGCAAAGGGGTGAGCCGGATCTAAGGGAGATGGCCCAAAGGGCTTCCACCAACGGACGTCCCCTCCTCACCTCCGCCAAGGCCCTTTCGAACTCCGCCGAGAGCACCCCATAGCCCGACCTAGCTACTTCCTCCATCGCCACGTCTATGCTCATTCCCGCCCTCAGGGTGCTGGCCATTTGTCTGAGCGCATCGGGGAGTTCCCTCTCCAGTTTGGCCGCCCTCCGCTGGACGAGATAGGAAGGAACACCAAAGGTTCCACCCAAGAAGGTCGCCACGGCTCCCAAGAGGAAGAAGGGGAGAAAGAGGGAGGGGGAGAGGAAGAGGAAGGCCAAACTCCCCGCCACCACCCCCCCCACCAAGGAAAAGAGAAAACAGATCCCAGCATATTCCTCCGCACTCAAGAGGATGCCCGTGGAGAGGAGTTTGCGATCTATCTTCTCCAGGAACCCGCTGGGCAGGAAGCGTTTGGAAATCTCCGCTGCCCTCTTCACCATCCCCATTTCACAACCTCGGCTCGAACCTTTTCACCATGAAGAGGAAAACCACGAGGAGGAAGGGTACCAGGAGGAGGAAGAGGACGGCGGCGGACTGGGTGCTCATGGCAGCCCCTCCCATCCCGGAGGTCACGGTGGTCATGATGATGAGAAGGGCTGGAACCACCGAAGAGGCGAACATGTAGATCAGGGTCAACATGTTCAGGGACTGGGTGTAGTCCCTGAGTTTCATACGCATCTCGAAGGAAGTTTCATCCGCCAAAGAATTGAGGAGATGGGAGAGATCCCCTCCCACCCTCAGGGTCCTCACCACCTGTCTGACGAAGCGCTTCAGGGGTTCGGACTCCACCCTCTGGGCCAGGGAGGTGAGTGCCTCCTCCATGCTCATTCCCCCATTCATGTCCCTCACTACCCTTCCGAATTCCTCCGAGAGCACACCGTAGTTGGCCTTGCTCACCGAGGTCACACTCTCCGGAAGACCTATTCCAGAGGAGAGATGGGTGGCCATGTGCCTGAGCGCATAGGGCATTTCCCTGTTGATGGCCACCGCCCGGCTCTTCACCCTGCTCCTGGGATAAATCCTGCCGAACGTGAAGGAGAAGAGGAAGGAGAGGGGGGCCACCAAGAGGGCTAGGAAGGTGGAAAAGAGGAGGAAGGAAAAAAGGAAGGAGAAGAGGGCTACCAAAATGCTCACTCCCAGCACCAGGGAAACATACCTCTCCGGTGAAAGGGGGAGGTTCGCACGGTAAAGATCTTGGTCTATCCCCTTGAAGAAGCCCATGAGCCTCTCCGCCGGGTGCCTAAGGGGTCCGTAGAAGGTCTGGGAAAGACGTTCGGAGAGGGGTTTCCTCAGTTCCTCCTTCCTTTCCTCCCTCAACCTCCTTTCCCTGCTTTCCCTTTCGGCTTCCCTCCTTTCCTCTTCCACCCTCAGCTCCAGCTCCTTCAGCTCCCTCAGCCTCCTCGTCATCTCGTCTTCCTTGGGGGGTCCGAGCCTGGCTAAATCCCTCGCCTTGCTCACCACCTCCCCCGTCCTCATCACCCCTCCCCCCACCCTCGAGAACCACCGGGAGAGCCTACCCCGCTTCCCCCCCACCTTACCCCCCCTTCACCTTCTTGAGCAGACCCTCAGGATCCTGGTAGTACTCCTGAATGACCTTCCCCACTTCGAACACGTTCCTTATCCCCTTCTGCCTCATCCACTCGAGCACCATGGCCCTCCTCTTGAGCTCCAGCTCTATTTCCGTCCCGCTCCTCCCGCTGAGCTCCGAAAGAACCTGCCTGAACTTCAGGGGGACTCCCGTGGGCTCCACCCTGTCCGTTCTTGGATTCCACTTGAAGATCCTGCTGAGCTGGGGCTTACCCCCCTCCAAGCCCGTGATTTCGGCTATCTCCGTGATCCTTCGGATGTGCCCCTTCTGTCTATGATAGATGCGCTGGAGCATCACGATCACGTCCAGCGCTGGAATCATGATGGGTGGAACGCTCATGGGTGGTTCGGTGAGGCGGGTGATGGTTTCAGCCGCACTGTTGGCGTGTAGGGTACCCATACAGTTAGAAACTAGGACCCCGTTGGCCACGTAGTTGTGGTCCTCTTCCACCGTCAGGTCGTAAACGGTCTTTCCCTCCAGCTCCACCTCCTCCACCCTCTCCACCTCATCCCAGTAAACGTCCGAAGATGCCAGCAAACCGAGCTTGCACGCAACCTCCACTGCCCCCACATCCCCCCTCTTTTTCGCCTCCTCCAGCATGGCGGATGCCATGGCGCCCAAGGCCCTCCTGCCCACCGCCAGGCTCCTCCCCTTCTCGAGGTGGCGGATGAGGCTCTCGCTCACCCTCCAGTACCTGGAAGCTCTCCTGGAGAGCTCCGCCACGCTCAGTCCCAGGGACTCCCTCAGTCTCCTGAGGCTCTCCCCTACCCCCGGCACCCTCTCCACGTAGGTCCCACGATACGACCTCTGCTCCCTGACCACCCTCTCAAGCTCCCTCCGCTTGCGTCCGTGGTGCATGGGGATGGTCCTCAGAAATCTCTCCAGGTTCTCCACTCCCCTGACCATGACCCGGTAAAGCGCGCCCTTCCCCCCGTTCTCGTACTTCCTCACCACGGCCGGAATGCCCAGCCTCTGCAGACCGTACCAGACTTTCCTCGCTCCCTCCTCGCTCTTGGTGGTGAGCATGATGGAAGGGGTCCCCGCATCCACCGACCCATCGGCATCGAAGAGCCCAGCCAGGTAGCTCGAGAGGATCTCCCTCCGCACCAGCACGAGATCGGGCACGGTCCAGCTGGCGGCTTTACTCCCTCTGGGGATTCCAAAGACCTTAGCCAGCACCTCGGAGAAAATCTTGGACCCCAGGTCCAGTCTGCAGAACTTCCCCTCCCTCCTCCCCCGGAACTCGTAGCCCGGCAGGTAAATCCTGGCGCACCTGATGAACTCCTCCAGATACTCCTCGTCGTCAAAGGTCACAGAGGTGAAGTACCCGTCGGACGAGAGGTACCCGTCCCCGCACACCACCCCGGCAAGGTAAGCCAGCTCAGTGGAAATGGAAGAGGGGATGCGCACGGGATGGCTGTTGGGGCTCAGCATGAACTCCGCCCTCCAAAGCTCCTCACCCCCATTGTTCGGGACCTTCCTGTACCTCCTCCCGAGGAAGGTGACCTCTCCCTCCCCGTCCGGCACAAGGAGATACCGGCTCAGGCCTCTGAAGAGCTCCAGGTCCACCCGCGGTTCCCTCTCCTCCACGGGAGGGGAGAGCAGGCAGGCCACGAACTCCCCGGGTTTCAGGGAGCCTGCCTCCTTTCTCACCACCTCACCTCCCGCTATGGTGAAGAGCGGGTGGTTCCTCGTGAGGATCACTTCCTGACCGGACCTCGTCAGGATCCTAACCATCTTCTCTCCCTTCCTGACCTTCCTGCGCCAGACCCTCGTCACGGTGTGCACGCCCGCCTTCAGCCTCCCGTCCACGCTGACCACGTCGAACCTGTCCCCCTCCTCAAGTTCGATGAACTCCAGGTCCCCGTACTTCCTCTCCCTTCCGGCGTACTTTCGGAAGAGCTCCTCGCATACCTCCCCGATCAGCCTGTGGCTTCCATCGGGGAACTGAATGACCGAGGTATCGAAGAGGGCGCCATTATGTCCCGTGTTCATGGCCGTGAACATCGTCCTGGCCTCGGGCCCCCTTACCTCCCCCACCACGATCCGATCGGGTCTCATGCGGAGGGCATTTTTAACGAGATCGTCCATGGTGATCTCCCCGCGCCCCTCGATGTTGGGGGGACGGGTGTTGGGGTTGGTGGCTATCAGACCCGTCTCCCCCGCCGGGTAATAATGGGAGGAAGCCGGGGCCACGTTATAGGAGGGTGTGGCCCGCCAGTTCCTCTCCCTCCTCACCTCCACCACCTTGCACCACAGGACATCGCCCTCCCCCCCCAGGACCCCCCTGGGACGGTGCTGCCAGTCCCTCCCCAGCATGGCGCGGGCCCGCTTCCTATTACGATCCTCCAGGTAAGGGAGGAGCTTTGAGGCGAGGCTCTCGCTCTCCCCGCCGCTCACCACCACCTGGTACCCGAAGCTCCGCTTGAAACCACCTTTCCTCCTCCGGAGCTTGCTGAAGACCCCCAACCGGAGGAGGAGGTATCTCACCCCGAAAGCCAGCTCCCGGCTCGAGGTGCTCAGGAAGATCCTGTTGTTCCTCCAGTCCACGCACCCATCCGTGTCGACCAGCCCGGCGAGATAGGCGGCTATCACCCCCTCTCCCGACCTCTGGATTACCTCCGGAACCCTCACCGACTTCGCCTTCTTCCCCACGGGCAGGCCAAAGACCTTCCTGAAGAAGTGGCTAACCACCGCAGAGTCCACCACGTAGCACCACTCGGTCTTGCCTTTCCTCACCCTCTTCCTCACCACTGGCAACAGGCCGAAGCTCTCCCTGAAGAGGGTGGAAATCCGACCCATCCTCCTTCCAGGGTAAATCTTTATCCGGTACTCCTCCAGACTTCCGTCACCAGAGATGACGCCGACGAGATAGGAGAGCCCTTCGTCCACCTTCCCGGGAATCCTCACCGGGACTTTCCCCCTTCTCCCCACCAGCATGCGTACACGGGGGGGTCTCTCCCCGACACCTTCTGAGAGCCTGATCAAAACTCCTAGGGGAATGTGGTTCGGGTTCCCCTTCTTGTAGAGGAAGCCCTCCAAGCTCTTGAGGGAGACCCCGGCCATCCTCGCCAGCTCCCGATTGGTGAGCCCACGCTTCTTGAGCTTCCCAACCAGCCTCCGGAGCTTGGGGAGGGCCTCCTCGCTCGGGACCCTCCAGCGGGGCCCAAAAATCGAGTATGGGTCAATCCCGACAGCACGTCCCCTGGCCTTTATTCTCCTGAGGACGGGGAGGTAATCGCCTGGCCTCAGGTCCTCCGCCCTCACCCGCACCTTTCTCCCTCCCGAGAGGGCGATGAGGGGTGAACCAGGGGTTAGTCTCAACTCAGAACCGTCGGAGGTTCTCACCCTAACCCAGTACTCGGGTATGTGCGTTCTGCCCAAAAGCTCCACCCTGTCCCTGAAAACCCTCAGGCGAGCAGTCTCCGTGGCCAGCAAAGTCCGCAGCAGATTGGGCTTCCTGAGGTAGAGATTGGCACCCGAGAGAAGGATTTCCCCCCTCTGACTCTTCAGCTCAAGCTCGAAGGTCTTCCCCACCTCCCTCAACACGCCCTCCCCGTCCACGAAGTGGGTGGACGGATGAACGCACTCAAGCCTCACCCAGTGGGGATGGGGCAATTGAAGCTCCGCGGTGTTGTGGCAGAGGATCTGGTTGCACACGAAGCTCTGGGTTTCGGGCAGGCTGAGGTCGTAGACATATCCCTCCCACTCCTCCTCTTCCACGCCCACGACCCTGTCGAAGTAGAGATCGCTCCTGGCCAGCCTGTAAAGGGACGTCCTCCTGAAGGCGGGGGAAAGCTCTCCCAGCACCAGCACTTCCTCCCTCCCCACCCTCCCCCTCCGAAGGGCCCTCCTGAGGCGGGAGAGGAACCAATGGTTCTTCCCCAGCTTTCCGGCCAACCCGGCTGTATGCTCCCTCAGCTCCTCCCTCAACCTCCCCGCGAGAGGGAGGGGATCCGTTTCCTGTCCCGTCCTGCGGGAAGCGGCCTGCTCCAACTTCCTCCTCTTTTCCTCCCCTATCAGCCCTATCTTCTCCCTCAGGAGGCGGAGGAACCTGGCGCCGGAGATGGAACCCCTGTATACCCCCCTCCCACCGTTGCTTCCCACCATCCCCTCCTCCAGCCTCAGGCGGGAGATGATGCCGAACCTGAGGAGGAGGGCCTGGAGGTCCCGCAGGAGAGCTGGGGAGGCGGAAGAGAACTGAACCTCGTATCTTGTCACGCATCCATTGGCGCTCAGGTAACCACGCAGGAGCCCAGCCACCACCTCCTCCGTGGCCCCGAGGAAAACCTCCGGGACCCTGCGCTCGTGGTCTTCCCTTAGCCCCAGCACCTCCTGGAAGAAGGTCTTGAAAACGGCGGAGTTTATGAGGAGGGAGTGCCCGTCGCTGTGCTCTCGCACCCTAAGCCCCAGCCGGGAGGCGAGCCTCCTCACGGTTTCGGCCAGCTCACCCTTCTGTCCGACGGAAAAGCCCACGGAGTTCTTGTCGTAGAAACCGTCCGCCAACCAGATACCGGCCAGAATCCCCAGCTCCTCGCACAGCTTGATCCTGGGGGGGAGGATTTGGGGGGAGGTCGCGTGGGGCACGTACATCCCCCCGTCGGCCGCCAGCTTGAACCTCCCAAACCTGGAATCGCTGGTCAAATCGAAGGTGGGGTCTTCCCCCTCTATCCTGATTCTCCCCGGAACCGCCAGATAGTCCCCAATCCTCAGCTCCCCACCCCTGATGGGACGAAGCTCCCCTCCTCTCACCCCAAAAAGGGAATGATCCTTGGTAACCCTGATCTCCCTCCCCGTAGCCGTGCGAATCCTGACCAGCGGCTTCCTCACCCAGTGCCTGATGAAGAGGCTGGGCCTCTCGAAGCGCACCTTACCCTCCCCATCCAGGGTCAGGACCTCCCAGGGGGCCTCTCCCACCTCGTGACCGGAGACCGCCCTCCATCCCCTCTCCCGCAGGGCCCTTTCCACCAGCTCACCCAGCGTGGTCCTGATCACCCTACCCTCCACCTTGGCCAGCACCTCCGCCTCCCCACTCACGCTGTCCTCTATCGAGATGATCCTCTCGTGTGCCGGAACGAAGGTGGTGGCGGCATTCAGGAGGGTGGTCTTTCCGCTCCCCGTTCCCCCCGAGAAGAGGATGTTGGCAGGCTTGACATCCAAACCGTGTACCAAAAGCCAGAGGAAGGCCCCCACCTCGGGAGAAAGGGTGCCGAAGTTCATGAGATCCACCACGGTGAGGGGATCCTTCCTGAACTTCCTGATGGAGAGGGTGGGACCTTCCAGGGAAACCGGAGGAATGGTGGCGTTGATCCTGCTACCATCGGGAAGACGGGCATCCAGAAGGGGCATTTGGTGGTCTATCCTCCTACCCACCAGTCTTGCCATCTTGTCTATGTAGTATCTTATCGTGTCCTCATCCTCGAAAACGATGTTGGTGGAACACATCCCATACCTGCTGTGGTAGACGTAAACGGGTTTGTTCACCCCTATCACAAGGATGTCTTCCAACTTGTCATCGGCGATGAGGTAATCCAAGGGCCCATAACCAATCATGTCGTGGAAGGCCAGTTCGGAGAGTTCTTTCAACCTTCCCGAAGGCAAACGCATTCCTTTGCTCTCCCTCTCCAGGATCTTCATGAGTTCCTGCATGAAGATCCTACGGCGTTCGGAGGGATCCGTTATGCTATCTGGATCGATCTTGATCTCCTCAACTGCCTTTTTCTTACAGAGGGCCAGCAATTCCCTTTCCTTCTGTGTTAGCTCTGGAATCCTCAACCTGTAGAGGGGAAGGCTCTCCCCTTCGAGTTTTAGGATTTCTGCCGTACCATACCTATCCAAAACCTTCTCCACCTTCCCCTTCACTTCGGGGGAGAGGAGGGGACCCGCCTTCCTTTCTTCAAGCTTGGAAACTTCGGGTGTCTCACCGAGCAAACGGGAGAGGACTTCCTTTCCCCCGGGCTTTTCTTCCTTAAGCCTCAGGAGTCTCTCGATCTCCTTGCGTTTTTCCTTTCCTACCACTTCCTCCCCTTATTTCCCTCGACGCCTGGGGATAAAAGGTAGAATCAACTCAAAGCACTAAAGCCAAAATTATGTCCTTCAAGTTGGTCTGGTAAAACTCGTATCTCAGGATGAGCTCCCCAGCCTCCCTGGGAACCCTCACCAAGTATACCATGGTCAGGTCCAGGTTTCCTGCACCCACTCCCTGGAGGGAACCAAGCACCTTTAAGAGGTAATCCTTGAGGTTTAGGGCTTCGGCTTCCGTGGATCCTCCTGCCGCCGCTTTGAGGGTTTCCCAGATATCAATACTATAGGAGGAGGAGGTCGTGCCCACCGTCCTATTCCAGTTGATGGTCCGGAGATCGGCTTCGGAACTCATCACCTTCGTCACGGTGGCATTGCCCACCAGCAGAAACATGTTATCCCTTTGGAGATCGTAAACGTAGAGGTTCACCCTAGAGCCCGGGAGAACGGAAGGTGACATTTTAAGGGGGGAGAGAACGGGCACCTCTAACTCCTCCGTCCCTTCGAAATGTAATTCTCTGAGGAAGGTCCAATCGCTGGAGAGCACAAGCTCCCTGGCATTCTCCTTGGTGAGGTAAGTCCAGGAAGTGGGGGAATTGTGTTTCATGATTACCCTTTCGTTCTCTATGGAAGAGATGAGGCCGAGCAGGTATTCCCTCCAGACGGCGGTGGCCCTCCTACCTATTTCCTCCTGCATAACTTGGAGCTCCGAAAGGGTATTCTTCGAATTGACCTCCGCCCTCAGCTCGGAAGCCAGGGAGGAAAGGAGGGACACGTTGGAGGCGGAGTGATAGGTTCCGTTGGAGGCGAGCTCTACCAACCTCAAAAGGTTTTCCCTTGTCCTTTCCCTCACCAGGGCTGCGTTGACCTCCACCAGGATGGATCCAACCTCTCCGACCGACTTGGCCTTCTTTATCCTAGCGGAAAACTGTTGGGCCAAGGTCTTTGCCTGATCCGTCGGTACCCTTGCTAAACCCGAAGCTACCTGTTGTAA
Source organism: Candidatus Hadarchaeales archaeon (assembly GCA_038736355.1). Classification (NCBI taxonomy): domain Archaea; kingdom Methanobacteriati; phylum Hadarchaeota (SeqCode); class Hadarchaeia (SeqCode); order Hadarchaeales (SeqCode); species Hadarchaeales archaeon (SeqCode). Next base: position 33,911 of record JAVYML010000001.1, read on the forward strand.
GGCCGAAGTCTTGGCCTCCCTGAGATCCTCCGCGGCGGGCCTCGCCCAAAGGAAAAGATAGGCGGAGAAAAAAGCAAGACCTATGAGGGAAAAAATCACCGCCGCCCCAAGGATGGGTCTCCAATCCTTTACCTTTCGGCGAGTAACCATTCTTACTCCTCGGAGGGATGACTTTTAATAACTACCGAAAAGGGAATCACGGGAGCCTTAAATGTGGGAGAGGAGAGAGGAAAGAAGTGCTGGAGTTCCTCCCCACTGCTCTGGCTCTTTTAACGGCCACGGTGGCGATTTATACGGATGTTTTCAAGAATAGGATCATCCCGGACACCCTCACCCTTCCCATGATAGGGATAGGAATCCTCTTCCATCTCTTCTTGGGGGTATGGAAAGGGAATCTTTACCTAGCCCTTTCCGGGATGATGGGGGCAATCCTGGCCTTCTCCCTTTCCTACCTCCTCTGGCTCTTGGGGGGATGGGCGGGAGGGGACGTGAAACTCCTCACGGCCTTCGGTGCCCTTCTACCCTCCTACACACCCCCACATTCCAATCCCCCTTATTCCGGTCTACCCCTCTTTCCCCTCACCATCCTCTTCAACACCGTACTCCTCACCCTTCCCCTGCTTTTCGCCTACGCCCTTTTCTGTTTCCTGAGGGGACGCCATCCTTTCTTCGAAGAAGTCAAGATCACGGAACTGAAGGAAGGAATGATCCCAGCGGAATACATCTATGAGAGGGGGGGGAGGATAGGGAGGGAAGAGGCCCCGCTGGGAATAGCCCCTCCCCCCAAGGCCGATGTTTTCTTCACCAACCCGCGCAGGGCCTCTGGTCTTACTAGGGCCCAAATTGCTAAACTCAGAAAGTTGGTGGCGGGAAAGAGACTGGAAAATCGTCTTAAGATAAAGAAGGGCATCCCCTTTGCCCCCTCCCTTGCCGTCGGGCTCTTCTCCGCCCTTTTTTATGGGGATCTCTATTGGTCCCTCATCCTCTGGCTGGGGAGTCTCCTCTGAACTCAGAACCCCACGATTTCCGCTTCCCCACCCAATCTTTTCCATTCGGAGAGAAAACCCGAATAGGAGGAACGAAAGGCCCTAGGACCGTCCACTATTCTCGTCTCCCCTTCCGCCGCCAATCCTGCCGCCAAGAAGGCACCCACCAGTACGTAATCGTTACCTCCCTCCACCTTGGCCCCCTTCAACCCCCTTACCCCCTCCACCACCACCCTCTCCCCCTCCTTCTCTATTCTCGCCCCCATCTTCCTGAGATTTTCCACCGTCAAAGTCAACCTATCAGCTTTCATTTCCTTCGCCCTATCCACTCCCTTGAAAATGGTCCTGCCCTCCCCTAGGGAGGCCAAAACAGCGGCATAGGGAAAGAGCTCGGCCCTTCCCGAAAGATCTAACTTGGTACCTCTGGGTCTTTGGGGTCCCTTCACCCACCATCCCTTCCTCCCCTTCACCAGCCTTATCCCCATCTCCTGCAGGAGTCTGAGGAAAGCCCCCCCTTCCTCTCTTCCTCCCCTCAACTTGAGCTTGGAATCCGTGAGGAGGGAGGCCACCACGAAGGGGGCTGCAGCGTAAAGACTGGGGGGGACGGTCAGGACATGCGACCTCAACACGCTCGATACGATCTTTATCCTCCTCCCCCTCCCCAAAATTTTCACCCCAGCCTTTCTCATCGTTTCCACCATTCTCTCCCCTTCACCGGAAAGTTCCACTTCCACCCCCTCTCTGGTATAGGGGGCCACGGGAAGGAGGGGATAAAGCTCGGAAGGCTCCACCCCTTCCAACCTCCCTCCCCTCAAACCTCCCCCGAAAACGATGAAAGGCGCGGTCCCCCTCGATCCCGAAGAACTCACCTCCCCGCCCATTTCCCTCACCATCTTCAGTAAGGGAATCATGCAACGGCGACGGAGTTGGGAGTCTCCCGTGACCACGAGTACTCTGGAGGAAAGGGTGGCGAGGAAAACCAACATACCGAAGACCGTACCCGAATTCCCTGCTTCCAACACATTTCCCTTCGGTTGAACTTTACCCCCCATGCCCCAGATAGTCCATTCACCCTTCCCCCTCTGCACGACGGCCCCCAGTTTTTCCAATTCCCTGAGGAGGGGAAGGGTATCCCCTGCCACCAGGGGTTTCCTCACCACGATCTTACCCTCGGAAAGAAAGGCGAGGACCGAAAAGAATTGGGTGTAAAGCTTGGAGGGCTGAAGCTCCATCTCACCATGGAGCGCACCTCCCCCCTTGATGAAAAGCTCCATCCTTCTTGGCTAGGGAAGAGAGGATTTTTATTTGAGGATCTTGAGAATGGCCCTAGCCGCGGCCTCTATATCCTTCATGGTCTTGGCACCCGCACAAACCCCCTTCCCCGAGACGAAGAGGAGGACCACGGCCTTGGGTTTTTCCAATCTGAAAACCAAGCCAGGAAAAACCTCGGGTTCGTACTCGGTATTTTCATACATCCTAGAAATCTTTTCCAGATCGAATTCCCTCTTGAAGTCGAAAGAAGCCACGATGTTCTGTACCTGAACCTTGGGCTCCGATTTTATCTTGGCCCCAGCCTTTTTCAGTTTCTGGGTGAGCTTCTTGATGGCCAATTTGGCGTCCCTCATGCTCCTCGCCCCTACGCAGTTCATCTTTCCGGAGGAGAAAATCAGGAAGGAAGCCGGGGGATCCTCAGACTTATAGGCTATTCCAGGAAAAACCTCGGGATCGTACCTAGCATTGTCCAGCATCTTCGCCAATCTCTCCAAGTTGAAGGTGACTCCTTCGTAGGCCACGGAAAGGACTATGTTCTGAATCTCGATATCCACCCCGGGGACCGGCATCCAAACTTTTCTAAGCCATGGAAGATTTAAAAGGTTGGGAATGACCCTCCAACCAAACAGGTTCGGCTCCTTCGTGGTGGGTGAGATGCCTGAGGGATGCAGGCTTTGTGTCAGGGGAGCCAAGATGGTCCTCTTCTTGACGGGCCTCTGTCACCGTTCTTGCTTCTACTGTCCCCTTTCTTCCCTGAGAAAAAACAAGGATGTTATCTACGCCAACGAGCGCCCCATTCATTCCACAAGGGAGATGCTGAAGGAAGCGGAGCTCATGGATGCCTTGGGAACGGGTATCACGGGCGGTGATCCTTCCCTGAGGTTCAGAAGACTCCTGCGCTATCTAAGGGTGTTGAAAGAAGAACTGGGGAAAGACCATCACGTCCATCTCTATTGTTCGGAGCTCTCGAGGGAAAGACTGAGAAGACTGAGGGAAGAGGGCTTGGACGAAATAAGGTTTCACACTTGGAATCCAGAACCCGTACGGAAGGGGGTGGAGGAGGGATTGAACTGCGGGGTGGAACTTCCTTCTCTTCCCGGGAGCTTCAGAATCCTCACCAAACTCCTCAAGGAGCTGGAAAAGGTGGGATGCTCCTTCGTTAACCTGAACGAGTTGGAGTTCTCAGAAACCAACTCTGAAGAATTGAAGAAGAGAGGCTTCAAACTCAAGTCGGATACTTCCGTTGCCGTGAAAGGGAGCGAAGAATTGGCCCTGAGGGTGCTGGAATGGGCTTCGGAAAACACCGAGCTGAACCTCCACTACTGTCCCAGCCGTCTGAAGGATGGAGTACAGCTCCGAAACCGTCTTAAAAGAAGGGCCAAGAAGGTTGCCAAACCCTACGAGGTCCTCACCCCTGAGGGTCTGCTCGTGAAGGGGATCATCACCGGGATACCGTTGGAAAGATTGGTGTTGGAAAGGAGAAGACTCTTGAGGAAGTATGGAATACCCCCCGAACTCCTCTCCGTCAACCGCCGAAAGGGCAGGTTGGAAACCTCTCCTGAAATCTCTGAAAAACTTTCTGAACTGGAAAGGGGAATGAATTTCGCCTGGGTGGAAAGTTATCCCACCTTCGACGGGCTCGAGGTAACGGTTATTCCCTTACCCTTAGCTTCTAGCCCGAGGAAGTCTCTTTGAGGGAAGCACTGCTCCTGGCCAAAATGATGTCCCCAATGGCCAAGACTTGGGAGAAGGGGAGGGAGAGAAGGGTATTGCCCCTCTTGCCCAGAACCAATCCTACCACCTTTCCCTCCTCGTCACTCAAGAGGATGTCCCTTACCGATCCCACATATTTTGCCTTATCGTTGTAGATTTGGAGCCCCTGTATTTTGGAAAGTCTGAGCATCTGTGATTTTAGGTCCCTTTCGATATAAACCTGACGGAAAAGACGCGGTAGGTTAAAGAGAAACGATGTGAAAGAAAGGATGATGCGTCGTCCATATGTCATCATGAACGCCGCCATGACGCTGGATGGAAAAATTGCCACCAAGGAGGGAGATAGCAAAATCTCTTGTCCCGAAGACCTAGACAGGGTTCACAGGTTGAGGGCGGAAGTGGATGCCATCATGGTAGGAGCGGGTACTGTCCTTTCCGACGATCCCTCTTTGACCGTGAGGAGGGCCAAGGGAAAGAACCCCCTAAGGGTGGTGGTGGACGGAAGGGCCAGCATCCCTCCCACCGCCAGGATCCTGGACCGCTCCTCACCCACGCTCGTGGTGGTTTCGGAGAGGGCTCCTGAAGCCAGGGTAAGAGAGCTGAGAAGAAGGGGGGCTGAGGTAATAAGGAAGGGAAGGGAGAAGGTGGATCTTCCCCGCCTGCTGGAAGAATTGGGGAAGAGGGGGATAAGGAAGATTTTGCTGGAGGGTGGATCCACCCTCAACTGGTACATGCTCTCCTCGGGTCTGGTGGATGAGATCAGGGTGGCCGTTTCACCCATGATCGTGGGAGGTGAAAAGGCCAAGACTCTGGTGGGGGGTGAGGGTTTTGGAAGGGTAGAGGAGGGGATAAGGCTGGAACTGAAGAAAGTTTCTAAGGTGGGAAAGGACCTCCTCCTCGTCTACAAGGTGAAGGCTTTAAGAAGGGGAATTAAAGGAAAATGATGCTAGCCTATGTCCTCATCACGGCTGCCATAGGAAAGGTCCAAGCGGTGATGAAGGAACTTAAAAAGATACCTGGTGTCAAATCCGCCCATGTGGTGACTGGACCCTACGACATCATCGCCTTCGTTGAAACCAAGGATCTGGCTTCCCTCAGTAACACCGTGATAAAGGGTATCCACAGCATAAAGGGCGTGGTGGACACCAACACCGCCATTGTCGTAGAGCTCTAAGCTCCAGCGAGGAACTCGAGGAGAAGACGGTTGACCAATTCGGGTTCTTCGTTCTGTACCCAGTGGCCACAATTTTCCAAATAGACTACCTTGTAAGGGGCCTCCACGTACTCATCCGCCCTACTCACTTCCAAGCTCAGAAAAGCATCCTCCTTACCCCAGATCACCAGGGTAGGAACCTTTACCTTCGGAAGTTTCCTGGCTTGACTCTCAGGACCGTTAGCCCGATAGTAGTTGATTCCCGCCCTGAGGGCTCCGGGCTTGGACCAAGCTTCCACGAACTTCTCCAGGTCCTCCTCTTTGAAAGCCGGTTTGATGGCCGTGCTTCTCAGCACCTCCTTCAGCACCGCATAGTTCTCCGCCTCAAGGAATTTCTCTGGCTCCTTTTCCTTTCTGAAAAAGAAGATGTACCAACTCCTCCTGGACTGCTCAGGGCTTGAGATCCTCCTCGCCATGACCGAGGGATGGGGGGCGTTCATTATTACCAGCTTTTCTGTGAGGTCGGGATGTAAAGAGGCGAAGGCCCAAGCGATTACCCCTCCCCAATCATGTCCCACCACCATTCCCCTTCCACCTCCCAGCTTCTCCACCAACCCAGCCACATCCTCTACGAGGATCTCCAGTCTGTAGTTTTCTTCCCCTTCTGGTCTGTCGCTCTCGTTGTATCCTCTCAGATCCGGTGCCACTGCCCTGAAGTATTTACCCAAAACGGGGAGTTGATGTCTCCAAGAATACCAAAATTCTGGAAATCCATGGAGGAGGAGTACCAGTTTACCCTTTCCTTCACCCACGCAGTGCAATCTAACACCATTCGTCTCCACGAAGAAATGCTCCATCCTATCCACCCGGGAAGAAGGGGGGAAGGAGTCTGGGGGGAACGGGATATTTTATCAGCTTCTGTTCCTTCATCCCCTCCAGTAAGGGACGGAGCTTAAAAGCAGGGAGAGTGAAAACGATTTCGGTCTCTTGGGTAGCCGCAAAAACCCTGTCACCCGTTCCTGGTATGGCCAGGTCATACTTTCCCTCTGCATAGGACCTCAACACACTCCCACAGGAACCCATCAAACCCGCCATCCTCACCTCTATCCTCCTCCCCTGCTCACAAACCGCACCCTGTATTAGTCTCATCATTTGAGCGGAATTGCCGTAAATCACCACCACTTCGGGAACCACCTTTGTGCGCGTGAGGGGGGAGACTACCACCCTTCTTATTCCCTCCAGCCCAAGGTTTTCCAACTCCCTCAGGAGCCCCTCCGCCGCTTCCTTGCCCTTCACATAACCGGCCGCTTGAAGGAAGTCTATCACCATTTCCCTCTCGGCTGGCCAACCCAGTATCGAATTCAGAGCGGGACAGCCACTGTTTTCAGGCTCCAAAACCATGGTCCAGCCATGGGTTCTGGAAAGGGTGAAGAGCTGGCAAAGGGAAAACTTCTCCTCTGGTCTCCTCACACCCTCAGGCACCTCTTCCCCCTTGAGAAAAGTCACTGCCAAAGGATAGGTAGCAGGCCTCAGCCTCTCCTCAAGTTCTTTCCCCAGTGTCCTCCATTCCTCCATCCTCTCGCCTTCTGGGATGGTAGCCCCGCCCGGATTCGAACCGGGGTCGCGAGGTCCAGAGCCTCGCAGGATTGACCGTTGGGCCCGTCTTGGGTCTACCCCACGGGGCTACCATTTCCTTCTTCACCCTCCTTCTCAAAAACTTACCGAACTGGTAGCCCCGCCCGGATTCGAACCGGGGTCGGCGGCTCCAAAGGCCGCCATGCTTGACCATTGTGCTCCTTGCGGATCTACACCACGGGGCTACCAATAATTTTCCCCTCACCATCCTATTTCTCTTTCTTCTCTCCACTTAGAGGGATCTATCTCTCCCTCCACCCTTCCCCTCTTCAAAAGATAGACCCTATCGCACATTTCCATTAACCCCACATCGTGCCCCGCCATTACAAGAGTCCTTCCCCTCCTCAATTTGCGAAGGAGGGAAAGCAGCCTTTTCCTCATCCAAGGATCTAGGCCGAGGGTAGGCTCATCGAGCACCAAGAGAGGAGGTTCCATGGAAAGGACGGTGGCTATGGCCACCCTCTTCTTTTCACCGTAACTCAGATGCTGCGGACTCCTTTTCTCGAATCCCTTCATTCCCACCTCCTCCAAGGCCTTCCTCACCCTCCTCCTGACTTCCCCCTTTCCCAGTCCCAAGTGAAGGGGACCAAAGGCCACATCCTCGAAAACCGTGGGCATGAAGAGCTGATCATCCGGATCCTGAAAAACCAACCCTACCTTCTTCCTTATCTCCTCCACCCCATTCCTTGGATCCAAGCCAAAAACCCTCACCTCCCCCCTCTGCGGAAGGAGGAGTCCGTTGAGATGGAGGAGGAGTGTGGACTTACCCGAACCATTGGGACCCATGAGGAAAACGCTTTCCCCCTCCTCTACCTCGAGGTCCACCCCCCTCAAGGCCACGGTCCCATCGGGATAGGTATACCAGAGTTTTCTTACCTCGACCACCCTCATATCATCACCGGGAGAAGGAGGAGTGGAATGAAGAGGGAGAGGAAGAGAAAATCCGATCTCCCCATCCTCAACTCTTGCATCACCTCGATCTTCCTTTCGAAGCCCCTCGCCCGCATGGCCAAATAGATGCGTTCTCCCCTCTCATAACTCCTCAGGAAAGCCGCCCCGATCATGTTCCCCAGAATCCTCATCCTCTCCAGCCTGCCCATCCTCCAAGCCCTTGCATCCCTTGCCCTCATCATCCTTTCGAACTCATCCGAGAGGAGGTAAAGGTACCGGTACATGAAGGAAAGGATCGTGGTGAAAAGGGAAGGGAGACCAAAGGTCTGGAAACCGCGTAAAAGATGGGTAAAGGGAGTGGTGGAAACGAGGAGACCCATCACCATCACCGAGAACCAAGCTTTGAGAAGAACGTTCGTGAAGATGAGGAGGGCGGAACGGGTCACGTGGAAGGGTCCTAGGTTGTAGGATCCACCGCTCCCACCCAAAAAGGGCAGACCAACCGCCACCAAGCCCACAAAGGGTAGCACCACGGCCGACCTCTTGAGGAGAAAGATTGGGGGAACCCCGGAAAGGAGAATGAGGAGGAAGAGGAGTAGAAGATAGAAGAGGAAACGAAAGGGTGGGAGAAGGGGGGTAAGGACCACCACTATTACGAAGGAGAGAAGGGCCACGATCTTGGTCCTAGGGTCCAAGGAATGAAGGGGACTTTTCCTACCGCTGTACTGATCCAGGAAATGGTGCTTCATTTCCTCTTCCTGAGAACCCTAGCCCACAAGAGGGTTAAGAGGAGGACGAGGGAAACACCCAAAAGTCCGGCTAGGGAGGTGGAAAGGGCCCCGCCTAGGATGGGAAAGGAATAATCGGGGAAGGGGGAGGAGAAGAGCTCCTTGGCCTTCTCGGCAAACCCATGATCCTCCGCAACCCTTTCCAGACCGTCTGGAAGGGGGGAGGCGAAGAGGGAGAGAACCCCTGCCATGAAGAAGCAAATCGCCAAACCCACCATCCACCACCTCAGTTCCATCCTCCCACCTAAACCTTCGGTAGTTCTAGGAGATCCGGTCTGGTCCTCGAAACAAAACTCACCACGGCCATGGTCACCACGGCCTCCACTACCCCTATGATCACATGATATCCCACCATGGCGGGAAGGGCAACCCGAAGGGGGGAGGTACCGGAAGCCGCCAGTTCCAAAGAACATGCTACGGCACCCAAAACAATGGCCATCCAACCCGCTACTCCCGCCCCCATCAGCTTTCCCTTCTTTCCCCCTACAGCACTCGAAACCAACCGATAAAGCCAGTATCCCAAAATGGTTCCTATCAATCCCATGTTCACAATGTTGGCCCCCAAAGCCGTGATGCCACCATCTTGAAAGAAGAGGGCCTGCACGGAGAGAATGGAGGCCATCACGAGAGAACCAGTCAAGGGACCCACGAAGAGGGCAATGAGCACTCCCCCCACTACATGTCCGCTGGTTCCCCCGGCCACAGGGACGTTGAGCATTTGAACGGCAAAAACGAAGGCTGCAAGCACTCCTAGGAGGGGTACCTGTCTGTCCTCAAGCTTTTTGTTCACCCTTCGAGTGGAGAACCCCAAGACTCCTGCTGCCAGAAGCCAAAGGGGGATCCACACGCTGGGTACGAGGAAACCGTCGGGGATGTGCATCCTTTGAGTATTATTTTCTTCTATTTAAGTATTAAGGAAAGCTTGCTTCCTTTTTCTTTCCTCTTTTTCCGAGAAAACGCTGTAATACCGATTTCTTTTTCCTCTTTGTCCAGAAAAACCATCACATTTAAATAGAGTCGTAGGAAAGGGGGAAAGATGACCGGTAAGATGCTTGGTCTCCTCCTTTCTTTCCTCGTCATCCTCTCCATCGTTTCCTATGCCAGTTACCGGTTGGGATACCAGAAGGGCAGGGAAGCCATAACTACGGTGAGGATGGGTTATCTCGTGGGGGACATCCACCAGATAGGGTGCTTTGTGGGGAGGGAACTGGAACTCTTCGAGAAAGAAGCGGGTGCGGGTTTCAGGTTCAGATACTTGGAATATGTCAACGGTCCTACGCAGATGAATGAATTCATGGCTGGGGGATTGGACGCGGGATATGTGGGAGTAGTTCCTGCCCTCATCGCCTTCTCGCAGGGTGCTGACTTGAAGATCGTGGCTTCAGCCAATCTGGAGGGCTCGGCACTGGTAGCCCGAAAGGATCTCGAAAACATCAGAAGCTTGGACGGAAAAACCGTTGGAACTCCCGGTGCAGGCACCATCCAGAACGCCATGCTCTCCATGATAGAGAACCAGCTGGGTATTACCTTCAGCCGTAAGCATTACGCCGGTCCCTCCACCCTTCCCCTCGCTTTGGAAAAAGGGGATATAGACGGCTACATAGCCTGGGAACCCTTCTGTGCGGAAGCGGTGGTGAATGGTACGGGAAAGGTGGTCTATACCTCCCATGAAATCCTGCCAGGACACCAATGCTGTGTTCTCTATATCTCCGGAAAGCTCCTAAGGGAGGACAGGGACCTAGCCCTCTCCATAGTTAGAGCCCATGTAAAAGCCATGCAATTGGTGAAAGAAAATGAGAATAGGGCCATGCAAATCTTCTCCTCCCGTACCGGAAAACCCATGGGCGTAGTCCAAGAAGCCTGGAAGAGGATGGTCTGGGAGTACAGACCCAACGTGGAAAGCATCAGGACCTTTGCCAAGCTCCTCATAGAAACGGGGGCCATCAAAGGAGTGGAAAATGTGGATGCCTTTGTGGAGAATGCCCTTGACCTCACCCTTTTAGGGGAAATCTAAATAGGTTTTGGATGAAGACCTCCCGTCTCAGGGAAGTGTTCTACCTCCTTCTCCCCCTACTAGCCGTGATGCTCCTATGGGAATTCTCCTCCAGAACCATACATTCATCCTTTTTTCCAAGTCCGGAGGAAGTTTTCCGCTCCTTCTTTACCCTCCTAACCAAGGGAGACATGGAAAAAATCAGGTTACACGAACACATCTTCTATAGCCTCCTCAGGGTGTTGGGGGGATTCACCATAGCCTGCTCCACCGCCATACCCCTTGGCATCCTGATGGGGTTGAGGGAAGGTGTTTATCGCTCCTCCAAGTCCGTGCTGGAACCCATCCGTTTCATTCCGCCCCTAGCCTGGATACCTTTGGTTTTTCTCCTCCTTTCCGGAACCTGGCGCTATCTCTTCGTGATATGGCTGGGAGCTTTCTTTCCCATCCTCATCAATACCATGGGGGGTATCAAAAGGACCAACCCAACGTTGGTAGAAGTCTCGAAGAGCTTTGGGGCCAAAAACAGGACCACGGTGAAAAAGGTGGTGATACCCAGCGCCCTCCCAGAAATCCTCTCCGGAATGAGGGTGGGACTGGGAGTGGGTTGGATGTGCATCGTGGCGGCCGAGATGATGAGCGGGGAAAGCGTGGGTCTGGGTAAGCTCATCCTGAAAGCCTCGGAATTCATGAGGGTAGACATGGTCGTAGCGGGAATGATCACGATAGGGATGCTCGGGCTCCTGATGAACGAAATCCTTCTACGTACGGAGAAGCGTCTCTTCTTGTGGAGAAAGGAAATCCTCCTCTGAGGTGAAACCTTGCCCGCAAAGATAAAGGTCAAGATAGAAAACCTTTACAAGAGTTTCGACACGAGTGAGGGAAAACTGGAAGTCCTGAGGGGAATCTCCCTGGGGATAAAGGAGGGGGAGTTCGTTTCCGTGGTGGGTCCCTCCGGTTGCGGAAAAACCACCCTGTTAAGGCTTGTGGGAGGCCTAGAAAAACCTTCTTCCGGAAAAATCATCATAGACGGAAAGCCACCCAATCCCTCCCTACACCGCTTGGGTTTCGTCTTCCAAGAAGATTCTCTTTTCCCTTGGAGAACCGTCTGGGAAAACATAAGGTTCGGAAGGGAAGTGAGGGGGATGGAAGGGGAGGAAAGGGTAAAGGAGCTGGTGGAGATGGTTGGCTTGAGGGGTTTTGAAAACTGCTATCCCCACCAGCTCTCAGGGGGGATGAAACAAAGGGTAGCCATCGCTAGGGCCCTAGCCGTGGATCCCGATCTCCTGCTCATGGATGAGCCCTTCGCCAACCTCGATGCCCAGACCCGCTGGATTCTCCATCAAGATCTAACCAAGATCTGGGAAGAGGTGAGGAAAACCATCCTCTTCGTGACCCATAACGTGGAGGAAGCCGTCTATCTTTCCGATAGGGTGATCGTGCTCACTTCCCGACCGGCCAGGATAAAGAGGATACTGGAGGTGGGTCTCCCCCGTCCAAGGGACAAGTTGAGCAAAGAACTTGTGGAACTCAGGAAAAGGGTGGTGGAGCTCCTCAGGGAAGAAGTACCTTACCTCTGAGGACCCCTCGCTATCCAGAGACCCATCTTCTTCCACATCAAGAGGAAGAAAAACAGGGAAAGGAGAAGGCCTAAGAGAGTTAGGGAGTAAAAGAGGGGTGCCTCCGCGGAACCATAGCCCCTCAAGGGGAAGAAGAGAAGACCGTAAAGGGGAAGGATGAGGAGGAACATGAGGGGCATGCCCTTTACGTAGTCCTCCACCGCAGGCGTGCGCAAATCTGGATCCACCACCCTGCATAGGGCTATGCCAGAATCCATGGTACCCGTAAGGGTACCGTAGGTCACCAGTGTCCTTTCGAACCTATAGTTCCTCCAAACCCTCTTGGGCAACCAGAGGAAAACCGAGACCGTAACCACTCCTCCCGCCAGGGAGAGTAGGATGAGGGGACCAGCGTACATCCTCAAAGCCGGCAGGGAAATGGCGGCCACGGAGGCGGCCACGGCATAATCCACGCATACACCGGCCAAATGCTTCTGGACCTCTGGAGAAAGGAGATGTTCTGCCCCCATTTTCTCCATGAGTTTCCTAACCGCCATACCCACCATTACCGTCACCACGAACATGGCCCCCCAGGCCGTTTCCGAACCTAGGGAAAGGAACTTCCCAACCAGATAAGCTAGGGCATAGACCAAACCGCAGAGGGCCACTTGTAGACTCAGGGTATCCACCGCCTCGGAAGAAGAAACGGTCTCCCCGAAGGCTTTTCTCCTATGCTTGGGTATGATACCCGTCCATACCTCCTCGGGTACCCTGCGCAAATCCTTGAGGAGGGTAGCCTTTCCCCTCCTCACCCCCAAGTTGAGCCATATCGTCCCCACACCATAGGCCCAGAGAAAACCTACTGCCCCGAAGATCAGTCCCACCTCCCCTCCATGCAAAAAACCTTCCTTCTCCCAGGAGGAGCCGAAAGAAAAGGCCTGACCAGGACCCGAGGCATATCCTATGGCCATGAGGGAACCGAAGTTGGGAAAGAGATCGGGATAGAGGGTATCGATGAGGAAGAAGGTCAGGACAAAACCCACGAGCAGCTGGAGAGAAAAAACAAAAGACATCAGAATGCCCGTGCTCGCTGCCTGCCCATAACTCCTTCCCTTCCCTATCATCCCCAAGGCTAGGGCGGCGAAGGTGAAGTTGAGGAGATGGTAGATCAGGTCTTCTAGGTAGTGGAAGGAAACTATTCCCAAAACCTGGGCTAGGAGGAAACCCAAGAAACCCGCTACCAAAGCATTGGGTATGAGCAACCTCTGTAGGAGCCTGATCCTCAAGCGGAGAAAAGTGGCCAGGAGTAGTAGGAGGCTGAGGAGGAGGAAGTCGAAAAGGGGAGACCATTCTACCAAGTTCCCACCCCTCTTTCCCTCCTTCCCTTTCTCTAAAATAGTGTTCTTTTTATGGACAAAGGGGAAAACTAGAATGTGACCCTGCAAAAATGGGAAGAAGTGCTCAACTCCGCCCTAGATTCCGATGAGAAGTTCAGGGAAACCCTGAGGAGAACCCTAAAGGAGCTCCATTTGGACATGAAGGAATTCAGCAAACTTTCAGGTGTTTCTGAGAGTTCCCTTTACAAAATCCTCTCTGGGCATAGGGTCAATCCCAGGCTCTCCACTCTCCGGGACATCCTCAAGACCCTCAGGAACCTCGAAAGCCCTAAGGAGGAGGAACCCTTCATCGCCCTCATAGCCTCGAGATCCTCCCTCGATGCCCTAACCACTTCCCACGTGACGGTGGGAAACTTCAGGATAAAGATCAAGGGATATGGTGCCTCCAGCATCGAGGATGCCATTGTCGCCGCTCTCAGTGCCGAGCAAGAGGGAGCCAAAGCCATCGTTTGCGGACCCGTGGTGGCAACCATCTTAGAAAAAATAGTGAAGGTACCTATTTCCTCTTGTCCCGTTTCCCTTTGCAACCAACCCCTCTTAGAAGCAGCCAAAAATGCCGCCAAAAAAATCGCGGAAGAACTCGCTGTGACTAAGAGAGAGGCTGAGAGACGAAAAGTAATACGGTAAGGTTAAATATCCCCCCTACCTTGAAAAAAAGATGCCTGGAGTGGAATCGGATCTTTTCATAGCAGGGGTGAGGAGTTTTCTCAACGTCCTGATAAGCAACATAGAGGCCGACCCACAGTTCCAAGAAAAGACCAAGGGAAAGAACTTTTATCTTACCAACGTGATAAGACTTCCACCATCTTTTAAGGAAAAAGGCATGGAAGACGCCTACATGCGCATTCACCTCTCGGAAGGTAAGGTGGAAGCCGAAGTGGGAACGAGTCCCCTAGAGGCGGACTTGGTGCTGGAGGGGGACTGGGAGACTTGGAAGAGCGTGATCTCGGGTCAGGAAGAACTTTCCAACGCGGTGGTGGAGGGAAAAATACAAGTCGTACAAGGAGCGGAGAAAATGGATTTTGAAGTCATCTCGCTGATCGCCAACGCCATCATGCGTTCCACCGTTCCCATGGACGTCTTCAAGCTGATAGAACCTTCTTAAAGGGCAGGAAGTCTAAAGCCTTCACCCTCCAACCCCAATTCTCTGAGCTTCTGGGGAGTAGGTAGGCCCGTGGCCCCATCCCAGCCCCTCTCTTCGTAGTAATCCTTCAACAAGTTCTCCATGTCTTTTTCCGATAGGACTACCTCCCCATAATAATCCCTCAGGAGGACTTCTCCCTCCGGTGTCTTTCGAGGTATGAGCCATATCTTAGAGCACTTGTAATCTTCCTTGCGCAGTCCCTCCTCCGCGTTCAGCATTTTCCAGAAGGTAAAGATCCTCTCCCCTTTCTTCCTCAACTCTTCCACTCCCACCTCAAAACCTGTAACGAGGGAGTAGAGTTCCGCTGCCAAGTTCAAGTTGAGATATTTAATACCCAAAAAGCCCCAGAGGGCATGAACGATGCAAGTACCCAAGCTGTTGTAGATCACCATCCTGTCCTCCGCATATCTCGCATATCTCGCGGGATTGAACTTCATGGGTCCCCCAAAAATCCTATCCAACTCCCCTTCGGAAAGCCCCATTTCCTTGGCGTCCACTTCCCTCAGCACTTGGGGATCCACCATTGGAACGGTGTAGAGGGACTGGGTTCCCCCGTGATGGGGTCGAGGAGAAGTGAGGTGGGAGAAGGCCTGAGGATGGAGTCTGGTGAACCTGGCATCCTGAATGGCGTCAACACCCCTGAAGAGGCCCGTTCCCTCCTCGAATTCATCCGGGTCAGCTCCCAGCTTCTCGGAAGCCGGATACCATCCATCCGAAAGCAACCCTCCAAAACCTTCCCTTTCCGCTATCTCCTTGAAAAGGCGCCGATAAGTTTCGAAGTTCCTTTCCAACTTTTCTTTGAGCTTTCCCGTCTTGGAGAGTCTGGTAACCCAATTCACCAATTGGCTGGTGGTAAAATAACACATTCCCTCCCTGTTACACAGGTCCAAGAGGGCTACCGCATCCCTCGGATCCTCCAACTCCAACCTCTGACCCACTCTCGCAGGCAACATGTAGGATCCCGTAAAGGTGGAAAGTCCGGCATGTCTTCCTTCCCTGATGTGGAAGTCCACCCTACATCCCATCGGACAGCCCCAGCACGAAGAGTTCCTTCCCCCTTTGAACTTCAACCAAGTCTCCGGACCATAGAGCTCGTTCCACTTGGAGTATTCCCACACACCCTCCCTGACGAGGGGAGAGTGGGCGGGCCATCCAGCTGCTATCCCCAACACCCTCCACTGGGGAAGAAGGGGATTCTTCTCTATGTCCTCCCTCCACTTCTTGACCAACTCCGAGAGCTCCTCTTCCTTTGCCACCGCTATTCTTCCCTCACCCCTGGCCACCACGGCCTTCAGATGCTTGGAACCCATCACTGCCCCCACCCCGAATCTTCCCAGTGTTGCCACCCTGTCCACGATGGCCATCGCATGTCTCACCCTTCTCTCGCCCGCCCTCCCTATCACCGCTAACCCTGCCCCCGGATGCTCACGAAGGAGCCATTCCGTAGTCTCGTAGGTATCCTTCCCCCAAAGGGCTGAAGCATCGAGGAGTTCCGCCCTTCCATTCTCCAAATTCAGATACACGGGCTCCTCCGCCTTCCCTACTATTACCACATGGTCGTAACCAGCTCTCTTGAGCTGTACTCCCAGTCTACCTCCACAAACGGCTCCATCCACGAAGTGCTTCCCCCCTCTCGAGAAAATGGGTGATTTGGTGGTGGCCACCAACTTGGTGGCTCCAGGAACTTCCGTTCCAACCAAGGGGCCTGCCCCCAAAACTAAGGGGTTGGCGGGAGAAAGGGGATCGGAGAGGGGTTTGGCCTCCTCCCTATAAAGCTTCAAGTTTATTCCCAACCCTCCAAGAAAACCCTTTACCAAATCCTGGGGAAGATCCCTTCTCCGGATCTCGCCCGTGCTTAGATCCACTTTCAGTATAGAACCAACGTAACCGAAATGACCCACATCTTTCCCTCACCTGAGAGACTAAAAATGTGCGTTTCCAACAAAATTTATAAACTCCTTTTTCAAAAAGAAAGGCGTGGGGGAGGATTTAAAGAAAATCGTTGAAGAAGCCTTCCAACTTCCTTTAGACGAGCTGAGGGGGAACCTCCCCACCCTTCTCAACGGCATAAAGGAATTTGGAGTTTCCAAACTCATGGAGCTGGTCCCAGATCTCATACCGAGGTTGGCAAGTAGGCTCAAGGAAGTAAACGTGACCCAGTTCATTAAAGATGATCCCGAAACCTCTGCTAAGTTCATGGATATCCTTTGGGAGGGAATTAGTTTGCTCGCCGAAAAGAATCCGGATGTGAAGGAGGCCCTAGAGAGGGTGGGAGAGGTGTCCGTGAACTTGGAAGCGATAGATAGTCCCATGAGGGGTCATTTCAGGATAAGCGGGGGTAAGCTTTCTGGCGGATCCGGATTGTTAGAAAAAGCCGATCTCACGGTAAAAGGCTACACCCAAGTCATGATAGAATTGTTTTTGGGAGAAAGGGATCCAACGGAGGCCTTTTTCAAACAGCTCATAAGAACGGATGGAAGTATACCTTTGGCCATGAAAGTCTCCTCAGCCATGATGGAGGTCTCCCAGCTCCTCAAGGGTTAATTCAATCTACCTTCTTCCCCATTTTTTTGTCTGCCAGCTTGCTGTAATATTCTAGGTTTTTCCCTGAACCGTCGTAACCTTCCTCCACCATGATCTCCACTTTCTCCCTAGTGATGTCGAAGGGCCATATCTGACCTTTGTTGGGATCGAGGGGAGGAAAGTCCTTAGGCTGGAGGGGCTCCACGGAAGGATCGAAGAGGAAGTGGAATCTACCCGTCTCCTCTATGGATGGCAATTGGCCCGTTTCCTTGTTCAGACCTCCCTCGCTCTCCAGCAATTCCAGGAACTCTTTGCTGGGTGGGGTCTCCAAGTACTGCCTGATATTGATAGGCTCCAGAGAGGGTGGAATGGCCCTCGCCAAAACGAAGGGCGGAAGGATTCCCTTTACGTGGGGATAGAACTGACCATGCTCCCACTGGAACTTCCTTATCTTGAAGAGGTTGGGAATCTTTTTCTCACTGCAGGCATATTTGTGGATGGTGTTATACCCTCCCAAGAAAAGTTCACTCATCCTCTTCACGAAGGTCTCTTGCGTAAGACCCAACAAAGTTCTCAGGATGGGGGGCAAGGGCACGTAGGAGAAGAGGTTGTACCTGACCCCAAGGGCAGCCGTGTTCAGGCCATAGTAAACGTAAAGGAAGAACTCGCTACTCATGAGGGCATTCTGGGCGATGGTGCTGATGTAAGCCGAAACACCCGAGATGTAAAGTGTGGCGTGTAACCACTTGGAGAAGAGCTCCGTACGCATATCCATGATCACGTCTCTTACCCCCATCCCCCAATCGTAAGGATCCCAATAATACTTGGGAACATCCCTCACCTTGACCCCCGTCCTGAGGTGTCTACGGTTTAACCTATCGTCCAGCTCTTCTTTGCTACTGGCTCCCGTCCAAGTCTCCGTTGAGGTCAGGAAGCACTTCTCATCCTCCTCATCAAAGTATTGGGAAATGTCCTTCGAGGCTCCCAGAAGCCAACGATGTACTGGGATGCCATCCTCGTTATGATAACCTAGGATCCAATAGACTTCCCTAGTAAAGTCATCCACATGAACATACTCCACGGTAGCATATTTTCCATAAAGCATCTGACAAGTGGTCCTCCCCACATCCGATCTGCAAAGGTAAGCGGGTGGGTGACTCAGATAGCAGAGGTTGTCCATGAGATAAAGTTCTTCCCTGGGTGGAGGATTTTTGAGCAGCCTTCTGGAAGTCTCCACCGCATGGTCTACGCGGTAGGACCACTCCACGAAGTTCTCGTACTTGAGTCTCTGCCATTTTTCTGGGGTCATGCCCAAGTATCTGAAGATGTGCCTCCAAACCGGCATAGAAGTGAAGATTTCCAAGCTAAGGGGCATTTGTCCTGGGAAGGGGTTGATGGCACTGAGATAATGCCAAATCTTATCCAAACCCATGCGTTTGATCCACTCTTCCCATTCCGCCTTTTGCTTGGCACTCCTTTCCTCCATTGTTTCCATCTTCCCACCTCACACGAACTCCGTTTTCGATACTAAGAGGAGCGTGAACTTCGTATATCCATCCAATCTCCTCGTAAACTCAAACATTCTCCCCCTGAACTCGATTTCCCTGTCCATGGTAGCCCATAGGAAATCCTCACCCGTCTTTATCTTCTCGAAGGTGGAATATTTTCCCTTCATCATCGCCGTATATGATTCTCCTTCCTTGGCCGGTCTGAAATCCACCAACTTCCCCTCTTTCCATTCCAAGAGAAGCGTCACCCTATCCGTTTCTTTGGCCTTCTTGAAGAGTGCCTCATCTATCATTCCCCCATCCAAGATGGCCTTCTCTAACTCTGGGGAGAGTCTGGAGATGGGAAGTTCCTCAACTATCCAAAGGATCTTCTCGCTGGCTCCCTCGAGGCTCCCCACATTAGAAGGATCGGAATTCCAACCTTCCTTGATGCTCTCAAACCATTCCTTCGTTAGCACCAAGGGCACAAAAAATATAATCTTGAGGTGTTTAAAAAGATTAGGTTCTAAGAAACTCGGAGAATTTATAAAGAATTACGGAAAGGAGGAGAGGATGAGTTGTGGTGAGTCAAAAGAATTACCCAAAAGAACTCTAGAGAATCTAAGATACCTCTTCGATCCCCAATCGGTAGCGGTGATAGGAGCCTCCCGCTCTCCCATCAAGTGGGGAAGTATCATCCTAAAACACGTCATCGAGGGGGGTTTCAAGGGGGAAATATATCCCGTCAATCCCCACGAAGAGAACATTATGGGGCTTAAAGCCCATCCGAAGGTTCCGGAGGAAACGGACCTGGCCCTCATCGTCACCCCTGCCAAAACCGTTCCTTCCCTTTTGAGAGAATGTGCCGAAAGGGGAGTGAAGTCCGTGGTAGTTATTTCGGCGGGTTTCAAGGAAACTGGAAAAGAGGGAGAAGAACTGGAAAGGGAACTCGTGAAAATCGCGGAGGAGGAAGGTTTACCTTTTGTGGGCCCCAACTGCATGGGTATTTTCTCGGCTACTTCTAGCCTCTGTGCCCTCATGGCTTCCGTCAAACCGCTCAAAGGTAATATTTCCTTTCTTTCTCAAAGCGGGAATCTCGGCACCCAGCTGCTCGATCGAGGAACCTACTACCACATAGGTTTTGATATCTTCGTGAGCACCGGGAATGAAGCCTTCCTGAGATGTGAGGACTTCATAGAGGTACTGAGGGAGAGAAAATCCACAAAGGTCATCCTCACTTATATAGAAGGGGTAAAGAACGGCAGGAAATTCTTCGAAGTGGCAAGGAAAACCACTCCCCTCAAACCCATCATAGCCCTTAAAGTGGGAAAGACCCAAGCCGGAAGCAGGGCTGCCAAGTCCCATACGGGTTCTCTTTCGGGCTCCACCCAAGTCTATCGGGGTGTCTTCAAACAGGCGGGGGTAATAGAGGTGGAAACTACCGAAGACCTACTTAAGGTAGCCATGGCCTTGGAGCAACCCCTTCCCAGAAACAACCAAGTGATCATCCTCACCAGGGGAGGAGGATGGGGGGTGGCCGCCACCGATTCCTGCCAAGAAGGTCTGGTGGAGGTACCTCCTCCTCCACCTTCCATCTTGGAAGAGCTGAATTCTTTCATGCCTCCCTACTGGAGCAAAGGTAATCCCATCGATACGGTGGCTGAGTTGGATCCTTCTCTCGAATTCAAAATCCTGAAAACCATAGAGAAATGGGATGCCGGAGGACTCATAGTACTTGGGGGACTGGACGCTTACGCCACCAGATTCCTAGACCCAGAACTGAGGAAAGTTTATGTGAAGGAAGTACAGATCCCCCTCATCAAAAGACTCATAGATCTCAACCGGAAAGGTAAAACTGTCTTCGCCGTTGCTCTTAAACCCTTGGACAAATCCAGATCCGTCAAACTCCTCCGAAAAAACCACATTCCCGTTTACTTCTCACCGGAAGATGCCGGGAGAGCCTATTCCAAATTAATAGAGTACAAGAAGATGAAGGAGAAGTTGGAAGCCTACGGGTGACCTCTAGGCCAGCACCTTGGTCTGGGAACTTCGAATCCCAGAATGGCCGTCATCACATCGTATTGGTCCAATCCCGCCGTGGTATTCCCTATGATTTCCGCCCTTCCCTCGTAC
This sequence comes from Candidatus Hadarchaeales archaeon, assembly GCA_038736355.1. Classification (NCBI taxonomy): domain Archaea; kingdom Methanobacteriati; phylum Hadarchaeota (SeqCode); class Hadarchaeia (SeqCode); order Hadarchaeales (SeqCode); species Hadarchaeales archaeon (SeqCode). The sequence continues at coordinate 54,585 of JAVYML010000001.1, forward strand.
ACAGCGTTGAAGACGCTTATTTCCCCTCCCAGAATGGGAACGAAATCGTAGTATCCCATCTTAATCCAGAGATCGGGCTCCTCTTCTGGTGGACCCTCCAGCACTTGAGTGGGATTCAAGAACATCCTCACGAACTCCGTCCCACGTTTGGGGTGTATTATCTCATAAACGATTAGACGGGTGGGCGCCGAGGCGGCCAGCTCCATGGCCTTGGGACTCGAGATCGCCCTTCCTATGATGAAATCCATGAAGAGCTCGTATGCCGTCGGCTCCCTTCCCCTATCCTGAACCCATTTGGAATAGGGGGGCTCCCTCCACCACCCATCCGGACGAGGACGGCACATGCTTGGAGGGGGAAGGGGTTCTGGAGTAACCCTGTCCAAAACGGATGGAAGTTTGGTTTTTTCATATTCCTCTGCAAACTTGGGATACATCTCCCGAAGGGAAGGCAACTTTCCCATCCTCTCACCTCAGTGGGGCGGGAGTACTGGGTCCCTCTCCCCCGCAGGCATGAACTGTCTTATGCCTGCCTTGGCGATACAGAGCCTGGGATGTTTGAAGTCGAAAACCAGATGGGGATCGGCGAAGGCCACCTTTACGATGGGGCTCAGGCACCAGGCGCTTCCCCTTCCTATCATCGCAGCATATACGGCGGCGCCCCTAATGGCTCCATGGGCTGCGGTATAGGACTGCATGGGATAGTTCAATCCCCTCAATTCCACTAGGTTCCCCTCCTCCGGCCTGAAGCTGCACAGATAGGGGAGGCCTATGTGGTCTTGAACTTCCTGCCCCGCCCAGCCCGTTCTGAGCCAACCCTCCTTCATGGCAAAGGCGATGGCATAATGGGCCGCCATCAACCCCATCGTGGAACTTCCCGTGAGCAAGGCGGCAGAAGAGGCCGCTATGGAACCTATCACGGAAACCCTGTGGGCACCTCCCCAGTGGAATTCCGTAAGGGTGGGGAACTTCTCATAGCTTTCCATTGCGTACTGGACGATCGAATTCACCATCGTCCTCACCGTTTCCCAGCGGAGTGGAACCTTTCGAACTCCCTGCATGTAACGGTGGGAGAGCTCTATGAGCTCCATGGAGATTTCGTTCATCACCTCTGAATAAGCAGCGGAAGCCACGGTGTTGGAGAAACCTATACCCCCACTCATGTAGAAACCCAACCAAAGCACGTTGTCTATCACCGCCGCTATTCCTCCTACCCCTTCCTGTACGGCATGCGAATATTTCAGGGCCTCCTCCTCATCCTCCTGGGCTACCTCCAGGAACCTCCTGGCCGGGAGATCCCTTTCCGCCTGCATGAAGTCGCAGATGTAACCGTCGGGGAAGCCTCCGGGTTCGTTCGTTCCCCTCATCCTCTGATACCACATCTTGTTCCCCATCCTCACCACCCTGGCGTGCTTGAAGGAATAGGCCAGATCAGAGATGATGTGTTCTCCGGAGAGACCATAGGAGGCTATGAAGGCCATGGTGTTCTGCATGGCCGCCCACCTGGCGGCCTCATCCCCATCCGCCATGCGAACGGCTAGGGTGGGGATGCGGAGGACCACCCAGATGGCATCCCCTATGGCTGCCTTGAGCCTCTCGGCCCTGGTCGGATGGAAGAGCTTGTCTATGTCTATGAGGAAGCGCTTGTCCAGGGCATCCTTCACCTCATCCGAACCCGTGATGACCTTCGCATAGGCATCCTTGACCAGGAGGGGGTTGATCTCTGACATGTGTTCCTGGGCCACGGCCCCCCCACACATGGTGTGCTGGAGGGTTTCGAGGTAGAGGTTGATGGTTTCTGGGGTGACCTCCTTTCCAGCCCTTACGGTGAGCATCCGATGGGCTATGTCCAGGTTCACTATGACCGTGCGTTTTATGTCATCCAGCATCTGCTGGATGGCCACGTTGTTGAGGTGGTGGGTATCATCCTGTTCCACCACGATGTTGGTTCCAGAGATGAGGAAAGGTTCCAACTGTCTTTGACCTATGGGTAGACCCACTGCCCTGTTGTAGGCTGGAAGACCCCTCTCTATGGCCACCTGTCTTCCCAACCTGGCGAACTCCTGCTTGCGCTTTGACTGCCTGTAACCTCCCCTCTTGTACATCTGGGAATCTTGGAGGGCAAAGGGATCGGTACCGAAAGTATTTTTCAAGCTTTCGTAAAGGACTCTTTCTTTTTCTATAGGAAGAAATCTAGCAGAAACAGCGTAAAGTTCTCTCACATATTCCCTTTCTCTAGCCTCTATCTGCCCTCTTTCCTGAAAGGCTTTTTCACCCCTTTTCTCCGAAGTGGACATTCAGAGGTTTTCTCCTCTTCCCATAAAAACTTTCCCCTCTTGGAAAAAACCTCTAATTTTTTCTTTGTCTAGAAGGAAAATTTTTCCCAAAATTTGGCACAAAAGTGCCATCCTCAGCTGGGCTCAGGAAGCCAAGGTTCCAGCGGGAAAACCACATGTTTAGGCCAAAGGCCCCGACCTTAGAGCCCCGGGTGGGATTTGAACCCACGACCCATCGCTTACAAGGCGATTGCTCTACCCGCTGAGCTACCGGGGCCTTTTTATTTTCTCCTTTTTTCCTTTTAGCCTTCCGAAACTCAAAAAAGAATCCTCTCCGAAAAAAAAGAGGAGAACATTCCAAGGAAAAAGAAAAAGATGGTGGATCTCTTGCTGGCTTCGGAGGTTATGGCCTCAGGTAAGGAACTGAATAGGGAACTAACCAAAAGAAAGAAATCAAGAGATAAGGGGTAAGATTTCCCCAAACACACAGTCGAGAAAATCCTTGAGTTCCACCCTACTGAAGGTGGTTATTACACAATTCCTGGTAATTCCCACCACCATGTTGTACTTGCGGAATTCGAAGACGGCATACCAAATCTTGCCATGTTCTAGATATTCCCTGTAAAGCTTGCTGTCGGCTAGGGCCGATCCAGCCAGGGCCACCTTTCCCACGTTTGGGATATCTATATCGTCGAACCAAATGAGTTTGGTGGCCTGTGGATTGGATTCATGTAATTCTTTCAAAGTCTCGTGCGTGATCCTTCCTTCCACGATGGCCCCCGTTTTCAGGAAGAGTATCTCGCTCAGCTTGTTGGCCACGTAATTGGTGAGGAGTTTCTTCACACCCCTAGCCCTCGAAGGGGCTAGAACCGTCAGAAAATTCCTCCCCTTAAAGGGCCTTATCCAGAAAGGCACCTCCTCGGTAACCGGTACCTCCACCAAACCCCTACGATAATATCTGCTCAGGATGAAATCCCTACTGAAAACACCCACAAGGCTGCCCCCCTCCATTTTCAAATCCAAGATTTCCGTCGTGAGGTCGAGCTTCCTGCCCCCGCTCTCATAGGGTTCCACTTCTTTGAAGTCCCTCAGCTTACGGGCCATCAGGGGCAACTCCATTTTTTCCTTGATCTCAAAGATCTTTGCCGCTAGAACCATCGGAACACCGGCAATATTCTCCCTTCAAACTTTAATTCCCAACGCCTCCTCCACCCATCTTTTAAGAACATGGGAAGAGCATACTGCTGAGGTGATGAATACGATCAGGGAGCTCATCCTAGAAAACTTCATGAGCCATTCCTACAGCAGGATCCCCCTCAAGCCAGGGTTGAACCTCATATGTGGTCCCAACGGGGCAGGGAAATCCTCCATCCTCCTGGGACTTTCCGTGGCGCTGGGACAAACCTATACGGAGAGGTCCAGGAAGCTCAGCGACCTGATCCAGAGGGGTAAGGACCTAGCCAGGGTCAGCGTGGTTTTCGATAATTCTCCTACGGACGGAAAGAGGCCCCTCCCCCACTTCCCCACCGACACGGTAGTGCTCTCCCGTTACCTCAGCAAGGATGGGACCTACTGGCACGAGATAAATTCTAAGGGCATCACGAAAGGGGAACTACTCAGGTTCCTGAAACATCTCTCCATCAACCCCGACAACATGCTCATCATCATGCACCAAAATATGGTGGATACCTTCGGAGCCATAGACATGAAGGAAAGGCTGAAGTTGGTGGAGGAGGCCGTGGGGCTGCATGAATACAGGGAAAACATCCTAAGTGCCATGCAAAAGCTCTCCCACACCCTCAGCGAGGAGGAGGCTGTGAAGAGGCTGTTGGAAAAGGCGGAGGAGACCTTGAAGTATTGGGAGGGCGAATACCAGCGCCTGAAGAGGAGGAGGGAACTGGAGAAAAGGAAGAAGGAGCTGGAGGCGGAATACCTTTGGTCCAAGTACCTCAGGAAGGAAGAGGAACTCCAAGAACTGGAGACCGACCTTGAAGAACTGAGAGTCCAATTGGAGGAGCTGAGGGAGGAAACGGGAAAGGAGAGGAGAAAAGTGGAGGGACTGGAAGGAGAAATAAGCAGGTTGGAGTTCGAACTGGAGGCCTCCTACGAGGAACTGATCGCGGGCGAAAAACTCAGGGCGGAAGGGGAAATCTACCTCACCCTGGCCGAAAAACTTTCGGGGATCACGTTGCCCTTCCCCCTCAGTTATGACAGGGGAAGGGTGGAAGCCAGGATAGGGGAGATCAGGGGAAGGATTGCCAGGCTGAAGGGGGAGCTCTCGGAGAAGAGGAAAGCCTACGTGGACAGCAGGGTGAGGGAAGCCCTTCTAGAGATGAGACAGGATCTCCTGCGCAAGGAAATGGACTCCCTCTCTGGGGAGATGAGAAGGGTGAGGAGGGAGCTCGAGGTTCTCAGGAGGGAAGCCGAAAGCGTGGGGGAAAGGGTGGAAACGAAGAGAAAACCCCAAGAGGTGCTGGAGGAGCTGAAGATAGTGGGAGCCCATCTGAGCACCTTGGGAGAGGTTTCACCAGATGTGGAGCAGATGTACCTGAACTACAAGGCCACCATGGAGGAATTGAAGGAGAGGGCAAAAATAGCGGAGGAAAACCGCAGGAAGGCCCTCGAAGAAGTGGAAGAAAGGAAGAGGCGCTGGAGGAAAGAAGTGGAGAAGCTCCTCCATCAGGTGAGGGAAGAATACGTGAAATTGCTGGAAAGGGTGAACGCGAGGGGGGACCTTAAGCTGGTGAATCCCGAGGATATCGAGGGCGCCGGGCTCGAACTCTACGTGGGCTTCAGGGGTACCACCCCCCAGCTCCTCGATGCTTATACCCAGAGCGGTGGTGAGAGAACCACCGCCATCATGTTCTTCCTCCTCGCCCTTCAAAAGCAGATCAAATCCCCCGTCAGGGCGGTGGACGAATTCGAAACCCACCTCGACCCACGCAATAGGGAAACCATCTTCCGTTCTCTCATAGAAGCCACCAAGGGGGAAAAAGTTCAATATTTGGTAATAACTCCGGGCTACCTCTTGGGGGTGGAAGAAGTACCCAACATCATCATGGTCCAAAACGTGGGGGGTGTCTCCCAGGTAAGGGTGGTGACGGGTGCGTAAGGAAAAGAGGGAACTACTCCTGAGGGTAATAGACCTTTGCGAGAGTGTTAGGAAGCATGAGCTGGATCCCTTCGAAGTCCAGGTAGGGGAGTTCCTGCGCAGGTTGAGGGAACTCCTCCCCAAACTTAAGGATTTACAGGACCTCTATCTGGACTTGCAAGCCCTGCTCGGTCTCACCGAGGTAATCCTCCACCAAGGAGAATGGATCAAACATCGATCCTCCCTTCTCTATTTGGATCCCCTTCTGATTTCCCTGAAGGTCCAGGTAATGTCCAATCGCGACCTTGCGGAAATCTTTGTGAGGGCATGGCATCCCATCGTGGAACTGGAAATCCTTTCCCCACCAGCCCTCTCTGAGGCCAAAGAGTACTGGACCAACCTTCCACCTCTGGAGGAGAGAAGAAGGGAGCTGGAAGGAGGGGGAGAAGGGAGGGGGGAACTCTCTGTGGAAGAACTCTCCAGGATGGGAATAGTGAGTAAGGAGGAATTCCAGAGGTTGCTCAACGAACTCTGGGAGGAACTGAAGAAGGTTGGCGGAAGGGGCATATCCTATTGGAAGTTCATATCCGCTCCCACTTTCGAGGAAACGGTGAGGAGGGCCTGGCTGGTGAGCTTTCTGGTGAGTTATGGCTATGCCGGGATGGAACTGAAACCCTTGGAGGACGACATGATCCTCTTCCCCTATTCCTCTCCCCAGCGGAGGGAGGAGAGCATGTCCCTTCCCGTCTCTATTTCAAGGGAAAAATGGAGGAGAAAACGTGGAAGGGGAGGCCGAGCTGAGGGAGAAGCTGGCTAGGGCTGCCCAGCTCCTTTTTTTCAAACACCATGCCCAACCTGGAGCTAGGGGATGGGAGCTGAAGAGGGCCCTGGGAAGGGAGTACGAGCAGGTGCTGAAGGTGCTGGAGGAAGAAGTGGGAAAGCTTGGTCTCACCATCAAGAAGGTGAGTGAGGGTGGAGAGCCGGAAAGCGACAGGTACTTCCTCACCCTGAAAGGTCATCCCACCCTCACGGAGGCCAGGACCTTCGGCTGGAGGATAGACGACATGGCCATGCTCACCGTGACCTTAGCCCACCTACTGGCCAAAGGAGGGAAGGCACCCTTCAGGGAGGTGGAGAGCATCCTGGAGGAGAAGTTTCCCAAGTTCAGGGTGGAGCCCACGCTTGAGAAGTTCATCAGGATGGGCTACCTCTCGGAGGATGAACAGGGGACTCTGTATGTGGGGTGGAGGACCAGGGCGGAGATCGACCAGCAGACCCTCCTCACCCTTCTCCTGGGGAAGGAAGTGAGGGGGGAAAAGTCTCCGGCGGAGCAGGGGGAAGCTACTCAGAGCGACGAGACCTCCCAATCCTCTCCGCCGCCCTCCTGATGCGCTCCAAGGTATCGGCTTCCTCCTCGGTGAGCTCAGGCCTCCAGGGCTCCCTCACTCTCATGGAGAGCTTCTCGCAGATGGGTGGTTCGGGCCAGGCCCCAGGATCCCAGAGGGTGTACCCCATGAACTCCACGGGCTTCTCCTGAAGGCAGGCCCAAACGGCCTTCTTCACGTTTTCAGGATCCATTCCCCTCCTAGGTTCTTCCTCCGAGATGAGGTTCACAATGGTGATTTGCTTCCTGAATCTCTCGATGGAGCGGAGGGGGAGGTTGGGAAGGTAGGGGGCCGGGGCTCTAGACCCCAGGATGGTCCTGCGCTTGTCGTTGGCCACGCCTTTCTCCACCAGCTGTAGGAGGGAGTGGGCAGGCAGGTGACCCTGTGACTCCCTCCAGCACAGCACCAGGTAGCGTATGTTGGGGTTTGCCACCACGTTGGCCACCAGCTTTTCTATCCCTATGTTCTCGGTCTGGAGGGTTCCCGCCAGGGCAGCACCCGCTTCCACGCCCACCTCCACGAGCCTCAGGAGTTCTGGCGGTATCCTGAAGTCGTAGGTGTCCAAGATGGCACAGACCGCGACCGGGGAATAGTCGTTGCCCCTGAGGTATCTCCCTTCCTCGGGAGGATAGTCGGGGGGAGGATCCACCTTCAGGAGCTGGTATCCCTCCACCTCGATGGCCCCCTCTGGGCACTTCAGCTCGCATGCCCTACAGGCACAGCACTCCTCCCCCCTCACCACCTTCGCGACCTTCCTTCCCCTCCCCTCCTCGAGCCCGAAGACCCCGGCGGGGCAGACCTCTACACACCTTGCACACCCTGTGCACTTCTCCTCCCTTATCCTTACCCCCACCATCCAGCTCTCTGGTCTCCCCTAGAATATAATGGTAGCTTTCACCAAAAAACTTTTATATAAATTTATATTGATGAAAACGATGCCCAAGCACCAGACCCCCGACTTTCAGGCAAAAAAGATGGTGGTGAAAAGGGGACTGGGTCTCTGGGAAAAGTACCTCTCGGTGTGGGTGGCCCTCTGCATCCTCACCGGAATCTTTCTGGGCCGGACCTTCCCGGAAATCTCCGACGCCCTGGCGAAGGTGGAGGTGGCCCACGTCTCCATCCCCATCGCGGCCTGCCTCTTCGCCATGATTTACCCCATCATGGTCCAGATAAGCTTCGAGGAGATCAAAAGGGCCAGCCGCTCCCCCAAGCCCATAGGGCTCACCCTCTTCATGAACTGGGCCGTCAAGCCCTTCACCATGACCTTCTTCGCCTGGCTCTTCCTCGCGGGAGTCTTCTCAGGCTTTCTTTCCCCCGAACAGGTCGAGCAGTAGAGCCGGGATGATCCTGCTGGGGGTGGCCCCCTGCACGGCCATGGTGCTGGTGTGGAGCTACCTGGCGAGGGGAAACATGGGACACACGCTGGTGATGACCGCCATCAACTCCCTCACCATGGTCTTACTCTACGCCCCCCTCGCCACCTTCCTGCTGGGAGTCTCGGGGATAAGGGTGCCCTGGGAAACCATAGCCTTCTCGGTGATGGTCTACATCTGCACCCCCCTGGTCGCGGGGTACTACACCAGGAGAGAGGTCCTGGAGCGGAAGGGGGAGGAGTGGTTCAGCAGAAGGCTGGTGCCGGCGCTCGGCAGGATGGCCATCGCCGCCCTCCTCATCACCCTAGTGATCCTCTTCGCCTACCAGGGGCACCTCATCACCGAGATACCGGGCATCATAGGGATGATCACCGCCGGGATCTTCGCCAACATCCTCCTGGTCTTCGGCATCCTATGTGGTAGCCAGGATCATCCACTTGGGATACGAAGACGCCGCCCCAGCCGCCATCATAGCGGGGAGCAACCACTTCGAGGTGGCCATCGCCGTGGCCATCTCCCTCTTCGGGGTGGAGTCTGGGGCTGCCCTGGCCACGGTGGTAGGGGTGCTGACGGAGGTACCCCTCATGCTCTTCCTGGTGTTCCTTTGCAGAAAAACAAGAGGTTTTTTCGGCTGAGGGGAGAGGAACTAAGATGGGTACCCGAGAACTCAGGGTGCTGAAATGTTTAAGCGACGAGACCAGGTACAGGATCTTCCTCCTTCTGGGGGAGGGGGAAAAGTGCGTGTGCGAGCTGGTGAGGGAACTCAGGAAAGAACAGCCGCTGATCTCCCACCACCTGAGGCTGATGAAGAAGTGCGGTCTGGTCTCCAGCAGGAATGAGGGGAGGAGGACCTACTACAGGATCAGCAAGCCCGAACTTTCAGAGCTCCTGGAGGTCCTCAAGAAGCTCTGAGCCATCCCTCCAAGAGGGCCCCTTTTATGGAGGGAGGAGAGAAATCGGAGATGCTCACCCTCGAGGATCTGGCCAGGATGGCCCAGCTCTCCTCCGCCCTCGAGGTGTGCGGTCATCCCAAGCCCGGAAACGTGCACCGCACCTCAGACTTTCCGGATGCCACCTTCGAGCAGTTCGTGGCCAGCACCATCGCGATAGGCCCCGCCATGCTCCTCGCCGCCCGCAGGGGCTTCTCGGTGGGGAAGGGGGAACTGCGGAAGGAGGAGGTGGGACTGGGGGGGATCATGGAGGAAGCCATGAGGGAAACTAGGAAATGGCAAAAAGATGGAAACACCAACCTGGGAACGATCCTCCTCCTCACCCCCCTCACTGCCGCCGCCGGCTGGGTGTTAGCAGAGGAGGGTAGGATAGGGGGGGAATCCCTTCGCCGGCGCCTCTCCGAGCTCCTCAAAGCCACTACCCCGGAGGATGCCGTGGGGCTTTACCGTACCGTCCTCCTCGCCGAGCCCGCCGGGCTGGGGAAGCTTGAGGACCTCGATGTAAACGATCCACGTTCTCAAGAAGAGCTGAGGAGGAGGGGGATCTCAGCTTACGAAGTCATGAGGATCTGCTCAGGATGGGATGACGTGGCGAGGGAGTGGGTAACCGATTATTCCATAACCTTCGAGTTCGGTTATCCCACCCTCGTCAGGATCTATCGACAGACGAACCACATCAACACCACCACCGTCCAAACCTTCCTCGAACTCCTGGCCTTCCGTCCCGATACCTTCGTGGCCAGAATCAAGGGAAGGAAGAAAGCGGAGGAAGCTTCACAGAAGGCCAGAAGGGTGCTGGAGGAAGGAGGAATGCTGACGGAGAGGGGAAGGAGGATGGTGAAGGAACTGGATGAAGAGTTCAAAGGAGAAGACATAAACCCGGGAACCACCGCCGACCTCACCGCTTCCTCCTGGATGCTGGCCCTCCTCCTAGAAGGGATAAGACCCTAACCCCACCACTAAATAGGGGGAAAGGAGAGGCTTGTTGATGGTTTCACCCCAAGCACTTGGTCTAAGGGAGGCTCCGGGGGAAGTAATCCTTTCCACCCTCAATCCTGACTCCTCACCCCATGCTGCCACCGTGGGGGTTAGACTCAAGGGCGAGGAAGTGGAAATGTTACTCTTCCATCCCTCCACTTCCCTCTCCAACCTCAAGAGGGAGGGAGAAGGGGTACTGAACGTGACGGACGACGTGAACTTGCTCGTGAGATTGGCCCTCAGGGAACTTCTCTCCCCACCCAAACTCGAGTTCCTCCCCTCCCCTCCGGGCAAGGTTCCCAGGCTGAAGGGGATGAGAGGATATGCGAACCTGAGGGTGAAAAGGATAGAGGAAGAGGAGGTGGAGGACGAGCTGGGACCCTCAAGGACCTCAAGGGTGACCTGCCTCGTGGAAAGGGTGGAGGTACTCTCACAGTACGTGAAACCCTTCTTGAGGTCCGAGTTCCTCCTGTTGGAAGCCGCGGTGATAGCCAGCAGAATCCTGGTCGCGAAGGAAAGGGGTTTGAAGGTGAGGAGGATGATGGAGGAGCTGAGGAGGATGGTGGAGGAATGTCTCCGCCTTTCCCCCTCCTCCCAGGAGGCCAAAACGGCTGAAGAGCTTCTGGGGGCTGTTGAAAAGAGGATGATCGGATGAGGGTTCTCCTCCTCACGGGAAGGCTCGCCTCTTCCCTCGTGAGGAAATACTCCAAGGTGGAAGGGGTGGAAGCGGAGGTGGTGGTGGCCCCCGTTCCCGTCGCCACTTTCCTCACACCTTCCCTAGCCGTGAGGGAATTGGAGAAGAAGGGAACCAAGGGCTACGATCTCGTCCTCCTACCAGGAATGGTAAGGTTCGACCCTTCCGAGGTGGAGAGGAGGATAGGGATTCCCACTTACAGAGGCCCCAAACATGCCGCTGACCTGCCCTTGGTCCTAGAAAAACTTGGGGAAGTGGAGCTTTCAAAGGAAGTCCCGGCCTGCGAACTCCTGAGGGAGGAGGCGAGGAAAAGGGCGGAGAGACTCCTGAAGGAGGTGGAAAGAAAGGCTGAGGAGAATCCGGGAGAGGGGGCCTTCCTCTTGGATGGGCTGGGGATAGGAGGATCCTTCCCCCCGAGGGTGATGGCGGAAATCGTGGACGCCCCCCTCCTCCCCCAAGAGGAAGTTTTGGAAAGGGCGAGGAGGTATCTCGAGGAGGGGGCGGAGATCCTGGATGTGGGGATGGTGGCTGGAAGGAGTTTCCCCGAAAAGGCTGGGGAGCTGGTCTCCCTCCTCAAGAAGGAATTCGGGGTACCCGTGAGCATCGATACCTTCAACCTCGAAGAAATCTCCCGGGCGGTGGAGGAGGGGGCGGACTTGGTTTTAAGCCTCGATCGCTCTTCCCTGAGGAAGTTCGATAAAGCCGAAACGGCCGTGGTACTCGTCCCACCGCGTGTGGAGAGGGGGAAGAGGAAGAGGGAACTGCTGGACTTGGTGGAGGAGGCCAGGAAGAGGGGTTTCGAGAAGGTGGTGGCAGATCCCCTTTTGGAACCCCTCAACCTGGGCTTCCTGGACTCGGTGAGGGTGCTGGCGGAAGTGAGGGAGGAGAGGCCCGAGCTACCCCTCCTGATGGGGGTAGGGAACGTGGTGGAACTCTGCGACGCCGATTCCCCAGGCATGATGGCCCTGCTTGCGGGAATGGGGATGGAGATAGGGGTCAGCCTCTTCCTGACCGCGGAAGCCAGCGACAAAACGGAGGGAAGCGTGGGCGAGCTGAGGAGGGCCAGGGACATGATGCTCCTGGCCAGGGAGAGGGGTTCCGTGCCCAAGGACTTGGGACTGGATCTCCTCTTCTTCAAAGAGAAGAGGAAGAGGGAGGAACCCTACGATCCCTCCCCGGAGGCTGGAGCCAAGGTTCTGGAAGAAAAACCCATGGAAACCCCATTGAGGCTTGGGGAGAGCTTCTTCAGGATAAGGGTGGAGGGAGGGGAGATAAGGGCCGTGCTCTATCGGGGGAAAAGGGCGGAGGTGGTCTTCAGGGGAAAGAGCGCGGAGGGTCTCTGCAGGAGGATCCTGGAGGAGGGGATAACCGACCCCTTCCATGCCGCCTATCTGGGAAGGGAGTTGCAGAAGGCGGAGATAGCCCTGAAGACCGGAAGGAGCTACGTGCAGGAAGGAGAGCTTTTCTAAGCAGCTATTTTATAGCGGACCACTCCAAGGATGAGAGCATGGCCCTTCTCCTCGTGAGCGTGAGGGACGTGGAAGAGGCCCTGGAGGCGGTTAAGGGGGGTGCAGACATCGTGGACGTGAAGAACCCACTTGAAGGTTCTCTTGGGGCGGCCTTTCCCTGGATCATCTCGGAGGTCAGAAAACTCCTCCCTTCCTTTCCCTTGAGCGCCACCATAGGTGACTTCCCCTCCCTCCCCGGAAGTGCCTCCCTGGCCTGCCTGGGGGCCCTGCAGGCTGGCGCCGATTTCGTAAAGATCGGGCTCAAGGGACCGAGGACGAGGGAGGAGGCCCTTTCCCTTTTAAAGGCCGTGGTGAGGACCGTCGACTTTTGGGGGAAGGGAGAAGCCGTTGCATGTGCCTATGGGGACTTCGAGAGGGCTGGGACCTTAGATCCCTTCCTCCTACCCGAGTTGGCCGCTGAAGCCGGGGCAAGGGTGGTCATGCTCGACACGGCGGTGAAGGACGGTAAACCCCTTCCCTCCTTCCTTTCCCTCTCGGAGCTGAAGGAGTTCTCCGAGAAGGCACATTCGATGGGATTGTTGGTGGCCCTTTCGGGTTCCCTTGGGGAAAGGGAAATCGAAAAACTGAAGGGACTGGCGGATGTGATAGGCGTCAGGGGGGCCGTCTGTCCTTCGGGGAGGGGGGGGAAACTCTCACCAGAACTCGTGGGAAGACTGAAAGGGCTGCTGAAGGATCTTCCTCGATGAAAGTTCTCCTCCTGGAGTTCGCCTCCTCCTTCGGAGGATCCCCCTCCCTCCTGCCTGAGGGTTTCGCCCTCCTCAGGATGATGGCCTCCCAGTTCGAAGAGGCAGGCTTCCAACCCCTTTCCCTCCTCCACCCCAACCTCCGCTGGCTCAGGGATTTTCTGCCGGGAAGGGTGGAGAGCTCCCTTCCCCCCTCCCTTCCCGAAGTCGCCCTTCCCATCGCCCCTCCCAGAGAGCTAGTGGAACTCACCGGATGGCTCGAGAGGAAAGGGGTGAAGGTACTGGGCACGGACAGGGAAGGGGCGAGGAGGATGGGGGATAAGTGGCTCACTTACCTCGCCCTGAGGGGGAGGATCAACCTCCCACCCTCCACGCTCATCCCTCCACGCTCGGGGAAATGGTTGGTGAAACCCAGGTGGGGAGCGGGCGGGGAGGGGATAAGGTTCGGGAAAAGGAGGAAGGAAGGGGAATTCTTCCAGGAGTTCGTGGAGGGAATTCCCGCGAGCTGCTGCCTGCTGGTGGGTGAGGAGCCCTTCGTTCTCTCCCTCAATCGACAGGTGCTCTCCCTCGGGAGGAACATCCGCTATCTGGGAAGTGATGTGCCCTTGAGGCTCCCACCCTCCCTTTCCAGGCAGTGCAAGGAAATGACTAGGAAGAGCGCCCAGCTCCTAGGAGCAAAGGGGATCTGCGGAGTGGACCTCGTGGTGGGGAGGAAACCGTACTTCATCGAATTCAATCCCCGCCCCACCACCTCCTTCCTCGCCCTGGTGAGGATCCTCCGGGGAAACCTGGCCGAAATGTTGGTGGAAGGAAGGGGGAAGGGTTCGATCGGGGGGGAGGCCTGTGTGAGGATCCTGGAGGCTCCCCCCCTTCCCCCCGGAGGGATGGAGGGAATGGAGGAAGTGGAGGGTCTCCTCACCCCTCCAGTGGCCACGGAAAAGGGCTTCAAGATGGTGGTGGTGGGATGGGGAAGGGACCTGAAGGAGGCTCTCCAGAGGATGGAGGAAACGAGGGAGGAAGTGAGGAAAAGGTTCAGCGCTTGGAGCTCTTGAGCTCCTCCACTTCCTTCTTACCCTTCTCCAGCTCCCCTACCTGTTCCCTGTCCTTTTCCAAGAGGAGGGCTTGGAATTCCCCCAGATGGGTTTTCTCTTCCCTAGCTATGTCGAGCAGTAGCTTCCTCACCAGTTCGCTGTTAGCCATCGCGGCCATCTGCTCGTAGAAGTTGATGGCATCCAGCTCCGCTATCATTCCCGCCCTGAGGATTTCCCTATCGAGCTCCTCCTTCCTGAGTTTCTTCACTTCCGTTGGAAGTTCCGATAACATCGAAAAACTCTTTTTTTAGTCCATATTAGCCCATCGCAAGCCTTCCTTATACCCTTCCCCACAGACCTATGGAGATGTCTTCCCTGGGTATTGACCTAGGCGGAGCCCACACCAAAGCCGTGCTCTTGGAAGGGGGAAGGGTGAAAGCCTCCCTCCTCCGCTACCTTCCCCTCTGGAAGGAAAGGGAGAAGGTGGGAGACCTCCTCAGAGAGTTGGAAAGGTGGGGACCGGAGAGGGTGGGGGTGGTGATGACGGGTGAATTGGCCGATGTATTTGAGACGAGGGAAGAGGGGGTGAAGGAACTGGCCAAGGAGGTATGGGGGGTGTGGAAGGGAAAGGCTCTTTTCCTCACCCTCGGTGGTGAATTGGTGGGGATGAGAAAGGTCCTATCCGATCCCCTTTCTGTGGCAGCTTCCAACTGGGTAGCCAGTGGGCTCGTCGTGGCAAGGGATTTTCCCGATTCCCTCCTCGTGGATGTGGGGAGCACGACCACCGATCTCATCCCGCTCGTGGGGGGGAGGGTGGCCAACCTGGGAAGCACGGATTTCCAGAGACTCAAGAGAGGAGAACTCGTTTATACGGGGGTCATACGCACCCCCGTGGCCTGCGTACTGGGAGAGGTGGAGGGAATAGGGATGGCGGCGGAGAACTTCGCGGTGATGGGGGATGTCTATCTCCTCCTGGGCAAGCTAAACCCGAAGGAATACACGTGTGAAACTCCCGATGGGAGGGGAAAAGACGTGAAGAGTTGCGAGAGGAGGCTGGCAAGGATCTTTTGTTCCGATCCGGAAGAGGTGGGGAGGAACTTCCTCAGGAAGTGCGCCAGGATCCTCCATAGGAAACAGGTGGAGAAGGTGGCGGAGAAAATGGGGAAAGTGAAGAAAAGGTATGGGCTGGAGGGCTGCCCCGTGGTGGTCACGGGGGTAGGAAGAGAGATCGTGGGGAGGGAAGCTGCCTTAAGGGCTGGATTCAAGAAGGTGGTGGATCTAGGAGGGATATGGGGGAAGGAAGCGGCCCTCATGACCCCGGCCTTCTCCATGGGCAAACTGGTCGAGGAGGTGGTCGGACGGATGCCGTGGTGAAAGTGGGGGGAAGTCTGCAGGAAAAGGAGGAGGCCTTGAAGAAGGTCTGCTCCCTCCTCCGCCTGCTTTCCGACGACTACGATCTGGTGGTGGTTCCGGGAGGGGGGAGGATGGTGGAAACGGTGAGGGAACTCCAGCGTGAGCTGGGCTTTTCGGAAGAGGTAGCCCACTGGATGGCCATCTTGGGAATGGAAGCCTATGGGATCCTCCTGAGGGAACTCCTGAGATGGAGGTGCGTTACCTCCCTCAAGGAGGTGAAGGGAGGAACGGTCTTCCTGCCCTTTCTCGAACTCAGGAAGGAAAAGAAGCTAGAGAGGTCCTGGAGGCTCACCTCCGATTCCATTGCCGCCTGGGTCTGTGGGAAGGTGGAATGCCATACGCTGGTGCTGGTAAAGGGGATAGAGGGGATAAGGGAAGGAGGAAGGCTGAGGAGGGTCCTGACCACGAAAGAACTGAGGGAAATGGGAACGAACGTGGTGGATCCCCTCCTTCCCGATCTTCTGGAAAAGAACAGGATCACCTGCTGGGTGGTGGGAGTGAAGGGGATGGAGGGATTGGAAGAAGCCCTCAGGGGTGGGGAGACCCTCGGGACCAAGATCGTTCCGGTGGTGGAGTGAAGCTCATTCCCGTGCTGGATGTGAGAGGAGGGATGGCCGTCCATGCCATAGGGGGTAGGAGGAAAGAATATAGACCCGTGAGGAGTGTGCTGGCCGAAGACTCCTCCCCCCTCTCGCTGGTGAAGGGCTATTTCAGCCTGAACCTGAGGGAGCTCTACTTCGCCGATCTGGACGCCATCGAAAAGACGGGTAACAACCTTCCTTCCCTTTCCGAAGTGGTGAGGGAAGGGGCGGAAGTAATGGTGGATGCCGGTTTTGAGCGGGCAGAAGATGCCAAACCCTACGCCGAGGCGGGGGTGAAGAAGCTGGTGATGGCCACGGAAACCCTCAGGAGCTTCGAGGAAGTGAGGAAGGCCCTGGACTATGGTCTGCCCCTCGTGGGAAGTCTAGACCTGAGGAGGGGAAGGGTGGTAGCCCGCTCCGAAGAGGTAAAGGGTCCGGTGGCCAGGGTGATCCAGGCTTTCGAAAGGGAGGGGGTCTCCGAGCTCCTCCTCCTCAACCTGGACAGGGTAGGCACTTCAACGGGCCCCAACCTCGCCCTCCTCCAAAGGGTCCTGCGCCTTACCCATCTCCCCCTCCTGGTGGGAGGGGGGGTGAGGGGCATGGGGGACCTCAGACTCCTCAAGAGGATGGGGGTTTCAGGGGTTCTCCTCGCCACCTCCCTTCACCTGGGCAGGGTGGGAAAGGAGGAAGTGAAGGAAATCCTGGCACCCTAAGCCAAGAGTCTCAGGATTTCTTCGGCCGTTCTCCTAGCGCTTTCCAGCGCTTCCTCCCTCCTCGGTGCGAACTCGAGCACACTGCAGACCGGTTGTCCCTTCCCTATCCCCTGTCCCTTCCAGGGGAGATCGACCACACCGGGGAACTTCCTCAGGTCCGGTGCCGTTCCTTCCCTCGGAGCGTACAGAACGAGCTTGACCGAAGAGCCCCTCGCCTCTCCGTATTTCCCTCCTCCACCGCTGCACCACCTGAAATGTTCCTCCACCAAGTTTATTCCCAGCACTCCCTCCACCTGCTCCAAGGTTCCCTGAAACCTAGGATTCACCTCCACCACCCAAGCCTCCCCCCCCGAAAGAACGAAGTCCACACCATTGCTTCCCACCAATCCCAGCTCAGAACACAGGACCTCGGCGTACTCCCTAACCCTCTCCACTTCCTCCCCATCCTCCAAGGGGACCACCCCTCCACAGTAGGAGAAGGGGCTTGGGGCGCAAAGCCAAGCCTCACCTATCAGCTGTTCGTTCACCGTCAGACAAACCGCCTCCCCCCTTCCACAGAGCAGGCTGGCGCTGACATTCCTTCCCGGCAAGTACTTCTGTACCACCACCCTCTTCGAAGGGGAAGAGGCAAGCTCGAAACCCTTCCTCGCCTCTTCACCCGATCTGGCCAAGAAAATCCCCCTTCCCCCTCCACCCAAAAGGGGCTTCAGGAGTACGGGATAACCCAGCTCCTCCCCCCTTTCTTCCGCCTCTTCCGGACTCTTGACCTCCTCGGTGGGGGGAAAGGGAAGACCCAACCTCGAGGCGACGCGGAAGAGGTCCTCCTTCGCCCTCCTCACCCTTTCCCATCCGTTGCCCACGAGCAGTCCTTTCCTCTCCAACTCCCTTAACAAGTCCGGCTGATGCTCCATGCCCGAAGTACAGAGCACGGCGTCCACCTCGTGCTCCTCTAAGGCCCTGAAACAGAGCTCTTTCCAATCCAACCTCTCCCGTGGAAGGGAAGGGGGAGGAGGGAAAACAGCCTCCGCGAGGGAGCAGAGGTCCAGGTCCCTGAAGCGGTCCACTGCCAATGCCCTCAGGCCCAGGGCCCTAGCCGCCTTCACCACGGGCCTGGTGTTGACCCCCACCACCAGTACCGTTCTCAGATCCTCCACCTCTCCCCTCGGGCGGGGAAAAACTAAAGGTCTGATCCTTCCCCAACCCTTGTCTAGATCTCCCCTGCCCTGAACTTTTCCGCAATCCTTCCTCGGGCATACAGGAGTACAGGAACCTGTTGATCTCCTCCAGCCACTCCAGCTTCTGCCTAGGGGAGAGCTTCAGGTACTCCCTGAGCTTTTCCTCGCTCACCACATACCGGGAGCCCCTTCCCCTCATTTCGCCATCCTCCCCATCCTCTCCACCTTCCCCAGGGCCTCAAGGTCGGAGAGATCCTGGAAGCGTCCGGAATACTCCTTGAGCTTCAAATCCCTCCGGAGACCAGGGGAATGGTGATCCTCCCCGCCCCCACCACTTCCCTCCTAGCATAGGCCTTTCCGAAGTCCAGGGGATGATCCAGGATCAGGTCTACTCCTTCGTAGGGTACCCGCGGGTTTTTGAAGCTGAAAGCCTTCCTGTTTTTCTCCTTTCTCCATCTCTCCAAGTTTTCCACGGTGATATCCCCAAAGGTGACTGGCACTCTGGGTCTATAGCCTCCTCATCGCTCCCAAGAACTTCTCCAGGTTGCGTGCTCCCGGCTGGAGGAGAAGGTCCAAATCGGCTGTGGCTCTGGGCACACCGTACAGGTTCACCGCTATTCCGCCAGCTATCAGGTACCTCACTTTTCTTCGGTTCAGCTCCCCCAACACCCTCCCGTAGTACATCAATAACCTTCAAAGCCGGGATATTAAGGACCTCAAGAGTGCCTACTTGCCCCACCTCCTCAGCATCTCCTCGCGCTCCTTCTCCAGAACCCTCTCTATGAAGGAGGTGGAGAACTCCCTCTCCCTCTTCAGGATCTCCTCCGCCGCCTTGGGGGTGATGTGCCTCCCCGCCAGAGCCAGGGCCGCTAGCCTGCCGTATCGGGAGAGGAGCCTGGCGCTCTCCACCACCTTCTTCCAGACCTCCCCCTCCCTTCCCCTCTCCGCCAGCTCCGCCGCCTTCCTCACCTCCTCCTCGGGCTCCTCCGCCATCCCTATCTCCGCGCTTCCGCACCTGGGACACCTGGGCCTCTCCTCCAGCTCGTGGAGGGGAAGCTCCCTGAACCAAGAACGGCAGGAGACACAGGCAAAGGTCCTCACTTCCCCCAGCAACCTCGCCCGTGCGGAGGCCACGACCAGAAGCCTCAACCTCCCGGGGACGGCCGGCTCCATTCCCACCCTGTGCTGCCTCCAGATCTGATAGGAGAGGGGGGTGGGATGGTCCCTCTCCCCAAGGGATTTCACCTCTATCTCACCCGAACGCATGAGGCGAAGCACCTCGGCCGTCCTTTCCAAGTCGAGATCCTTCTGTACCACTTCCTTGAAGGTTTCCTCGAATACGGGAGTACCCTTGAGGGAAACCATCAGCTTGTCCACGAGGGAATGGGTGAGTTCCACTTCTTTCCTCAGGACTCCCATCCTCCTCGCCACCTGAACCAACCTCCACCTGAAGAACCTGCTACCCTCCACGATTTCCCTCAGGTCCTCCTCCCTCCCCCTCCTGAGCAGGGATACCACCCTTTCGGGATCGAGGGAAGGGGAGCGCAGGACCAAACGATAGGGATCCACCCTTGAGGCCACGGTCTCCACCAGTTCCGAGGAAAGGGTCTGGGCCAAGAACCTCGCAAGGGTGCGGTTCACCAGGGTGCCAAAGCATGCCCCCACCACGCAGAATTCCCCCACCTTTTCCACCACCACTCTCCTATCCGTGGGGAGGGGGAGACCTTCCCTCAGCTGTGAAAACATCTCGGAGAGGGGAGACTCCAGTTCCCCTTCCTCCACTCCATACTCCCTCGCCAGTTCCCTCCTCACCTCTTCTTCCCCCCTTCCCTGGAGGAAGGCTTCTTCCACTCTCCTCCTGATCCTCCCCACTTCCTGCGCCACGGAAAAGGGAACGGGGATTTCCTCCCCTATCCAGCTCGGAACCGCCCCCACGGGATCCTCATCCCTCTTCACGTAGACCTTCGAGGAGAACACCTGAACGATCTTCCAGATTTCCCCTCCCAAGGTGAACTTCACTCCCGGCTCTCCGTACTCCGCCATGAAGGAATCGTCCAGCACCCCCACGGGTTGTCCGCTCTCGTCATCCACCACCAAGTACTGCTTCAGGTCGGGGATCATCGAAAGGTTCTCAAAATAATACTGGAAGAGCCTCGCTGGTGGTCCCGCCCTTTCCACCACCTTTCCATCCTCCGAGAGCCTGAGGAACCTCCCGCTCAAACCCTGTGCGAATTCCACGACCTTCAGCACTTCCTCCTTCCCCAGCCCCCTGAAGGGATAGGCCTTCCTGAAGAGCTCCACCACCTCCTCCACCTCCACCCTCCTCCTCCGGAGGAGGAGGGAGGCCAGGGAATGGAGGAGGACGTCGAGGGGCTTTTCTGGGACCTTCACCGGCTCGAGTTCCTTCCTCCTCGCATGCGAGAGGATGACCATGGCCTCCAGCATGTCGTCCGGGTCTTGAACCACCACTATTCCCTTAGCCACCTTTCCCAGCCTGTGGCCGCTCCTCCCCACCCTCTGGAGCAAACGGGTGACCTGTCTGGGGGAATTGTACTGGATGACCAGATCCACCCTTCCTATGTCCAACCCCAGTTCGAGGGAGGAAGTACTCACCAGCCCCTTCACCTCGCCCTCCTTCAGTCCCCTTTCCGCCCTTACCCTCGAGAAACTGGAGAGGGAACCGTGATGAACGCTCACGGGAAATTTCACATCCCAGAGCTTGAAACGATTGGCCAGGATCTCCGCCATGGGACGGGTATTGGTGAAGAGGAGGGTGGAGCCGTGGGTTTCCATCAGCCTCCTGATCTCCCTCAGCCTAGCCGCCACCTCCGGAAAGGTGTAGAGCTTGGATGCCAGCTCCCTGTCCTCTTCCGTAGGTTTGGGATAGACCACCCCGAGCTCCATTTCCTTTTCCATGCTCACGTCCACAACTTCGCACTCCCTTCCTTCCCCCACCAAGAAACGGGCCACTTCCTCGGGGGAGCCTATCGTGGCCGAGAGCCCCACGATCTGGAAATCCCCACAGAGGGCCCTTAGCCTCTCCAGCGAGAGGGAAAGCTGGGCCCCCCTCTTGTTATCCGCCAGCTCGTGTACCTCGTCCACGATCACCCACCTCACGGTTTTCAGGTGGCCGCTGAGCCTCCTCCCCGCCAGCAAGATCTGCAGGCTTTCGGGAGTGGTGATGAGGACCTCGGGGGGGACGAGGGCCTGCTTCTGGCGCTCCGAGGGAAGGGTGTCTCCATGTCTCACCGCTACCTTCAGGTCCAGCGCCCTGCACCACCATTCCAGCCTCTCGAGCATGTCCCGGTTGAGCGCCCGCAGGGGTGTGAGGTAGAGGATCCTCACCCCCTTCCCCTCTGGCTGGGAGAGGAGGAGGAGATGGAGAACGGGGAGAAAGGCCCCCTCCGTTTTCCCCGATCCACTCGGGGCTATCAGGAGGACGTTCTTCCCCTCTAGAATCTTGGGAAGGGCGAATCTCTGGGGGGGTGTGGGTTCGGAGAAGCCCCTTTTCTCCAAGAGGCTCCTGAGGGGTTTCAGGAGCAGCTGGAAGGGGTTGTTCTCAGAGATACTCTCCACCCCTTCCCAGCCTCCTCTTGAGCTCCTCCAGCTTCCTCCTGAGCTCCCTTCCCGCCTTCTGGTACTCGGAGAGGAAATCCGAAAGGGTACGGGTAGACTCCGTGCGACATCCCATCCCGGAGGCTATCACCAATTTGTCCCTCGAGGAAGGATGGAAGGAAGCCAGACCAAAAGGAACGGGCTCCCCTTCCTCCATCACCCTCCTTATCTCCTCATCCATCCTCTTCACCGCGAACTTGGCACCCACTCCCAGGAGCTCGAAGGGACTCACCATTTCCCCCTTGATCTGCCAAAGCCCCAGTCCGGGCGCGTGGAAGAAGAGGTCTCCGTAACCGTAGTCGTCCCCTCCCATCAGCACCCTCCATTCTTTCCTCAGGGAGGGATACTTCTGATACTTCTGACGCATCTCCTCCATTACCTCCGCCACGGACTTCACCCTCATCTCACCACCTTATCCTGAAGCCCTCTTCCCCCTTGGGTTCTTCCCACCTTACCTCCACCCCATCCACCCTCGCTCCCGGAGGACCCTTCCTGCAGAAGTTCAGCATCTCCTCCACCTTCTCCCTTTCACCTTCAAAAACCGCCTCCACCCTCCCATCGGGCAAGTTCCTCACCCATCCACCCACTCCCAGCCTGGAAGCCAGCTCGCTGGTCCTGTACCTGAAGAAGACCCCCTGAACCTTACCGCTCACGTAGACATGGGCCCTTACCCTCATCCCACCACCTACCCGAAGCCATTGGCCAGCTTATCCCTGAATTCCCTTAAGTCCCTTACCACGAACTCCCCAGAGGTCCTCCCCTTCCTGTCTAGATAAAAGGCCCTTATCCCCACCCTCCTAGGAACCAGGTAATCGTGCTCGAAGTGATCCCCCACATGAACGAGTTCGGAGGGGAGAAGGGAGCACTCCCTCAGGATCGTGAGGTAGGTCTCCTCCGATCTCTTGATCTTCCTGAAATCCGAAAAGGAGGAAAAGAAGCGGTCGAAGCAATCCTCCAGACCCAGCACCCTCAGCTGGAAGGAGGCGAACTCCCTAGGAGCATTGGTGAGGAGGAGGAGCCTGTACCCCCTCTCCTTCAGCCAACGGAGTACCTCCGGTGCTTCGGGATACACCCTCACCGCCCCCTTTGAGCGCTCGAAGAGCTCTTGGGGATCCACCCTCAGGTCGAACTTCTTCAGCCAGTACTGGAGGTCATACCATTCGAGTCTTCCATCCCCCACCCTATCGTACTCTTCCTTCACCACCCTCTTGGCCTCCTCCAACGGAAGCCCGTGCCTGAGGGAGTAGGCTCGGGGTATCTCCTCCAGCCACACCTTGTTGGCAAAGCTCATGTCCACGATGGTGCCGTCCAGATCCAGGGAGACCGCCTTCATCGTTTCTTCTTTATAATTGGGGGATTAAGAGGGTTGGCACCGGGCTATTTTAGGGTTCTAGGGAAAAGGAGAATGTGCCCACGAAGACCAAAAAAAAGCTTCCAGCCCTCCTCCTCAGGCCCCCCAAGAAGGAAAAGGGAGTGGAAATCAAGCCCAGAGAAGCCAAGATCATAGGAGTCTTTTCCTGCAAGGGAGGGGTGGGAAAGACCACCGTCGTCTCCAACCTTGCCTCGAGCCTTACGGACCTCAAGCGGAAGGTTCTGGCGGTGGATGCCAACCTGGGAGCCCCCAACCTCGGCCTACACTTCGGGGAGCTCACCCCCAAGATCACCATCCACGACGTGATCTCCTCCGATCTTCCCATCGAGGAAGCCGTTCTGAAAATCCAGGGGATATCCATGATCCTGGGCTCCATAGCCTACGAGGACGAGGTGAAACCCCCAGATCTGCGCGAGCTCCTTTCCCCCCTCAAGAGGGATTACGAACTCATCCTCTTGGACTCAGCCCCAGGGATAGGGAGTGAGGTGGTAGCAGCCCTCAAAGCCTGCACGGGGATGATCATCGTCACCAATCCCTACGTACCCACCATAGCCAGCACCCTCAAGACCTTTAGGGCGGCCGAAAAGTACAGGGTCCCCATCTTGGGGGTGGTGGTCAACAGGGTGGCGGGGGAACCCTTCGAGCTCTCGATAGGGGAGATAAGGAAAGCCCTGGGCTGGCCCGTGATAGGGGTGATTCCGGAAGACAAGAGGGTGAGGGAATCCACGGCGGCTGGCATTCCCGTGGTGAAGTATCGCCCCAGATCCAAGGCCGCCGTCAAGCTCAGGGAGCTCGCCTCCTTCCTTTCCGAGCGCCTGAAGACCCTCTAACCCTCCTCTTCAGCACCTCCCTTCTCTTACGCTTCACCACTTCTTCTAGGACCTCCCAGGAGGCCAGTTCTTTCCTCGCCCTCCTCCTCAGTTTTTCCATTTCCAGCTGGGTGAGACCCGCCTTCTTTCTCCTCTCCCTGATGAACCTTTCCAAGGCCTCCACCGCCACCCTCTCCGGTTTGGCCAGGCGCCTGCGCACTGGCACCACCTTGGGCATGCCAGCCCTGCGCAGGAGGGAGGAGAGCCTCGCCAGACTCTCCCTTTCCCTGCTGCTTAACCTCACCCTCTCTCTAAGCACCTTCCTGCGCTCCCTTTCCGTGGCCCTCTTGAGGAGACCCATCATCCTCCCATACCTAAAGGACCAGCTTACTTGGTAGAGGGAGAAGCCCAACATTGCCAAGATCATGCCCAAGAAGATCAGGAGAAGGAGGGTGGAAGAAGGGGCTGCCGGCACTTCGAAGACGGGGAGGAGGGAAACGGGTGGGAGGGGAACCGGTTTCACCCTCTGCCCGTAGAGGAGGAAGGTACCAAGTTCTTCCGTCCTGAACTGGAAGTAGAGGTACTCCCCGTCCTTCCCCGAGACCTCTAGGTTGAGTTCCTCTAGGGAGGGAATCCTCTTCACCCTTATGGTCCTCACGTCTATTCTTTCCTCCCTTATCCACCGACGGCTCACCTTCACCTCCACCCTCGCTTGGGAAAGGGGAGTGTCGGGGGTGAGATGGAAGTATCGGTAGGGAACCGAGTCGGAGGGGAGGTGGAGGGGGAAATCTTCCGCCTCCCAGATCACCATCGTTACCCTTCCACTCTCCCTCACCTCGATCTCAAGCTTGTGAAGACATGTTCCCAGCCAGCTCAGCTCCACCGTTCTCGAAATCCCCGCCTCCATATAGTCCAGCTGGACCTCACGCTGGGAGGGGGGTGCCCAACCCTTCACCCCTACCTTCCACTCCTCGAGAGGTACCCACTCCAGGGCGAAGGGGGGCCCACCCACGATCACCCATCCCCAGCCCGCAACCGTCACCGCCTCCGCCTCCCATCCATCCAGCTTCCTCCATCCATGGGGAGCCACGATCCCTCCCACCCTGTTCTCCAGCTGCACCCATCCCTTCATGGGAGGACCCTTCATGGAGAAGTTCCTTCCCTCCACCATCCTCCAGGAGGCAGGATGTTGCACCATCACCCTCCTCTCCTCCAGCTTCCTCCATCCCACCCCTCCCCTCGCCCCGATATTCCACTTCTCCACCTCCCTCCAAACGGCGGAGATGGTCCTGGAGGAAACCGTGCTTCCTTCCAGCCTTACCCATCCCCTCTCTTCCCGAGCGGAAAGACCGGCGCTCCAGTCCTCCAGACGCCACCATTTCCTTATGGTGAAACTCCACACCTCGGTGAGGTTCTCATGGCCCGCTTCATCCCTTGCCCTCACCCTCCAGTAGTAGGTTCCGGGAAGGGAGAAACCCACGATGAGGTAGTTTTCATGCGTGTTTTCCGCATGGACGAAGGGCCAAACCATCCCCGGCTCGCTGTCCACCACGAACTCGTAGAGAACGGAGGTATTGTCCCTCGCGCTCCTCCACTTGAACATGAGGGTGAAGGTCTCCACTTCCATCCCATTGGCGGGTGAGAGGAGCTCCAAGCCCGAAGGAGGCCAGAGGTCCGTGAAGAAGGAAAAGGTGGGGGAGTTCTCACTTTCCTTTCCGGAGTTGTCCCTAGCCTGTACCCTCCAGTAGTAGGTGAGGTTGTCCTCGAGGGGAGGCCAGACCTCCCAGCGATCGTTCTCCCTCCAGTCGGAATCCGCCACCACGTTTTCGAAGTTCTCGTCCACAGCCACCCATATCCTATGGAGGACGGGCTGGGAGATGTCCCAGGAGGGTTGCCAAACGAGGAGGGGCGAGGGAACGCCCACCACCTTCCCGTTCTCGGGGGAGAGGGGAAGGGGAGCGGGTGGTGAAGCGTTCTCCACCCTGAACCACCATGAAGGAGTTTCGAAAACATTACCCGCCTTGTCCACGGCCAAGACCCTCCACTCGTAATCGTTGTCCGGGAGGGAGAGGGGAACCTCCCACCAGTTCTCGAGAATCCAGCCCGAATCCAGGTAGTTCTCCACCACACCCTTCCTACAAACTAGGACCCTGTACCTGAGGGGGGTGGAATTGTCTGTTCCCTCCCTCCAGGTGAGGACGGGCTGGGAGTTCTCCAGCGTAGCCCCGTTATCGGGCCAGAGGAGGGAGACGTCCTGGGGAGGAAGCGTATCCAGCCTGAACCAGCGCACCTCCGAATGTTCTCCTTCGTTCCCCGCGTTGTCCTTGGACTGGACCCTCCAGTACCAGATCCCGTCTGGTAGGGTCAGATCCATCTTCCAGTTCTCCCCTTCCAGCCATCCCGAGCTCGCGTTTTCATAGGGGAACTCCCCGTGGTCGCTGAGGATCACCCTGTACCTCACGGGTAGGGAGTTCTCGCCCACGGAACTCCACCGGAACTCCACCTCCCTGAGGCTCTCCCCGTTCTCCGGGGAGAGGAGGGAAGGGGCGGGGGGTGGGACCCTGTCGAGCTGGAAGGTACGGGGAGGGGTGAAGGGACTCCAGTTACCCGCTCCATCCCTGCTCCTCACCTTCCAGGTGTAGATCCCGTCCACGGGTAGGGGTGGCACCTGCCAGAAGTTCTCAGACACCGTCACATCGTAAACCGTGACCGGACCGTACTCCACCTTCACGTTGTAGCTGAGCGGGAGGGAGATGTCCCACACACTTTCCCATCTCAGAACGGGGGTACTGTTGTTCAGGTTTTCGCCTTCGGCCGGGGAGAGGAGGAGGGGGGCAGGGGGAGGGGTGAGGTCCACCCTGAAGCTCCGGATGGAGGAAGGCGCGGGGCCCTCGTTCCCCGCGTTGTCCCTCACGAAGACCCTCCAATAGTAGATGTTCTCCTGCAGGGGGGAGGGAACCCAGTAATTCTGCTGGATCCAGCCAGAATTCTCCACCAACCGCGTGAAGAGCCAATCCAGGGCCAACTGCACGAAGAAGCTCAGGGGGCGGGAGTTCTCGGGTGGAGAGGACCAGGTGAGGAGCGGGGTGGGAGTGTTCAGGTTCTCACCGTCAGCGGGAGAAAGGGGAGTGGGGGCCGAGGGGGGAAGGGTGTCCACCCTGAAGGTCCGGATTTCCGACCACTCCCCCACCAGACCCAATACGGAGGCCCTGACACGCCAGTAGTACAGATTATCGGGAAGGGGGGAAAGAGCGTAGCAATTCTCGGTCAGCACCTGGTCCAGGAGCAAGGAGGGGAAGTCCTGGAACCATCCCTCCACCACGCAAAGGTCCACGTGGAGGATCGTCCTGACATCGCCGGGGGTGTCCTCTAGATACCTCAGGTGGATCGCCCCATCCACCAGATACTTTGGCAGTTCCAGCGAGTCGAAGGAGAACTGCAGGGTCCTTTCCTCCCCTCCAAGCATGCCCAGGAACCTCCAGCCACTTCTCTCCCACACGTATACCCCCACGTTCTCATCCCCGCTCGTCCTGCCTTTCACCTTCAACACGTAGTGGGTGGCCTGTGGTACGTTCTCTATCCTGTGTTCCCAGTTGAGGGTGTTGTCCTCCTCGTTCTCCGCTATGTTCTCGCAAATCCCATCCTCCCACCAGGTGTTCTCCAAGGATCCTCCCACCACCTCCCCCCTTCTGGAAGAACCGTCCACCAGCTGCAGGGGCTCGCTTCCCACCCTGGCGTTCTCCGTTCTCCACTCGGGCGCCTCGGAGGAGAGCTGGAGCCTGTAGTTGTCCGCCAGGAAAACGGCTTCCCAGCCCAGCGTGGGTGCATTCTCTTTCATGTTCCTCCCGTTCTCGGGGAAGAGGAGTACGGGCGCCCGCACGTTCGCGGGAAGGAAGACCGTCCACTCCTCCATCACCCCCCACCAAGCCTGAACCGTGCGAACCGCATCACTCCAGCCTTCCAACCACCCCCAGCCCGAGAAGGGGGCCTCAATTCCGCCTCCCCATCCCTCCAGTATCCTCCAGCCCGAGGGAGAGGACGCGTGACCCTCCCATCCCTCCAGCACCTCCCATCCCGCTGGCGCCTCACTCCCAACTGTCCATCCCTCCAGCACCTCCCACCTGCACACCCTGAACCACCTGACCTCAGACCATTCACTCGCGTTCCCCGCGAGGTCGAGAGCCCTCACGCGCCAGCTGTAAACTCCCGGGGAAGGAGGCACCCAGGTGTAAGTACTCTCTTCCACCTCCCCATTCTCGTGGAGGATGGGGGAGAGGTTCTGCCCCGCCCCCACCTGCAGATGGTAGCCATCCACCCCGGAGGGAGCATCCACGGAAGAAGTCCACCCCAGCTGGATGGGCCCAAGCTCCAGGAAGGCACCGTTCTCGGGGAAGAGGGGCTCCACCCCGGAGGGAGGAGTATTGTCCACACCGAAGAGACGGTTTTCCGACCATGGCCCCACGTTCCCGGCGTTGTCCCTGGCCCTCACCCTCCAGAGGTACCTTCCCTCGTCCAGCGTGGTGGCGAAGGAGGTGGAGTCCGTCCACACGTTCTCCCTCACCAGCAGGCTGGGATAGTAGAGGATCACCAAGTTGTAGGTAACGGGGAGGGAGTTTTCCTCCACCGCTCCCCAGCTCAAAATCGGTGAGGTCTGCACCCACCTGTCGTTCTCCGGGGAGAGGAGGGAGGGGGCGGAGGGAGGAAGGGTGTCCACGCGGAACCTCCTCCAGTCGGAGAAGAGACCCGTGTTGCCGGCATTGTCCCTGGCTAGGACCCTCCACCACCAGATACCGTCCTCCTTGAAGGAAGTCTCGTAGCTGGTGGAGGAGATCCAGGCATTCTCCGCTATGTTGACCTTATCGGGGGAGACCTCCACGTAGTACGTCAGCGGAAGGGAGTTCTCCGGTGGGGCCTGCCAGGTCAGGGTGGGGGTGTTGTCCCCCACGTTCTCGCCGGCCAAAGGACTCAGGGGAATGGGCTTGGCCGGGGGTACCGTATCCACCCTGAAGCTCCAGACCTCGGACCAGGGGGAGTTCTCCCCTCCCCTGAACATCCTCACCCTCCAGTAGTAGAGGTTGTCCTGGAGTCCGTTCTCCAGCTCGTGGGAGGTGACCGTGAGGCCTCTCTTCCAGTAGATGATGGGCTCGGAGAAGGTGGGCTCGTTGTCCACCTGGAGCTCGAAGTTGTCTGCGGGCTGGAGGTTCTCCCAGCTCAGGGTGGGGGTGGTATCCCTGGTGTTGGTCCCGGAGGGCGGGGAGAGGGGGAGGGGGGAGGGAACGGGGGAAGAGAGGGTTGAGGTCCAAGAATCGAGGGAGTACCAGAAAGCGGGAAGGAAGGGCCTGGCCGTCCAGTTCTCCAGTACCCTCCAGAGAAGAAGGGAGGAAATTCCCAGCATCCAAGCTTCGGCCTCTCTCCAGCTGGAAGGCTGAGAAGAGGAAGCGCCCAACCATCCCTCCACTTCCTTCCAGGACGCCCCCGCGTTTACCAGGACTTCCCTTTCCTCCAGCTCTTGCCAGCCTGCCCCACTCTTTCCTTCTCCCGACCAGCCTTCCACTTCTCTCCACCGAATGAGGGTGCCCGTTACCGCCATCCAGTCTTCTACTCTCACCCACTGAATCCTCGCTTCACCATTCGCGTCCCAGCAGTCCTGCATCCTCCATTCGGCCGGTCCTATACCCTCTTCCCGCCAGCATTCTAGGGGACTCCAGTTGGAAGTGGTGGCAAACCAAACAGAACCCCCCTCTAAAGCCTTCCAGAAGGCTGGAGCCTGGAAAGCGACCCTCCAGCCCTCCACCTCTAACCAAGAAGATGTTGCCTCCATCCCTCCGTACCACAAGTCCTGGATCGACCAACGGGCTGGGGCCCAAGCCATCATCGTCCAACCCTCCAGCGCCCGCCAGCCCGAAGGAGAAGGAAGACCAACCGTCCAACCCTCCAGAGCATACCAGACCCATTGAGTGCAAACCGTTATCGTCCAACCCTCCAGTGTCCTCCAGGCGGTTGGAGAAATCGATTGTAACTGCCATTCCTCCAGTTTCCTCCAACCGGCTACCGTCTCCGTTCTCTCTATCCATTCCTCCAGTTTCCTCCAGCCCGAGGGGGAGGGGAGCCATGCCTGCCATTCCTCCAGTTTCCTCCAGCTGGAAAGCGCCTCCTTCCTTCCCGTCCATCCCTCCACCTCTTGCCACCGGGCGGATGCCCCTGCGCTCCCCCACCTAGAGTCCAGGGACTTCCACCAACTAGGGGTCCCCATGGAAGCGATCCACCCCTCGAGGGAAGACCAACTCCCGATCGCTAGAGTACCCATGGACCAGCCGTCAAGCTCCTTCCAACCCGCTTCCGCCAGGAGGGAAACCATCCATTCCTCCGCCTTTTGCCATCCGGGGAGATACCCGGCACCCACCCTCCATCCCTCCAGCACCTCCCACCTGCACACCCTGAACCACCTGACCTCCGACCACTCTCCCGGATTTCCCGCGTTGTCCCATGCCCTGACGCGCCAGCAGTATTCCCCTGGCTCTAGGAGGAGGGAGGAACGGTTTTCCGCGGAGTTCTCCCTCCACTTCGGGGAGGAAAAATCAGGGTCGGTGTCCACCTCTGCCTCGTACCACCTTATCCCCGCCCCCTCGTCCGTCGCGTTCTCCCACTCCAGCTCCACCTGCTGACCAACGCAACCCTCGTTCTCGGGGCGGAGTAAGGTAACCTTAGAAGGAGGAGTGTTATCGACCCTGAACCACCTTCCACCCGACCAACCGCTCCAGTTCCCCGCATTGTCCTTTGCCCCCACCCTCCACCAGTAGGTGCCCTCAGGAAGGAGGAGGGAGAGAGAAGTAGAAGTAGTCCAGAGCTCCTCCACCTTTAGGTAGAAGTTTTCATCGTAAGCGAGGAGGAAGCCGTAGAGGACGGGGAGGGAGTTCTCCTGAACGGACTGCCAGATGAAAACTGGGGAGGAGGTTGTCCAGCCCCCGTTTTCGGGCTGGAGTTGACCAGGAACTTGCGGGGAAAGGGTGTCTATCCTGAAGGAGCGGGTCTCTGAGAAGAGACCCGTGTTGCCGGCATTGTCCCTGGCTAGGACCCTCCAGTAATAAACCCCATCGGGAAGGGAGGGGAAAACCTCCCAGCAGGAGGATGAAACCCAATCCTTTCTCACCACGTTCTCGGGCTCAAAGTATCTCGAGATTGAGACCTCCACGTAGTACGTCAGCGGGAGGGAGTTCTCCAGTGGGGCCTGCCAGGTCAGGGTGGGGGTGTTGTCCCCCACGTTCTCGCCGGCCAAAGGACTCAGGGGAATGGGCTTGGCCGGGGGTACCGTATCCACCCTGAAGCTCCAGACCTCGGACCAGGGGGAGTTCTCCCCTCCCCTGAACATCCTCACCCTCCAGTAGTAGAGGTTGTCCTGGAGTCCGTTCTCCAGCTCGTGGGAGGTGACCGTGAGGCCTCTCTTCCAGTAGATGATGGGCTCGGAGAAGGTGGGCTCGTTGTCCACCTGGAGCTCGAAGTTGTCTGCGGGCTGGAGGTTCTCCCACTCCAAAATGGGGGAGATCCGGGTGTTGTACCCATCATTGGGGAAAATCAGACTGGGCCGTGGGACGGGAGAAGAAGAGAAACAGGACCAGGAGTCGAAAGGAAGCCAGGAACCCTGAAAAACTTGGAAGGAGGCCGACCACCTCTCCGTCTCCCTCCAAGCTCCGGTGATTCCCCCCACACTTCCCTGCCAGCTCTCCACCCCCCTCCAGAGGGGCTGGGTCATCGCCACACCACCAAAACCTTCCAGTTTGTACCAGAAAACGGAAGAGGGAAGGAACACCGCATATCCTTCAAGGACCTGCCAGACCGCTGGAGAGGTCGTGAGGATCATCCACTCCTCCATCCTTTCCCAGTCCCCTCTCGTCGAACAGGATCCTCCCCATCCCTCCAGTTCCTTCCACACATGCGGTGCCACCACCGTCCCCATCCACCCCTCCACCTCTCGCCAAGAAGCCCGGCCGGCCGAGCCCGTCCACCAGGACTCCAGTTCTTTCCAAAGACGGACGGTGAAGTAGTAGTTCTCGGACCAATCGCTCTCCCATCCCGCTCCGTCCCTGGCCTTCACCCTCCAGCGGTAGCTCCCGCTTTCAAGGGCGTTCTCCAGCGAGTGCACGTTTTCCGCGAGGAACAGGCGATAGAGGAGGCTCAGATCCTCGTATACTTCCAGCTCGTACGTGACGCCAGAAATGTCCTCCACCCCGCTCCATCCCAGGGTGGGAGTGGGGGTCTCCACGGTGGCCCCGTTCTCGGGAAGGGAGGGGGAGGGGGTGGCGGGTGGAGTGTTGTCGTAACCCACCTCCGCCTCCGCTCCCGGAGGGGCCCGCTCGTAGTTCCCCCTGTCATCCCACGCCCTGGAATAGAACTGGTAGTGCCCCTGTCCGTTGGGGGGAACAAAGGGGAAGGTATAGGGAGGGGTGGAGAGGTTGTCGTAGAGGGTCCAGGAGCTCCAGCTGGAGTTGTCGGGGGAGTAGCGGAACCAGAGCTCCACGTTCTCCACGGACCCATCGTTATCATGGGCCTCCACCTCCACGAGGATGGGGGAGGAGGTCTGCCAGTAGGGGAAGAGGGGCTTAACCAGGGTGAAGGGGAAGACCTTCAGGGTGAAGGTGTAGGGCTGGGACCAGTTCTCGTTCCCTGCCCCGTCCACGGCGCAGACCCTCCAGTGATAGGGTGAGAAGTTCTCGCAGAGCTTGTTTTCGAGCCTGTGTTGATTCTCCGTCAACCCCGTTTTCCTGTAGAGGGGTGAACCGAAGTCAGGGTCGTTGTCTATTTCCAGGATGTAGCTCACGCCGCTCGAGTCCCAGACGCTGGACCAGAGGAAGAGGGGCTGATCTTCCAACAAATTGTCCCCGTCCATGGGTGAGAGGGGGGAAGGTGAGGGGGGAAAGACCGTGTCCACGGTGAAGCTCCTGACCTCCGACCAAGGGGAGCTGAGGGCTCCGGCCTTGGCCCTGACCTTCCAGTACCAGATGCCATCGGGAAGACCCGGAGAGGGGACCGTGTACTCGCTGGAGGTGGAGAAGACGTTGATCTCGGGGGAAATGAAGTTGGGATCGTTGTCCACCAAAAGTTGATAGGAAGTGGCTCCTTCTACGTCCGACCAGTCGAGGGTGGGAGTGGCTATGGGGAGGAAGGAAGCGTGGAGAGGACGGAGCAGCTGGGGAGGCCCCAGCGTCCTCACCCCTCCCTCCCAGCTCTCCAGAGCCGACCATCCCACCGTTCCCTCCCCTCCACCCGTCCAGCTTTCCAGCTCATACCAATCCTCGGCCAGAACGGGAGAAAGGGAGGAAAAGAGGAGCAGGAGGCTCAGGAGGAGGGAGAGGGAAGCCTCTGTCCTCTCCGCAGGGGAGGAATCCCTCCTCTGGACCCTCTCGCAGGAGACGGTGCGCACCTCCACCCGCCAATGAAACCTCTCTCCCTCCCCTCCCTCGCCGGTTTCCCAGGGAAGTTTTGTTTCGATTTAAATCGAAACCTTAAAAAGGAAAGTGGAGGAGGGAGAGGGGTGAGGAAGATAGACAGGGTGATGAGGGAGATCCTCCACCAATACCACGAGAAGGGAAGGAGGTTCTTCAACCAGAAGGAGCTGGCGGAAAACTGCGGTCTTTCCCTGGGAACGGTGAACCCCCTCATTTCGAAGTTCGAGCTCATGGGGATGGTGGAGAGGAGGCCCTTGGGCTTCAGACTGGTGGATCCCAAAAGGATGCTCCTCTACTGGGCGGCCACCAGGGAAATCTCTGGGGATGTGGTCTACACCACCTTTTCCGCCGAAACCCTTTCCAAGGTGGAAGAAAGGCTCTCCTCCCTCGGTCTCCTCACCGCCCACTCCGGATACAGGAGACTTTTCGGTTTCTGTCCCGTGGACTACTCCAGGGTTTTCGTCTACGCTCCCCCCGAGGAAGTAAGGAGGATCTATGGACCCAAGAAGAAAAGGCCCAACCTCTTCGTCCTTACCCCCGACGAGCACCTCCTGAGGCTGGGGAAAAAGGGAGCCGTGCCACCCGTTCAGCTCTACGTGGATCTTTGGCAACTGGGCTCGCTGGCGGGAAGGTTGCTGGAGGACCTCGAACACAGATTGGGGGAGGCGCCGGCCAGGGCAGTGGAGGAGGTGGCCAGGGAAAGGACTCAGCCTAGGGAAACGTAACTCCTTGAACCATCGAACTTCGGGAGGGACTGGGACTACTTCTTGGAACCCCTCTTGGCCTTCTTCTTGGCCTTCTTCCTGACCCTCATGCGCCTGAGGTAGGAGAGGAGCTGAGAGGAGAGCTTCAGATAACCCAGCGCCGCGGGAGAGCGGGGGGCCCAGAGCACCACGGGGGTTCCCCTCGTGATGCTTTCCGGAACCATCTCATCCTCGGGGATCTCGGCAAGCGAAGGCCAGCCCAACGTCCTCCTGATTTCGGAGATGGGTATTTCCCACCTCTTCCCCGTAACCCTCGTGAGGACGCAACCTATCACCGGAACCTTCAGACGCTCTGCCATCCTCAGGGTCTGCAGGGTGCCCGCTATCGCGGGGATCTGGGGCTGGCAACAGACGATGATGGCATCACAAACCCTCATGGCTGCCGTGACCTCTGGGGCGAAACCGGGAGCGGTGTCCAGGATGATGAGTTCGTATTTCTTCCTGAGAACTTCCACGATGGGGGAAAAATCCACGGCTGGAACCTCCTCCGTGTAAGCCACGGAACCCGGGAGGAGGTGAAGGCCATAGGGGGTCTTGATCAGGGCCTCCTCCACCCTCATCCTTCCGTACACCAAATCCTGCACCACCACGGGTGGGTCCACCACACCCAGATAGAGACCGAGGTTGGAGGCCGTCATGTTGGTCTCCATGATCACCACCTTCCCCTTTTTCTTCTGGGCAATGGCCGCCCCCAGATTGGAAACCGTGGTGGTCTTCCCCACACCTCCCTTCGCCGAAAATACCCCGAGCACAAAACCCCTCCTCCTCAAGACCAAGCCTCTCCCTCCAGCTGTTTCAACCCCTCAAAAGTCCCCATCATCCTACATCGTCAGGAATTACTTTAAAAATCACTTGGTGGAAAGGAGGAGATTCAGGATCCTGGAGGAAACCCTCTCCAAAACCCTCACCTTCTCATTGAGCTTGGAGAGCTCCCTCTTGTACTTGGTCTCCAACCTCTTCACTTCTCTTTTCTGTTCCTCCCTTAGGGTCTCGAGCTCATCCTTTCTGGAGGCCATCTTCTCATAGTATTCCCTGATCTCCTGGGCAAGACGTTTCATGGTCTCCAGATCCCCCGTGAGCTTTGCCAGCTCCGCCTTCGTCACCGCCTGCTTCACCACCACATCCATCTGGCTCACCATCTTCTCCAAGGGCTTCACCGTCTCCTCCAGGGTGGCGAGCTTGAGGGAAAGGTTGGTCACGTCCCTGAAACCACGCTGGAACTCCAGGAAGGCTGCCATCACCTTATCCGCCATCACTTCCACTTGATCCTTCAGCTGCTGAATCCTGAGCATGTTCTTCCTGGCCTCATCGGTCATTCCCAGGATGGTTTCCATCCCCTTGAACTGGGCCACGGTGGACCTGAACTCCTTCATTTCGTTCATCAGGCTCTTGATCATGTCCTCCAGGGCCACCAGCTTAGTATTCAGCTTCTCTATCTCCGCATCCCTCCTCATGATGGCGGCCCTGAACTCCTCGGGTCTTATCCCCTCTATGGCCATGAGGGCTTTCTCTGCCTTCGCCTTCAGTTCGGCGTTGTCCTTGGCCTGCGTGAGGACCATCGACCTTATCTCCCCAATCTTTTCGCTCAGGGTGGTGAACCTCGCATCGTAAACCTCCCTGAAGCTGGCGAGGGCAGTGACCTGGGCCTCCAGCTGATCAAGCCTCATCGCGAGGGGAGGTGACTTCTCACCCTTTTCCGCCGGCGGGGGGGCAGGATCTTCCTTTTTCTCCTCCTTCTCCCCTTTCTTCTTCAACTTCATCCTTCATCCCTTCTTCTTGTTGGAGCCACCATTTTTGCCCCCATTTTTCTTTCTCTTTTCCTCCGCTTTAGCCTTCTCCTCGGGCTCCTCCGGCTTCTCCCCCTTGGCCTCGGGATGAACCATCTCCTCTTCTTTCTCCTCCTTCAGGGGTTTCCCAGCCTCACCGTGCTTCACTTCCTTCTTCGGACCCAGGATTTCCTTGTAGGCCTCTATGATCTCCGGTGGCCTCTTCATCATCGCCAGCTGCCTCTCGCGCTCCCTCAGGGCTGCAAGCTGGGCCCTCTTGATTTCCTCCTCCGGCACCAGCTCGATTACCCTCTTGATGCCCTTGAGCTTGTGCTTGGCACAAAGCTCATCCACCCTGGGCTCCAGGGAATCGAGGTAGGCATTCACCATGTCGAAGGAAGCCTCCTCCAGCTTGCGCTGGGCCAGGCCAAGCTCGATCCTCAGGTCGAAGACATCCACCCCCTTCTCCTCCAGTTTCTTCAGCTTGAACTTGATGTTCTCTATCCTGTCGTCGGCGGCGTAGTACTTGTCCAGCTCCTCTGGAGAGAGCCTGAAGGGAGAGTGTAGGATGGGCCTGAAGTTCACGTAGTACGGTCTGCCGCGGTTGTAGTCTGGGTTCACGACCATCCCGAAGCCTATGGGTGCCCTCGAAACGGATCTCACGTGCTCCTCACCGTACTTCATGGCTATGCGCTGGAGCTCTCCCTCCTCCCTCGTCCAGAACTGTATCTGGGTGCGGCAGTTCGTCTGGATGGTTTCGGAGAAGTCGGCTATGGTCTGGGAAACCAGCATCACCCCTATTCCCCACTTCCTGAATTCCCTGACCGCCCTCTCCAGCTGGATGACACCGGCCCCCGTTCCACCGTACTTCGGGAGAAGCCTGTGTACTTCGTCGAAGATCAGGAGCACCTTCAGCTCCGGATACTCCCTGGGCTGTGACTCGAAGATGGACTGAATCACGTTGGTCACGAAGATGTCCATGTCACCGGGCTTGAGCCTCTCTATCACGAACACCGTGATCTTACCCCTGGCCTCCTCACCGAGCAGTTCCTTCATGTCTATCTTCTGCCTCGGATTCGTGATCAGCTTCACCACACCCGGGAAGCTCCTGGCATCGGCTTCCGTGAGACCGAACTTCGGATAGTGGGAAAGCATGCGCTCGTCCGTGCACTTGCGGAGGAAGCCCGTCCACTGGGCGGTGGGATCGAAGACGATCACGTTCTTACCCTGCTTCAGGGCCTCTTCCGCTATGACCATGGAGGAGATGGTCTTTCCACCCCCGGTGGCACCGGCGGTGATGACGTGCATCCTCAGGTCGGAGAGCTTGAGATAGGCATCGCGCTTGGCCTCTGCCAGCGTACCCAATTTGATGGCATCTGGACCTGGCTTGGGAAGCTCCTCCAGGAAGAGGGTGGCCTCGAACCTGCGCTTGGCACTCCTCCTCTTCTTCACATACCTGTAGGAGAACCTTCCCGCCACCCCCATGCCCACCATGCAGAGGAGGAGGAGGGCCAGCATCCACAGGGGCAGGCCCAGGACCCTCAACTCCCTGGGAGGCCTCCTCACCTGCATGAAGCTCTGATCGGGGGTGAGTTTGAACTCCTTACCGGCCCAAACATACCTCCCGCCCGTCCTTATCAGGTAATCTCCTTCAGGTAGGTTCTCCGGTACCCTGAGTTCGAAAGTGTGCAGCTTGACCTCTCCCGCCTCCAGCTCCAAGTTCTCCGCTACCTCCGCGACTATCTCTCCGGCCGTGCTCACCAGTTGGACGGAGACGGAGGAGGAAATGCGCGAATTGCCAAGGTTTTTGACCTCCACCCCCACCCTCAGGGTCTTGCCCGGAGCTATGCTGGGTGGCACCATCTTCAGCTCCGCCCTGAGGTACTTCCTCACCTCCACGGTATCCGTGGCGCTCACCGAGATCACGTCGCCGTTGAGTCTGTAGTCGGCCCTCGCCCTCACGAGGTAATAGCCTTCCTCCGCATTTTCGGGTACCATAAGCGTTGTATCCACCGCCAAGGTTTCACCCGCCTCCACCAACCTTGCCTGTCCGGTGGCATCGGGCAATACCACCACTCCGGCCGAGGTGAGGAGCTCCAGGAAGAGCTGGGTCTCCGAAGCCATCTCCCCCATGTTGACCAGCGTGACCTTCACGGGCAGGAGCCCTCCCGGAGAAACCGTCCTCATCATGGGGGTGACCTTCAGGTCGAAGAGACCCCTGGCGCTTGGCAGGACCCTGATGGTGACGGGTACGCTCTTCTCCACGTATGCATCCTTGATCACCACTTCTCCCGTGTAGGTCTTGGGTGGGGTCTTCCTCGGAATCTTCACCGAGACCTTGATCTTCCCGCTCTCGCCCGGGTTGAGGGTCAGGAGGGTGGGACTGAAGGTGAGGAAGCCCTCGTCCTTCACTTCACCCGTCGAGTCCGGCCTGAGGTCCAGCGGGATGAAGGCGTTGTTCTTCACCGTGAGATACACGTCCGCCGTCCCCTCCTGGTAGAGCTCCAGGGAGAGGGACTCGGGATCCACCGTGATGGGTTCCCTGGGGGCGACGTTCTCCATCATCAGCCTGAAGGCATTCTCCATCAGGGACTGGAGCCTGAGGGCAGACTCGCTCTCCTGCTGCCTGAGGTTCTCTATCCCTTGCCAGACCGTCTGGAAGCCCGACCAGAGGGCATTGATCATGTTCTCCATCAGGTTCACCGAGGTGCCCTGCAGGGCGATCAGGTTCTCCAGGATCTGGCTCATGGTCTGGAGCGGGCTCAGCAGGGTGTTCTCCAGCGTCTTCATGTTCTCTTGCGTGACCAGGCCGGAGACGATGGCTGCCATGTTGTCCACCACGCTCTTCAGGTTCTCGGCCGCGCTGGACATGGTGCCCGAGGCCTGGGTGAGGGCACTGGTGGCCTGCTCCATCTGGGAGATGGTGTTCTCCAGCCTGAGCACCTGGGTGGCGAAGGGATCGTACTCCGCAAGCACGTAACAGGCGACCTGGGAGCG
This sequence comes from Candidatus Hadarchaeales archaeon, assembly GCA_038736355.1. NCBI lineage: Archaea > Methanobacteriati > Hadarchaeota (SeqCode) > Hadarchaeia (SeqCode) > Hadarchaeales (SeqCode) > Hadarchaeales archaeon (SeqCode). The sequence continues at coordinate 93,220 of JAVYML010000001.1, forward strand.
CAAATTGTCCTCGGCGGTGAGGGTGTATTTCGTGATATCGATGGTCCCTCCCTGGTTGATCCATGTTCCGCTCCTCACCCTGGTCCAGAAGTCCCATCCCTCCGCCCTGTACATCCTCAGGTACCACACGTCACCCACCCGACTCAGGTAGGAGGAGAAGTCGAAGGTGAGGGTGAGCCTGGAGAAGTTGTCCGTGAAAACGGGATGGAGCAGGACGGCCACGGAGCGGTGGGTGGCCCTGGTCCCGTCCACGCTGGTGAAGGCAGAGGGCGGGAGGTCCACCCTCACCAGGTTCTCCAGGTTGTCGTAGGGCTGGAGCTGGTCCAGGTTGAGGTTCTCGTACCTGAGGGTGATGCCCTGCTCGGTGAGTTTCACCTCCAGGTCGAAGCGCCCGGCGAACACCTGCTTCTCGTACCTGCCCTGGTCATCGGTACTTACCTCGAAGGCCTTCTCAGAGGTTCCCACCTCGTAGAAGGTGAAGGTGGTGGGCACGGGTATTCCCTCCAGCTTCTTCACCTCACCCCTGAGGTTGATGGGCCTCCCGGCCAGGATCTCCCTGGAGTTCTCCCCCTTCAGGCCCTCCGCGTCCGTTCCCTTCACCTCCACCAGGTACAGACCGCGCTTGGGGAAGGTGTGGGTGAAGGAGTAGTCTCCGTTGTCGAGGGTCTGGACGGTTCTCACGGGTTGTCCCTGCACGTAGACCTGGAGGGTGATGCGGGAGGCGGGGATGAGATCCGGGAGGGAGAGGGCCCTGCCGCTGAAGCCGAAGGGTACTCCCTCGGGAGCCACCTCGCCCTGAGGTATCAGGGAAATCCAGAGGGTTCCGGTGGTGAGGACGACCTGGTTCTCGACCTCCAGCCCCCTGCGGTCCGTCACCCTCACCCTCACGTTCTCCCTGCCCACCTGCTGGGGTGCGGTGAGGACGGTGGAGTAGCCGCCCGTCTGGGAGGTTGGGAGGATCCGCTCGGTACCGAGGAAGGTCAGGATCACGTTCTCGTTCTCCACCGGGATGCCGTCGGGAAGGAGGGTGAGGGTTCCGCTGGCCGTCACGTTCTCACCCGGATTCACCACGTAGTCGCTCAGCACCAGGGACAGGCGGAGGGCCTTCACCTGGTATTGAACGGTCTGGTTGTACACGTACCCGCTTATCCCGTTGGCGGTGAGGATGGAAACGTCGAGGTTCTTGGAATAGGTACCCAGTGTCTGGGGGGCGGTGTAGGAAGCGTAAGTCCTCCAGTACCCATCCCTCACGTGGGTGAGACCGGGCGGGCTGGGGGTGGCCCCATCCACCTTCACCGTCACACTTCCCATCGTCACGGGGAAGAGTTCGGAACCGTTGTTCTCCAGGATCCTCACGGCAAGGTAGAAGTTCTCCCCCGGGTTGAGCACGCCGTCGAACTGGCCGTGGGAGTCGAGGGTACCGAACCACTGGAACTGCACTATCCTCTGCTCGAAGTACTGGGTGTTCTCACCCACGATTCCATCGGGGTTCTGCAGGCGCACGTACACGGTGTGCTTGGAGGGGGCGGGGGCATCCTTGGTGTAGAGATAGAACCAGTCACCGTTCTCGTCGGTGTAAACGGTGGACTCGTAGAACCCGTCCACCCTTATCTCCACCGCCGTGTTTTTGACGGGGGTCCCGTCGGGCAGGAGCACGGCCTTTCCGCTCATGGTGAAGTTCTGGTCGAGCGTGACGATGTTGTCATCGAAGGTGAGGGAGAGGCTGATCGTCTTGACCCTCAGCTCCTTCACGTTCTCGCTCCAGAAGACTCCCACGGTGGTGCTGGCCTTCCCGTAGTAGGTTCCAATACGGGAGGGGGAGAGGAAGGTGATGGAGTAGTAGCCGTTGGCATCGGTGAAGTTCTCTCCTCCTCCCGCCCAGTTCCCGTTCTCGTCGAAGAGGGAGAAGGTTACCTTGTTGAAGGCCACGGGCTCGTTGCCAGGCTGTAACACCGCCCTCCCGCTCACGGTGTTGGGCTGGGAGGGATTCACCACCTCGTCCGCGTACTCCATGGAGATGTCTATTCTCCTGACGGAGAGGGTGGTGAAGTTCTCCCCGGTGATCCCCTCGGCAGCCGTGATCCTCACCCTGTACTCGTAGACCCCTATCTGGGTGGGGGCGTAGATCTCGAAGCGGTAGGAACCGAAGAGGTCCGTGTTGTCCACGGCTATGACGGAGTTGTCACGGAGGAGGGTGATGGTGGTGTTGATGACAGGAGAACCCTCGGGCCTCAGCCTCACCTCACCCGAGATCCTCATGGCCTCTCCCGGGTTGGCCTCGTTCCTTGGGACCCCCGCCGTGTCGGTGAGGGAGAGGGAGACGGTGAGGGTCTTGACGGTGAAGATGGCGGAGTTCTCTCCCCTGATCCCCTCGGAGCTGACCGCCCAAGCGAGGAGCTGGTGTGGTCCGAGGGTGGAGGGAGCGCTCACCCCTATGCTGTACCTCCCGTTCTCGTCCGTGCTTCCCTCCCCGGCTATCTGCCCGTCCACGTACACCGTGACGGTGGCGGAGGTCTCCGGAACGTTCTCCCAGACCCTCCTCACCTCCCCGGAGACGGTGAGGGGCTGGCCCGGGTTCACCACGTAGTCGTCCAGGGAAACCGTGACCGAGAGGGTCTCCACCTTGAAGATGAGCTGGTTCTCCTCCCTGGTGCCCTCCTTGTCGGTGAGGGCCACCCTTACCACGTGCAGCCCCAGCACGTTGCTGGAGAGGGTCAGGGAGTACTCCCCGTTCTCATCCGTGGGAAGGTTCTCCAGCGGAGAGTCGTCCAAGTACACCTCCACGTTCTCCCCCACCACGGGGGAGTTCTCGGGCTGCCAACTGGCCCTCCCGTAGACCGTAAGGCTCTCCCCTGGGTTCACCGCGTTGTCGGAGAGGAAGAGGGTGAGTACCAGGTCCTCGATTCTGAGCCTGAAGGGTGAACTCCAGTCGCCCGCGTTGCCCGCCCTGTCCACGGCGCGGACACGCCAGTACCAGGTGCCCACGGACAGGGAGTTCTCCTGCGGGAGGGTGAAGCTGTTCTCCCTTATGTTCTCGAAGGTGAGCGGGGAGGAGAAGCCCTCATCCTCATCCAGCTGGAGGACGAAGTGGTCCACGCCGCTTACTTCCTCGGTCTGGGAGGTGTTGTCGGGAACATTCTCCCAGCCGAAGGAGGGAGTGTTATCGGAAGTGACCTTCCCGTTCTCGGGGGAGTAGAGCTGCGGGGTGAGGGGCTTCACCCTGTCCACCACCAGCTCGTAGACCCGTGACCACTCACCCGGCTCGTTGGGGGCGGCGCGGTCGTAGGCCCTCACCCTCCACCAGTACCTACCGTCGTACGGGTAGAACACCGTCACCTCGGAGGAGGTCAGGTAATCCGGGTTGGAGGAGAAGTACTCGCTGGGCAGGAGGGAAGTGAACTGCGGGTTCAGAGAGACCTGGATCTGGTAGTGGTCTATCCCCGAAGCATCCCTCACGTCCTCCCAGTCGTGGTTCACCACCACGTAGTCCCCCGCCACCCTGTTCTCGGCCGCGTTGTTCTCGGGCGCATAGAGGGCAGGACCGTAGGGTCTGGTGAGGTCCACCACGAAGTTCCAGATGGTGCAGGATTCCCACGGAGGAACATTACCCGCGTTGTCCCAGGCCCTGACCCTGAAGTAGAAGTTGTCTTCCCTGAAGCCCGCCGAGGGATATCCGGGATCTCCCAGGGACCATACGTTGTCCACCGTGGTCCCGGAGTAGTCCACGGAGCTGAAGTCCGGATCGTTGTCCACCTGGATCTCGTAGTGGGAGAGCCCCGCCACCTCTCCCGTGGGGGAGTTGGAGCGATCGCTGACCTGGTTCCAGCTCAGGGGGGTGAACCTGTCACCCACGATCTGGCCGTGTAACGGGGAGTTCTCCGGCAGGTCGGGGGGAAGGGTGTCCACCAGCAGCTCCCAGACCTCTGAGAAGGCCCCAGCCTTTCTCTCCCCTCCCATCAGGCCGTCCCAGGCCCTTACCTTCCAGTAGTAGTATTCGTCTCCCAGGCCAGAGGAGGGCTGGTAGGAGTTCTCCGCCACGTTCTCAAGGATCTCCGGAGAACCGAAGTCCGGGTCGTTGTCCACCCAGAGCTCGTAGGTCACTCCCGTCACATCGTAGACCTTTGTCCAGGAGAAGATGGGCCTGTTGTCCTTCGTCACCCTTCCGTTCTCGGGAGAGAGGAGGACTGGAGCCGGGGGCGGGTTCACGTCCACCACGAAGGTGAAGGGTGGCTCGAAGTCGCTGGCGTTGTTGGCCAGGTCCCATGCCCTGACCCTCCAGTAGTACCTGTTGTCCGCCAGCTCCAGCTGCTTGGTGGAAGAGGTGAGGTTCTCCCTCAGCACCAACTGGGTAAAGAGGTTATCCTTTGCCACCCAGAGCTCGTAGCAGGCGAGACCGGCCACATCCCCCGAGGGTGATCTGGATCTGTCCACCACGTCCCCCCATGCCAAAGTCACGAGGTTGTCGTTCAGGATGTCATTGTTTTCGGGCAGGGCCTTGGAAGGCACGTCCGGGGGAAGGGTGTCGAGCAACACGCTCCATACCTCAGACCAGGCGGACTCGTTGCCCGCGTTGTCCTTCACCTTGACCCTCCAGTAGTAGCGCTCATCCTGCGGGGCCCCTCCACCGTAAAAGATGAAGGTACGCTCGGAGAGGGAGACCGTGGCGCTCTTGTAGTAGGGGGAGGTCGGGGAGAAGGCCGTGCTGTTATCCACCTCGATAACATAGGCTCCCTCGGCCGGGATGCCGTAGAGGTCCCAGGCATCCTGCCAGTCGAACCTTATGCTGTAGTTGTTGGTGATCGCATTGTTGTGGGGTGAGGAAAGCGTCGGTGGACTGGGTGGGGTGAGGTCCACGATGAGGATCCAGGGGGCCTCGTTCTCGCTCACGTTCCCCGCCCAGTCCCAGGCCCTCACCAACCACCTCCACTCTCCCTCAGGAACCGTCAGGGTGCGGCTGGTCCCGAACACATTTTCTGAGATCCTGTATCCCGTGGCCACGTTCTCCAGGGTAAGCTCGTACCACCTAACCCCGGCGTTCTCTCCCGTGGGGGAGTTGGAGGTGTCCTCCACCGACTGCCAGTAGAAGGTCACGGTGTTCTCCTTGGTCACCACCCTCTGGGGAGGATCGTCCACTCCCGTGTCGGGTGAGACGTCCACCTTCGGTGGAGCGGGAGGAGCCACCGTATCCACCAGGAAGGTCCAGGTGCTGCTGAATTCGCTCACGTTGCCCGCCCAGTCCCAGACCCTGACCCTCCAGGAGTAATTCTCGTCCGGAAGGGAGGAGGAGGGCTGGAAGCTGTTATCGCTCACGTTCTCCAAGACCTCTGGGGAGCTGAAGTCGGGATCGTTGTCCACCCAGAGCTCGTAGTACCTCACTCCCGCGTTCTCACCGGTGGGTGACCAGGACCTGTCCACAACCGCCGACCACCTGAACACCGGCCTGTTGTCCCTTGTTCTGGTCCCGTTCGCCGGGGCCTGCAGGCTCGGTATGTCTGGGGGTCTGATATCCACCAGCAGGGTCCTTACCTCAGAGGTGCTATAGTTGCCTGCGTTGTCCCAAACCCTTACCCTCCAGAACCAGTTCTCGTCGGGCAGTTCCAACGTCCTGAAGTTCTCCGTGAGGTTCTCCTGCAGGAAGGGGGAAGAGAAGTCGGGATCGTTGTCCACCCAGAGCTCGTAGTACCTCACCCCCGCGACTTCACCCGTGGGGGAGTTGGAGGTGTCGATCACGTAGCTCCAAGTAAAGGTCTGGAGGTTCTCCCTGGTCACCAGCCCGTTCGCGGGGATGTCCAGCGTGGTGACCTGCGGAGGAACGGTGTCTAGCAGGAAGGAATAGGTCACGGAGTTCTCACCCACATTCCCCGCCCTATCCGTGGCCCTAACCCTCCAGTAATACCTTTCATCCGTAAGAGTTACCATCCTAGAGTTCGTGCTGGCGGTGTAGGAGGAGGGGGAGCTGAAGTCGGGATCGTTGTCCACGAAGAGCGTATAGAAAGCTATTCCAGAGAGGTCCTCCGGGACGCTCCAGGTAAAGGTCACCGCCGCGGAGTTCCTCATTCCACCATTTTCAGGAAGCATGGGAACAGGTGGGGGAGGTGGAGTGGTATCCACGATGAAGCTCCAGGTGGTGGACCAGCTTCCAGCGTTCCCCGCCCAGTCCCAGGCCCTCACCCTATAGAACCAGTTCTCATCCGTGAAACCGAGGGAAGGATAGTTCTCATCCGATCCAAGGGCGAAAACGTTGTCTGGAGTGAACTGGATGAGGAGGGGAGAGCCGAAGTCGGGATCGTTGTCCACCCAGAGCTCGTAGTACCTGAGCCCGGAAACCTCGCCCGTGGATGAACGGGAGAGATCCACCACGCCGCTCCAAGTAAGCGTGGGATTCTTCTCCTTGGTGATCAAACCATCGCTGGGGGAGGAGGATGGGGCTGGAGGTGGGACGGTGTCCACCATCAGGGAGAAGGATATCGACCAATCACCCACATGGCCCAGCACGTCATAGGCCCTTACCCTCCAGAAGTAGTTCTCATCCGGCAACTCCGTCGAGACCTCCCAGAAGTTGTCAAACACATTTTCTCTTACCTCCGGGGAGCTGAAGTCGGAATCGTTGTCCACCCAGAGCTCGTACTTCCAGATCCCAGCCAGGTCGTAGGGTCTGCTCCAGCTCAGGACGGGGGTATTGTCGTTGGTGCTTGAACCGTTGGGGGGTGAGAGCAGAACCGGGCGTTCGGGTGGAGTGGTGTCCACGATGAAGCTCCAGGTGGTGGACCAGCTTCCAGCGTTCCCCGCCCAGTCCCAGGCCCTCACCTTCCAAGAGTAGTTCCCGTCGGGGAGGACCGCGGAGAAGGAGTTCTCCGGATGGGAAACATTCTCCCTCACCTCCGGAGAGCTGAAGTCGGGATCGTTGTCCACCCAGACTTCGTAGTACCTAACCCCCGCGGCTTCACCCGTGGGGGAATAGGAGGCATCGGTGGACTGGGACCATTCGAAGGTGAGGGTAGTATTCTCCGTAACATAACCATGGTAGGGAGAGGAGAGAGCAGGGGTGGAGGGAGGACAGGTGTCCCTCAGGAAAGTGGAGACCTCGGACCAGCTGCCCTGGTTCCCAGCCCGGTCTATGGCCCTTACCCTCCAGAAGTAGTTCTCATCCGAAGAGATCTCCAGGTAGAGATAGGAAGCGGAGGGTTCCTCCTCGAATTCTGGGGAGCTGAAGTCCGGATCGTTGTCCACCTGCAGGTGGTAACGATCCACACCCGAATAGTCGTCGGTGGCCTCGGTCCAAGCGAAGCGAATCAACGTGGTGTTGGTTCTGATTCCTACGGGCTCGAGTGGTGTGGGTGTGGAGGGTCCGGTGGTGTCTATGATGAGGATCCAGGGGGCCTCGTTCTCGCTCACGTTCCCCGCCCAGTCCCAGGCCCTCACGATCCAGCGGTAAATCCCTGGGGAAAGCGTCACGTTCTTCGTGGTGGAGGTGAGGGAATTATCGTAGTGGGCGTAGGGCGGGACGAAGTCGTCGTCCACGATCAGCTCATAATGGGCTACTCCGGCATTCTCACCGGTGGGGGAGCGGGAGCTGTCCGAGGAGGGACCCCAAGTGAGGGTCACGGTAAGGTTGGTAGTGATGTAGCCGTTAGAGGGTGCGACCTTCGGCGGAACCGTTGGAGCAAGGGTGTCCACGAGGAAGGTCCAGGTGCTGCTGAAGTCGCTGGCGTTGCCAACCCAGTCCCAGACGCGCACACGATAGAGATAGTTCTCATCGCCCAGCTCGAAGGTGAAGGTATAGGAGTTCTCGGTCAGGTTCTCGACGAGGAGGGGAGAGCTGAAGTCTGGATCGTTGTCCACCCAGAGCTCGTAGTACCTAACCCCCGCGACTTCACCCGTGGGGGAGTTGGAACGGTCCCGGACCGAGGACCAGCTAAGCGTGGGGGTGTTATCGTTGGTCTTCATGAGGTGCTGAGGTGAGGTTTCCGGGACTTCTGGAGGTACGGTGTCCACGAGGAGGGAGCGCACGATCGAATCCGCAAAGTTCCCGGCCTCATCCCACACCCTGACCTTCCAGAACCAGTTCTCGTCGGGTAGCTGGAGGGTCCTCTCCAACAGGGTCAGGTTCTCCTGGTGGAAGGGTGAGGAGAAGTCGGAATCGTTGTCCACCCAGAGCTCGTAGTACCTTATCCCCGCATTCTCTCCCGTGGGGGAACGGGAGAGATCGCTCACCGAAGCCCATCTGAAGGTAACCAGATTTTCCCTCGTCCGGTATCCATCGACGGGCTGGCTGAGGGTCGTGGCCGGAACCACCGTATCCACCAACAGGGTTCTCACCTCCGAGAAGGGTGAGGGGGTACCCCAGACGTACATCCTGACCTTCCAGAAGTAGTTCTCGTCACCCAAGCCTGGCTGCGGAACGGTGAAGGAGTTTTCAAGGGTGTTCTCCTTCACCTCCGGGGAGCCGAAGTTGGGGTCGTTGTCCACCCAGACTTCGTACTTCTCCGCCAAGAGTCTCGAGACCCACCTGAGGGTCGGGGTGTTTTCGTTGGTCTTGAATCCATCCTCAGGCGAAACCAGCCTGACCCATCTCTCCACCGCGAAGACGAAGAAGCCCGACCACTCACCCACGTTCCCGGCCGTGTCCCTGGCCCTCACCCTCCAGAGGTAAACCTCTTCGGACAGGGTGCAGGTATGGGAGTTCTCCCACAGGTTGTCGTTCTCGTACACGAGGTGCGCCTCATCGGGATAGGTGAAGAGCTGGAGGTGGTAGATCACACCGGAGTTGTCCTCCACTGGCATCCATTCGAAGGTGACCTGACTGCCCGTCGTGCCCATGTTCTCAGGCAGGAACGGCTGGGGTGCGGGAGGAGCAAGGGTATCGACCCTGAACTTCCTGGTCTCGGAGTTGTCACCGATGTTCCCCACATTGTCCCTGGCGCAGACCCTCCAGTAATACAGACCGTCCGGCAGGGAGGGGGTGACCGTCCAGAAGTTCTCGTATATCCAGCCGCTCTCCCTCACCACCTGGGTGAACTGGTTGTCCGTCGCCACCCAGACGTAGAACATCACGGGCCTGGAAACATCCCAGACGTTCTCCCAGCTCAGGAAGGGTGTGTTATCAGAGGTGTTCTCCCCGCTCGGTGGTGTGTAGAGGACGGGCGGGGCCGGGGGCTGGGTCTCGACCCTGAACCACCTCCTCGGGGTTTCAAAGAGGTTCCCAGCGTTGTCCCTAGCGATGACCCTCCACTCATAGTCGTTGTCCGACAGAGGCGGCGAAACACTCCAATTATTGGCGAGGATCCAGCCCGAATCCCTGTAGTTCTCCTCCAGTCCCACCCTGTTGATGAGCACCCTGTAGGTGACGGGCAGGGAATTGTCCACGGCGGGATTCCACTCCAACGGGGGCTGGGCGAGCACATGGGCTCCGTTCTCCGGCCAGATCAAGAAAACGTTCTCGGGTGGCAGCGTGTCAACCCTGAACCAGCGCGTCTGGCTGTTCTCCCCCACGTTCCCAGCGTTGTCCCTAGTGCAGACCCTCCAGTAGTACACGCCATCCTCCAGCTCCGGTGCGGTCCAAGAAGTTCCCCCAAACCAACCCGAGTCCGCAACTATGGAGAGGAAGGAAGCATCGCGGGCCACCCAGATCCTGTAGAGCAAGGGGGGCGACATCTCCGCCCCTCCCGTCTCATCGGTGGTCACTTCCTCCCAGGTGAAGGAGGGCGTGTTGTCGTTGAGGTTCTCTCCCTGTACGGGTGAGAGCGGAACGGGTGGGGACGGACGCTTGGTGTCTATCCTGAACCAGATGTCTTCGCAGAAGTTCCCTATGTTACCGGCGTCGTCCTGGGCCTGTACGCACCAGTAATACTCATCATCCGATCTTTGGTCCGGATACTTGCAATTCTCTTCCTCGACCCAACCACTCGTCCAGAGAACCAGGTGCAGGATGTTCTTGAGTTGCACCCTGTATTTCAGAGGATAGGAGTTCTCGGGAGGTGCCTGCCAGCGGAAGTTGGGGGAGTTGTCGTTTATCTTTATCCCCACGGGCCACAGGGGCACGGGGGGAGCTGGGGGAAGGGTGTCCACCCTGAAGGCGAAGACCATGGAGTTGTCGCTGTAGTTGTAGAACTCGTCCCTGGCGCAGACCCTCCAGTAGTACAGACCGTCCGGCAGGGAGGGGGTGACCGTCCAGAAGTTCTCGTATATCCAGCCGCTCTCCCTCACCACCTGGGTGAACTGGTTGTCCGTCGCCACCCAGACCTTGTAAACCACGGTGGTGAGGTCGAAGGCATTCTCCCAACGGAGCGTGGGGGTGATGTTGTTCAGGTTCTCGAAGTTTTGCGGGGAAACCGGAACCGGGGTGGTTGGGCGGGAAGTGTCTATGGTCATCTTCCGGTTCTCGGACCAGGGACCGATGTTCCCCGCGTTGTCCCTTGCGCAGACCCTCCAGTACCAGATTCCGTCGGGTATGGGGAAGCTCTCCCAGCTGGTCGCCTCCATCCATCCCGAGGTGTAATTCTCATGACCGAAACCTGGATCGTCGGAGATGGAAACACGGTAGGTGAGGGGCAGGGAATCCTCCACGCTCCCATCCACTTCATTCTCAACCGGCTCCCATTCGAAGTTGACGGTGTTATCGTTCGTCTTTACCTCATGGGGAGGAAGGATGAGGACGGGGGCGGCTGGTGGCGTGAGGTCGATCACCAGCCTCCTGTTTTCAGACCAAGATCCCTCGTTCCCCGCATTATCCCTTGCCTTGACCCTCCAGTACCAGGCACCTTCGGTGAGAGTTGCGGTCCAGCTCGTGTTCTCGATCCAGCCCGAACCCAGATTTTCATAAGAGAAGCTTGGAGTGTCGCTGATGGAAACGTAGTAGAGTACTGGTCTGGAGTTCTCCTCCACGGCATTCCAGGAAAGCTGCACCTCGGTCCTGTTCTCTTTGTGGTTGTCGGGTGGGGAAGAGAGAATCGGCTCAGCGGGTGGGAGGGTGTCCACCCTGAAGTACCATATGGCGCTCGCATCGCTGGAGTTCCCGGCGTTGTCGACCGCGTAGACCTTCCAGTAGTACCTTCCGTCGGGCAGGGGTGGGACGATTTCCCACTGGGTGTTCTCACCACTCCCGTAGTCGTAGAGGATGGCGTTCCTTACCTGGTCCAGCGTTATGGCGTCGTATACGAGAACGTAGTAGGCCACCGGATAAGAGTTCTCTTCCACAGGTTCCCAATCGAGTAAGGGTGTGTTGTCGTTGAGGTTCTCATTGTTCTTGGGGGAGACGAGTACGGGTGGGAGGGGCTGGGTTATGTCGACGGACACGCTCCAGATGGCAGACCATTCCGACCAGGCACCGGGGAACGGGCCCGCGCCGTCGCTGTCCCTGTACTGTTTCACCCTCCAGTAGTAGGTACCGGTCCCGGGCAGCTCGTAGGTGTAACTTTTACTGGCAGTGGTCGTGTCGAGGAGGAAAGGTTCCGCAAAGGTGTTCTCATAGTCTATCTGGAGGTTGTAGTAATCGGCCGGCAAAACGTTGTCCCAAGAGAAATTGACCACCCTATCCGCTTGTCCGGACTTGTCGGGAGGTAAGAGCAGCCTTGGGGATGGAACGGGGGCCGAAACCGTGTCCAGCCATCCCTCCAGCGCATACCATTCTACCCTGGTCGGGAAAACACAACTCCAGACTTCCAGCACAAGCCAGCTAACGGGGGCGTCGACCCGCGAGGTCCATTCCTCCATTCCGTACCAGACCGCCGGGGCTGCGGTCCAGGCTGCCCAGACCTCCAGCGGATGCCAGACCACGGGGACTGAAGAGACGGTGGGGGTCCAGGAGTCCAAAGAAAGCCAGTGAGCGGGGGCGTATGTGTGTCCAGTCCACTCCTCCAGGCTCATCCATCCCATCAACTGGGTCGGGACACCAAGGGTCCATCCCTCGAGGACACGCCAGGTACCCGCGTAGAAGTTGCGGACCTGGGACCAAGGCCCCTCCCATCCCACGGCGTCGATGGCGCAGACCCTCCAGAAGTACAGGCCGAAGGTGGGAAGGATGACCGTATGGGAGTTCTCGGTGACGAAGGAGTTTTCGTAAACGGTGATGGAGAAGTCGGGAGTGGTCGAGACCTGGATCCTGTACCTAGCCACTCCCGAACCCGGACTCGGGTCCGAGCCCGTGTACCACCTGAGGATGGGAGACAGGTTGTCGGTGAAGCAGGAATTGTTCTCCGGCAGGTAAAGTTGGACCTGGTTGGGCGGGGTCCTGTCCACCCCGAAGGTGGCTAGGTCAGACCACGGCCCCGCGTTCCCTGCGTTGTCCACCGCCCGTACCCTCCAAGTGTAGTAGTCCTCCGTGATGATGGGTGGATCCACCACCCAGTTCTCATTCTCGTCGCCGGTCACCCAGAGGTCCCTCGTGGAACCGTATGCCGCCCCTGAGATCTGAATCTGGATGTGGTACCTGAGGGGGAGGGAATTCTCCTGGACGGGGAGGTACCAGCGGAGGTTGGGGGCCCCGTTGGTCCAGACTCCTCCCGTCGGGTAGTCGAGGATGGGGGCGGGCGGGGGAACGGTGTCCAGCCTGAAGGAGCTGACCGACCAGGCCCCGACGTTTCCCGCGTTATCCCAGGCCCTCACCCTCCAGTAATAGACGTTGTCCGGCAGGATGATGGGGACTTCCCTGTAATCCTCCGTGAACCCGTTGTCGCTCCAGATCACCTGGTCGAAGTTGACATCTGTGGCAACCTGAACCTCATAGGTGACGGGAGTGGCTTCCTCCGGGGTTCCGTCCACCTCCGTGGTCACGGGCTCCCAGTCGAGGAGGGGCGTGGAATCGTTCAGGTTCTCCCCGTTCCTAGGAGCCAGGAGGATCGGGGCCGCGGGGGCCTGGGTATCAACCCTGAAGGTCCAGATCTCCGACCATGGACCGGTGGCACCCGTTCTCTTCTGTCTCACCCTCCAGTAGTAGAGGCCATCCGGGAAGGATGTGAGGAAGGTCTTGTTCGGGGAGACGAGCCCATAGGCGGGTCTGTATACCTCGGACCAGTCGTTGTCGTTGTCGACCTCCAGGTCAAAGGTGTCTGCGGGCTGCACGTTCTCCCAGCTGAAGGTTGGGGAGGCATTGGGGGTGTTGATGCCGTTGGGTGGGGTCAGCAAACGGGGCGCCGGAACGGGGGCATCCACGGTTCCCGTCCAGCTCTCCATCCCGTACCATCCGGCCGGGGCAACTACCACCGTCGACCAGCTCTCCACCGCGCCCCACCGCGCCGGGGAAGGAACAACCGCGGTCCAGGAGTCCAATGAACACCAGATCACGGGAACGGAGGAAACGGTTCCTGTCCAGGAGTCCAGGGAGTACCAGAAGAGGGGGACGGAGGAGACCGTGGAGGTCAAACTGTCCAGCGGGTACCAGATCACGGGAACGGAGGAAACGGTTCCTGTCCAACCCTCGATCATGCGCCAGCTGGCTGGAGCGCTAAAGAGGAGGGCCCATCCCTCGACCTCCCTCCAGCTCACGGGAACCGAGCTCACCGTGACCCACCACCCCTCCACTTCCTGCCACACCACCGGCACGGAGCCCAAGGAAGCACTCCATCCCTCCAGCGTCCTCCATGTGGCCGTTCTCACGCTTCTGACCTCGGACCAGGGACCCTCGTTCCCAGCCTTGTCCACTGCCTTGACGCGCCAGTAGTAGGTCCCCAGGGCTGGGAAGATGTACTGGTAGTCGTTGTCGGGGTAGGGCTGGTTCTCGTCCACTAGGAGGGAAGTGAAGGAGGGATCGGTGGCTATCTGGATCCAGTAGTTCTCCGTTCCCGAGGGTGTGTCCACGGCGGTCTGCCAAACGAATACCACCACCGTACCGTTTTCGAAGGCCTGCTGGTTTTCGGGGGAGGAGAGCTGGACCTGCGGGGGTGGGGTGGCATCCACCCTGAAGCCCACCGCGGAACAGAAGGCGCTGGGGTTCCCGGCGTTGTCTATGGCCCTTATGCGCCAGTAGTAGTAACCCTGCGTTAGCGGTGGGACCGTCCAGTTCTCCCCGTAGAGCTGGTTCTCCTGGACCACGATGGTGAAGTCGCTCCAGTTCTCGGTCGCGATTTGGACATGATATCTCACGGGACGTGAGTTGTCCTCCACCGCCTGCCAGGTAAGGTTGGGGGTGGTCCTCGTCCAGGCGTCGTCCCTGGGCCAGACGGGAACGGGGACGGGGGGAGGCGTGGTGTCGATGCGGAAGACCACTTCCGTGTTGTCGCCCACGTTCCCCGCGTTGTCCCTGGCCCTCACCCTCACGCGGTAGAGATTGTCGGGGAGGGAGGGGAGGGTGTACTGGTTCTCGGGAATCCAGGCGGAGACGTGCTCGGGGGAGGAGAAGTCGGGATCGTTGTCCACGATCACCTGGTAAAGCAGGGGGAGAGAGTACTCGGGCGAACCGTCGTACTGCTTGGTCACATTTTCCCACCTTATGGTGGGGGTGCTCGTTCCCAGGTTCTCCCCCTGCAGGGGGGAGAGCACCACGGGGGAGGCCGGCCTGGTCAGATCCACGCGGAACTGCCAAGTCTCGGAGTTCTCGGAGTCCACCCCGCTCCTCGTCATGCGGACGCGCCAGTAGTACAGACCATCCGCCAGCTCCAGCAGGTCCTCGGCAGGGTTGTAGTTGGGAACGGTCTTGGGCTTGCTCACGCAGGGGGAGCTGAAGTCGGGATCGTTGTCCACCCAGATCCAGAAGGAGTCGGCTGGCTGGAGGTTCTCCCAGGTGAGGGTGGGCTGGCGTGTATTGAGGTTCCTGCCGTTCTCGGGGGAGAGAAGCCGCGGGGCGGGAACGGGGGCGGAAGCAGTGGCCTGCCATTTCTCCAAGATGCGCCACTCCACCGTGGTGTAGGCCCCCGCCGTCCAGGCCTCTAGCTCCCTCCATCCCGTGATGGGGGCCCCCGAAGAGGTAATCCATCCCTCGAGGACGAACCAGCACCTGAGGATGAGGGAGCGGGTCTCTGACCAGGGACCCTCGTTCCCCACCGCGTCTATGGCCCTGACCCTCCAGTAGTAGGTCCCTATCCCCAGGAAGTTGTAGGAATAGGAGTTCTCGGTGGGCGGGAGAAGGGTGTTCACTAGGGGGGAGAGGAAATCGGGGGCATCATCTATCTGGATCCTGTAGTTCGCGAGCCCGGAACCTCCATCCACGGTGGTATACCATTGGAGGACCAGGGAGAGCTGGTCGGTGAAGGTTACACCATTTTCCGGCCAGTAAAGCTGGACCTGCGGGCACTCGTTGTCGATGCGGAAGCTCCTGCTCCCGCTCCAGTCGCTCACGTTTCCGGTTCCAGCGTTGTCCCTGGCCCTGACCTGCCAGTACCAGACGGTGTTGTTCTCGTAGCAGGGAAGGGCCACCCAGTTGTCGTCCGTGATCCATCCCGAGGAATAGACCCCGGTCTGGAAGCTCGGGTCCTGCGAGACCCTGATCTCGTAGAACACGGGAGTGGATAGCTCCGTGTTGCCCGCGTTGTCCAGTGTGACGGCTGCCCAGTCGAGGTTGGGGAGGGCGGCCACCCAGGCCCCGGTGGCCGGCCAGGAGGGCTGGGGCACGGCGGGCGGAACAGTATCGATGCGGAAGCTCCGGTAAGTGGTGGGCCAGGACCCTACATTACCCGCATTGTCCTTGGCCCTGACCTTCCAGTAGTAGGTGTTGTCGGAAAGGGCGGAGGGGATTTGGTAGTTGTCGGTGGTGATCCAGTCCGTGGGATATCCGGGCACGGAGCTCAGGAAGGAGGAATCGTAGGCTATCCACACCTGGTAGAGGAGGGGATAGGAGTTCTCGGCCGGAGGCTCCCAGTCCAGGAGGGGCGTGCTGGTGTTCAGGACCGCCCCGTCCGCGGGTGAGACGAGCGTGGGTGGACCAGGTGGGAGGGTGTCGATGCGGAAGCTCCAGGGGGAGGTCCAGGCGTACCAGGAGTTGTTGAAGTACCTCTGAATCCTCCAGTAGTACAGGCCATCGTCGAGCGGGGTGGGCGGGGTCCAGGCGTTCTCGGTGCCGGGGATGGCGCTGTTGTCCACCACCACGTTGTTGAAGAAGTAGTCGGTGGCGATCTGGATGCGGTAGTTGTCCGCCGCCACGCTCTCCCACTGGAAGGTGGGCTGCGCGTTGTTGAGGTTGAGCCCGTCGGTGGGGTAGATCAGGTTGGGGAGGGTGGAGACGTTGAAACGTACCCAGTCCACCTTGGGGCCGTTCTCTCCCGTGAGGATGGCATGCTGGGAGGAGAAGTAGATCCTGTACTGGATGTAGCGGTTGTCTGGGATGTTCTCCATGGTGGTGGCGGCGGCCTCGAAGTAGGTGGAGGAGGTCCCGTCCGGCCCCATCCAATCCGTCCAGTTAAGGTTGTCCCCGCTCACCCTCACCTGCAACTTCACGTCGGAGGTCGCCCAGAAGGCCTCCTCTATCCTGACCATGTCCAGGATGAGGTAAGTGGGAGTAGCGTCGCTCGGGCTGTCGTCCCTGAACCTGATGTGCACGCTGTCGCCGTCCAGATAGTTCTCGATGGGGGAGAGGCGGAAGGTGATGGTGGAGGGGGCCTTCCTGGGCATGTAGTACTCTGTGCACTGCCAGCTGCTGGAGGCCACGTTCCACACGTCGATCCAGATGTACTCCAAATCATTGTAGGTGTACCCTCTGATTTTCAGGTCGTAGTTCTCATAGCCCGTGGTGATCCCGGTTATGGTGTACTGCCAGTTCAGGGACTGACCGGCGGCGGTTGTGGATTTGACCCTTGTATAGTTGAGCATGAAGGATGTGCTCACCGTGTCGAACTGGGTCGGGATGTCGGTCTGGACGTATCTGACCCTCACCTTTCCTGTACCGAGGATGTAGGGGGTGCCGGTGAGCTCGTAAGACCACTGGGTTGGGGTCTTCGAATCAAGGAGGCCGACATAGTCCCACTCCCCGACATCGAAGTCCCAGAGATAAACCTCAATATTTTCGTCGTCGCCGGTGAGGTAGTACGCGACTTCCAGCGTGTATGATGCCCTTCCGGTCGGAGCCATCAATGTATGGATGACCTCAAGGTTGTAGCCGGGCTTTACCCCGCGCACCCCGATGTAGTCAACGTAGATCTTTGTGATGCTCTCTTTAGTGTTATCATTGTCTACTATTCTTACGTGCACGTTCTCTCCTCCGAAGAGGAAATCGGGATGCAACTGAACGCTAAAAACAGTCCAAACATCCTTCGTGAGGTCCCCCAGCCTCACCCAAGTTCCAGGGCTCTGGGAATTCTCAACCTCCACGTGGAATTTGTCGAGGGTGTTGCTGAGCTTGTAATAAATCTCCAAAAAGTAATTTTCTGCTAGGGGAATGTTATCTACATTCTCATATACCTCCAGCCCGTAAAGGGTCGGCCAGTGGCGCCTGCAGCTGAGGTCCGCCCTTCCGTGAACGGGATTAGGCGGGAGCTCGCTAACCACAAACCGGATTGATGGGGTTGCGCTGAGGTTGTTCCAGGTCGAGCCGCTATTCGTGGACCAAATGGGGAAGATCCCGTCGTACGCTGGAGCGGCACCGTCATCGGCCAGAACTATCCCGAGTATGTAGTTATTATACCAGTGGGTCTTGAGCACGATTCTCGCCGTGTCATCACCAGCGGTAGTTGCAGCGCTCCAAGCAGAACCATTCCACTGCTTCCGCGAAATAGTTGCTCCATCACCCCACAAAAGCCAGGCATAGCCAGGGGGGGAAAACAGATAAGTTAGAGCGGCATTGTAATCTGTTCCAGCCTCAGTCGCCGCGTCATGCTCAGCGTCTAGAGTCCAAGTACCGACTCCGTCCCATCTGATAGTGTTCAGATCGGCACCGGCATCTTGGCTCACCAGAATCATCTTATTGTCGGATGGATGCGCCACGAGCTCAAGCCACTGAGCAGCTCCACCGAACTGGGCCGAGTAATCGTTGGTGGTAATGGCCGAGAGAGAGGTCCCATCCCAAATTCTGTAGCTAATACCGTTAACCGCACTCGAAGCCCAAACAAAGATGGCACGACCAGAGAGGCTCTCGTAAGCCACCTCCACCCTATTACCACTTGTAGCGGCGGCGGTAGCCCAACTCGCACCGCTGCCGAGATTGTCCCACATGTTTAGATCCCCCCTCCATACCATCCCGTAGACATTCGCGTTACTGTCCACCATGATCATGGCTATGTCGTTGTTATCGGGGAGGGGATTTGGAGCAAGCTCTATCCAAACTGGGTAGCCCGTCAGAGGCACGCTGACCGTCGCCTCAGAGGACCAGCTGCTCCCATCCCATAGTCTGTAGGCGAAGACTCCCGCAGTATCGTCCAAGTTATATACCACAAGGGCTCTGTCATTTCCGTTCTCATAGGCAATATCGAAGGGCCTCTTGGACGTCGTCGCCCAAGTAGTGGAGGATACCGTCAGGGGAGCGCTCCAGCTCCCGGTTGTCCCGTCATACACATAGAAGGAGATATATCCCGAGTCGTCGTATACCCCCAGAATCATTTCATTGCGGGTTCTGGCGGACTCAAGCCTAACCCATTGAACTACTCCGGGGGCTGCCGGAGGAGTGGGCATGGCTACCCATTCCGACCCGTTCCATTCCTTCACCCCAGGAACCTCGGTACCGGTGGAATAGACTGCCACGGCTTTCGGCTGCTCAAATATCTGTATTCCGCCCTCGATGTAGGTGGCATACCCTTCAGCCTCCTGCTGCTGGTAAGAGAAGTTCTCTATCCTGCCCCTGCGGTTTTCGTAATACTGAGCGTAGGTGTAGGCAGTGGCGCTGTATGAGTTCTCATATATGTTCTCGTAATTGCTTCCCCCTGCCTCCGTGGTGTCCGCGACCTCCATGGCATTTTCCGTGTCGATGGTCCCGCCCGCAACTACTGTTTCGTTCTCCGGACTCTCCATCACAGTATAAGTGACGCCACCTGCCGCCCCAGTCTCGCTCAGGTTCTCGTAGGATCCATCATCCGGATTCCGTGTGTTCTCGTAGGTCCCCTGCCACTGTGTCCCAACCCTTGCGCTCCCGTCCTTGAGGGTGTCTGGCTCGGCCCCAACGTAGGCTATATTTGTGGCACCCCCCTGAGGTTCCGTGAAGCTCCAGACTAGGTTGTCCCACTGGGCCACCCCTCCCGCGTCGAAGACCCTGGAGGTAAACCTTCCCTGCGTGTACCCGTAGATCAGCCTCACCACATCCCCCACGTTCTCCGTGTTCTCGTGGGTTCCCAAGGAGAACTCCTCGTTCGTGTTGTCCACGAAGGCGAAGGTGGAGAAGCCCGGGGTCCTAGCCAGGAAGAGGATCTCCCCACTCTCCTCACCCACCTCCACCGTGGGCAGCTCCTCCCATCCAGGCTCCCCGTAGTGGAAGAGGACGGCCCTGCTACCCGAGGGGTTGGAGCCCCTCAGCCATCCCTTCGGAACGGCAAATTCTATCTCCGCCTCCTCCAGGTCCTCCCTGGCGACGGAGGGGGAGATCTCCACATAAGCCAGGACCCTCTTACCCTCCAGCGGGGGGACCTCCTCCGGCTTTCCGGGGCTCACGTAGACCTCCACCCCCTCCAGATCCCTAGCGGCCCTCAGGCTCACGGCCCTGAGCAGGAGGCCCTGTCCTCCGAAGTCCGCCCTTTTCTTCTCCCCTGCCCTCATCCTGCCCACGACCGCCTTCCGGCCGTGCCTGGGTTCGGCCCTTATCCCCCAGACCTTGGGTCCATTTTCCCCGCTCAGCCTTGGATCCTCGCTTCTCAGGA
Source organism: Candidatus Hadarchaeales archaeon (assembly GCA_038736355.1). Classification (NCBI taxonomy): domain Archaea; kingdom Methanobacteriati; phylum Hadarchaeota (SeqCode); class Hadarchaeia (SeqCode); order Hadarchaeales (SeqCode); species Hadarchaeales archaeon (SeqCode). The sequence goes on from JAVYML010000001.1 coordinate 112,926, forward strand.
AGACCCTGACCTGCAGGTACCTAGAGGGCGGGAGGAAGGAAAGATCGACGGGGGGTGAGGTGAAGAAGGTGTTGGGGGTACCATCGGGACCCATCCACTCGCTCCAGCTCTCCCCGTCGGTGCTCACCCTTACCTGCAGGTCCACCCGCGAGAGGGCCGGGGTGCCCGCGCCCCCCGCCGGAACCTGCTCCTGGCCCCCTGCGTTCTCCTCCATCCCTTCCCGTGAACCCTCGTTCTCGGAAGGGACGGGGATAATATCCCGACCCTCCACGGTTCCCTGATCTGATGGGGTCTCTTCTTCGGTCTGGGGCTCTAGATTTTCCTGAACCCCCGTTCCTTGGTTCTGGTCCTCCTGGGTCCCCTCGTTTTCGACAACACCCCCGTTCTCGAGACTTTCTCCTACAACTTCTTGATTCTCTGCCGGGATCGGACTTTCATTCTCCGGGGGGGCCTCCTGTACTCCTTCTCCGTTTTCAGCTGCACTCCCATTTTCGAAACCATTTTCCTGTGCCTCCTGGAGCTGGCCCAGTCCCTCCGAGTTTTCAGGGTTCTCCGTCCATCCCTCCGCCACCCCTTCGCTCGGGGAAGAAGCGTTCTCGACGGTGCTCCCGGCGGGGCTCACCTCGAGGGACTGGCCCTCCGCCGAACCCCCAGCGCCCTGGGTCCCCGTCCCAGGCATGGAGGGCTCGTTCTCCTCCCAGGTCAGGAGGCTCCACCTCACCACCCTCCCCGCGTCGAAGATCTCCGAGACGAAGGACCCCTGCGTGCACCCCGGGAGGAGCCTCACCACGCCCCCCGCGTTCTCCGTGTTCTCGAAGAGGGGATAGGAGATGGAGGGAAGGGGAGAGGAGGGAGAAGCGGCCACGGGAAAAACGGGAACGGAGGAGGTGAGGAGGAAGAGGGTGAGGAGGAGGGAGAGGCTTCTCCTCAGCGCCTCCCAGGTACAGAGGGGGGGCGCGGAGGCGGCCCGCCCCTCAAAAAAGAGGTCGCCTCCGCACGAGGGTTGGGGATAAAGGGGCTTCGGACGGGAGGGGGGCCGCGGAACGGAGTAGCTGGGCTCGACCTCGACAGCGGAGCCTTCAACAATCTCGCCACTCACCCTCGGCCCCCCTCTGATTAAAAATCTGCTTTAACCTTATTTTAAAAATTTTCTATTTAAGTAAAAATAAAATTATACTTAACTCTGAAATGCTAGAGAAAGAGGAAAAGCTCCGAATCCTCCCACCTCTAAATGTATAAACAAAATTTAACTAAAATAGAAATCTTTTTATACCACAATACAATTTGAATTAAAATGATGAGGGAAATACCCGTACATCCGGCACCCACCCTCTGCGGGAAGTGCGGTCTCTTCTACCTCTATCCCAAATGGCTGGACTACGAGCACAACCCCTGCCCCAGGTGCGATCACCCTAACAACGAACATCGGAAAGGAGGTGAGAAGTGATGGAAACCCTGTCGGCGGCGCTGAGGAAGGTGGGTCCCTGCGGCATGTATCTGAGGGATCCCCTCTGCCCTAGCACCCCTTCGGCCAAGTCAGCCGGATTGTGCCACCGCTGTCCCTTTGCCAAGAGGTCCTGAGCTCCCTGGGTAACAACCCGTATTTCTTGTGTCCAAGTTGGAGAACCATGGACAGCACCCTCTTTTTGTTAGATAGATACAACTGAATTTTTATACGAGAAAAATTTAATTACATAAGGTGGAAGGTTGGAAATCCTGAAGGATCATCCCATCAAGCTCGAGATAGGAGGGGAGGAATGGGAAACCCTGGATGAGAAAAAGGCCTCGGAGGTCAGCGAGGCCCTCGCGGACCCCATCAGGAGGTGGATCTACCAAGAACTGGGGAAGGGTTCCCTCAGGCAGGCGGAGCTGGCCAAGAAGGCCAGCCAGGCCCTCGGCAAGAAGATCACGAACGTGCTCATCCGCTACCACCTGAACAAGCTCGCCTCGGCCGGGCTCGTGAGGTTCGAGAAGGACGAATCCCGCCCCAGGGTGAAGATGGTGCACAGGTGTTGCGAGGTGAGGATCCAGGTGAGACCCTTCTCCCCGCCCTCCGCGGGGCTGGAGGAGGTGCTCGCTGAGACCCTGAGGAGGAGAGGCTGATGCCCATCCTCTCGGTGATGGGAACCAAAGGAGGGGTGGGGAAGAGCACCGTGGCCATGGGGATCTCTGCCTGGCTCAGCAAGCTCCAGAAGGACATGGTCCTGCTGGTGGATGGGGACACCCACGTGAGGACGGTGGAACTGAAGATGTGTCCCGGGGCGGACGTGACCCTCTCCCAGGTGCTGGAGGGGAAGCACTCCCTAGCGGATGCCATCTACTCCTGCGCCCTCAAGGCGGGGGGAAGGCCCCTCTTCCCCAAACTGGCCATCCTCCCCGCCGGGGGAAGGTTCCTCCCTCCCGGGAGCAGGGACATCGTGGGCTTCGTGGAGCACACGGTGGGGAGGTTCGAGCGCATGCTCTCCACCCTCAGGAAGAGGTTTTCCTACATCATCGTGGATACACCCGCCTCCGTGGGGTTCGAGCACCTCATCCTAACCGCCATAGCCGACGCCCTCCTCTTCGTGGTGAACCCAGACCTGGATTCCATCCTCTCCTCGAAGATGACGGCGGAGGGGCTGAAGGGACTCCTGGGCCTACAGGCGGTAGGGGTGGTGGTGAACAGGGCACCACGAGGAAGCTCGGTGGAGGAGTGGGTCCTCCAGGCGGGGGAAATAGCTCCCGTCCTTGGGGTGATAGAGGACGACGAGCTCGTGGAGGACGCCTTCAGGAGGGACTTACCCGTGGTGGCCCTTTATCCGGAGGCACCCTCCAGCCAGGCTTTGAAGAAAATCGCTGAGGAGATCCTGAAGCTGAGGATCGAGCCCACCAGGCTCCTCCCCAAGCTGGAGCTGGCGAGGGGCTCGTAGGGCTTATATTTCTGGGGCAGAAGTTACTTCTGGGGCAGAAGTATGCTCTTCGACGAGAGGCCCAAGGAGGAGAGACGGGACCTTTTTGGCAGGGAGAGGGAACTGGAGGAGCTGAAAAGGGCGGCGAAAAGACCCCTGGTGCTCCTCTTGGGAATAAGGAGGATAGGTAAAACCTCCCTCCTGAAGGTTGCGCTGAAGGAACTTGGGAGACCCACCCTCCTCCTGGACGCCCGAAACCTGGGAGAGAACTATGGCAGAAGAGAACTTTATTCCCATCTCGCCAACAGTCTCCAGCCCCTCCTCCCCAAGATGGAGAGGGTGCTCAGGGCGGTGAGGGGGGTGAGGATCCTGGGAACGGAAGTGGAACTCCGATGGAAGGGGGAAGAGACCTTCTCCCTTTCGGAACTCTTCGATAAGCTCGACCGGGAAGGTGCGGTGATCGCCATAGACGAGGCCCAGAGGCTCAGGGGGCCCCTCTCCCCCGAGATAAGGAATGCCCTCGCCCACGCCTACGACTACGATCGGAACCTCACCTTCATCCTCACCGGCTCCGAGGTGGGCCTCCTCAGGGATTTTCTGGGAATCGAGGACGAGGCCTCCCCCCTGTACGGCAGGTATGCCCATGAGGTGGTGCTGGACAGGTTTGAGCGGGAGAAATCCTTGGAGTTCCTGAGAAAGGGATTCGAGGAGGCCGGAAGGAGGGTGGATGAGGGAGTTCTGGAAAGGGCGGTCGAAGAGCTGGACGGGATTCCCGGATGGCTCACCTTCTTCGGTAACTCCTATCTCTCCGGAAAGCCCGATCTTCCCTCCATCAAAAGAAAAGCTGTGGGGTTGGCGATGGAAGAGCTGAAGCACCTTTTGAAGGGAAGACCGAAGAGATATGGGCTGGTCCTCAAGGCCGTAGCCGAAGGGAAAGGGGGCTGGAGCGAGGTCAAGAGATACGTGGAAGAGAGGGAAGGGTGTACCCTTTCCACCAGCGTCCTGCATAACATCCTGGAGAACCTGGAGAAGATGAGCATCCTGAAGGACTACACTTTCCTGGATCCCGTCTACCGGGAGGCCGCCAAACTCCTTTATCCAAAACTGGTCTAATATGGACCAGTTTTTTATAAAAACCGGTCTAATATAGACTGAATGAAAAGGGAAGACTTCAAATACGTCATAGCGGAATGGCTTCAGCAGGGGATCCCGGAGGTCAAGGGAAGGGAAATCCTCCTGCCCTTGCACGGTCGTAACGGGGTTCTGAACTAAGTATGGACACGTATGGAGTCCACACCTAGTCCTTGGGCCTCACCGCCCTTGCCCCCCTCCGGGTTCATTGGGGGACTCATCAAGCTCGGCCCCTTTCGGGGGGAACCCGTGACTCCCCACATCCTAAGGAATTCCCTCCAGATGTTCCTCGCCGCATTCCCCTGCCTGTCAACCACGAGTCCGCACCTGGGGCACCTGAACTCGCCCGCCCCCCTCAGGTCTTTATTGTAGAACCCGCATCCGGAGCAGGTCCTGGAGGTGCCCCGAGCCTTCACAAAAATGGTGGCGTACCCGTTCCAGGCAGACTTGTACTCCACGTACCTCTGCAGCTTGAGGTAGTCGTGCTTGGAGTTCTGCCTGTTCACGTTCCTGCTCTTCGTCCTGGCCACCCTCTCCTTGAAGTTCCTCAGGTCCTCGAAAACGTTGGTCCTTCCCGACAGCCGCTTGGCGAGCTTGTGCAGCGCGTCTTCAACCCTGTTCCTCTCCCTCGAGCGGTACTTCCCCAGGAGCCTCCTCCTGGTTTTATCGGGGAGCTTTTGGATCACCCTCCTCTTCAGCTCGTAGGTCCTGTGGATGGTATAAATTTCCTTCAGGTCCAGGGAGCAGTCGTTCTGCCCGTCGAAACCGTCCAGGGAAAGGAGATTTGTATCCCAGGCGACCGGGTTCTCTATCTTCAGCTCCGCTTTCTTCCTGACCGTCACTATGAGCTTATCCTGCTTGAGTATAAGTTCCCCGAGCTCCAATCCCCTTATCCTCTCCCAGCACCAGGCCTTCCTCAGGTCCAGGGTTACGCTCTCCCCATGCGGCCTCACCGAGATCCTGAGGACCCCGTTCCTGTAACTGTAGAGGGTCTCCTTGATCCTGACGAACCTCCTCTTCAGTTCGGGTTTCTCCCTTCCTGCCCTCCCCCGCAGGTACCTCTTCCTCCAGGACTTCAGGATGGAGTAGGCCTGCTTTATGGCCGAGTCCACATAGTGCTTTGAATAGGCCCATCCGGCGAGGTGCCTGTCCCTCAGCCCCTTCCTGAAAGCCCTGTCCTTCTTCAGGAACGGGATCAGCCTCTTTCCCCTCCTCTCCCAAACCATGCTCCCCCACAACTCGTCAAGGATGGCATTCAAGATCCGCATGTAGTCCTCTATGAGCCCGCCCACCTCGAGCTCGTGCGGTATCGAGTATGCCTTAACCAACAAGTTTCCTGACACCCTCAATCACCTCCTTATACTTGTGAGACCTCATGCCGTAGAGCTTTCCAGCGAAATGAGAGACTATGGTGATCAGGTCCTCAACAAGCTCTTCCTGAGGAGTTTTCTCTTCGTGGTTTATCACTTCTATTTCTGTTCCGAAAACCGAAAACATCTTTCTGAGTGTTTCAAAACCAAACCTCGTCAGCCTGTCCTCGTAGGCTATTACCAGCTTGGATATTTTTCTCTCCGAAACCATGTCCAAGAGCTTCAGGAAGTTTTTTCCGCTTTGGTTGAGCCCGGAACCAACATCCGTCAGAATCTGAATTTCACCGTAACCCATCTCCTTGGCGTAGCTTGAAATGAGCTGCTTCTGCCTTTCAAGATCATCTTTCTGGGTCGAAGACGAAACCCTCGCATACCCCACGACCATTTTTTCCTCCCTTAAATCGAAGATGCGCTTTATTTCGCTCTCGGGAATCCTCCTTCGTCCTCCAATGGTTCTAACACACCTGATCTTGCCCTGTCTATCCCATTGCTGGATGGTCTAGGTGGTGACTCCAAGGAGTTTTTTTCGCCTCTTTGATCGTGTAAAGCCTTTCCATCCAAGTTTCTATCATATCAAGATATTTTTATTTGGAAACTGCTGAAGGGGCAAGGCCAGTCCCGATGAAATCCTCTACCTCGACTTCGAACATGCCAGGTTAAAAGGGGTAACGGCGGCCGACCTGGACGAAATGCTGGTAGGCTTCTACGAGCTCACGGGCAAAAGACCCAAGTACCTCTTCCTCGACGAAATCCAGGGAGTGAGGGACTATGGGGGCTGGTTCAGGAAGAGGCTCGACGCCAGGGTCTATCTTTCGGGTTCTTCCTCCGCCCTGACCCCCAAGAGGATTGCGGGGGAGCTGAGGGGAAGGTGCGTGAACTACGAAGTCTATCCGCTTTCCTTCAGGGAATACCTCTCCTTCCTAGGCCACAGCCCTCCAAAGCCCGAGGTCCTCCTCCACAGGGAGGAAAGGGGCAAACTCCTCTCCCTGCTGAGGGACTACCTCCAGTATGGTGCCTATCCCGCGGTTGCGCTGGAAGGGGACAAGAAGCGCGTGCTGAAGGCCTATTTCGACTCCGTGGTGGTCAGGGATCTGGGCGGAACACCCCTGGCCGAAACCCTCGCCCTCTACCTCACGGCGAACTATGCCCAACTGACGACCCTGAACAGGATCTACAACTACCTCCGGTCGCTGGGTTTCCAAGTGGGCAAGGAGAAGACCATGGAGCTCCTGGAGAGGGCGAGGGAGACCTACTTCGCGTTCACGATCGAACAGTTCAGGAAGAGCGAGAGGGAAAGGAAGATGAACCCCAAAAAGCTCTACATCGTGGATACCGGCTATCCCACCGCGCTGGGGTACGAGTTCTCGGTTTCGAGGGCCATGGAAAACGCCGTCTACCTGGAACTCCTGAGGAGGGGGAAGGGGGAGGTGTACTACTGGAAAGAGTACGGGAAGAGCACCGGAGCTGAGGTCGACTTCGTGGTGAGCAAGAACTTCAGGGCGGAGGAGCTGATTCAGGTAACCTACGGGGAGGAAGAAATCAGGGAAAGGGAGGTAAGGGCTCTGGAAAAGGCAAAGGAGGAACTCGAACCCAAGAAGCTCAAGATCCTGACATGGGACTACAGAGGGGAAATAGAAGGGATGGAGGCCGTGCCGTTATGGTATTGGTTGCTGACATGAGCGGTTCGCGAGTCCGTGCTGGAAAACCGACCATCGGTCCACTTCTCTGGGGTTAAGACGCCAGGAGAGCGGGAACTCCGCTTTGCAGAGCCTCACTCAGTCCTCCCCATCAGCTTCTTCAGCTTCTCCAGGGTTTCCCTGGTCTCCGGGGCCCTCACCGTCTCTCCTTCCTTCTCGGGCAAGGGCCTGGCCCTTATCCTGATCTCCAGCTCCTCCGGTCGGACACGGGGCTCCACGGGCCTAATCACCCCTGCAAGCTTGGCAGGGGGCACTGCGGGCGGGGCCCTGCCGGCCCTGAGGAGGGACTGAAGGGCCTCCTCCGGAGCCGGAATGGGTGAGGGCCTGAGGGGTTTCAGGGTGAGGGGCTTGGCCTCGGGAAGCTCCTCGAAGGCTGGGCGGGCGGGTTCAAGCTTCCGCAAGGAAACGGCCGGAACCACCCTTTCGGGCAGCTTCAGCCTGGGACGCACCAGGCTGGACAGCGGAACCTTCGGGAGGATGGGGCGGAAGCGCCAGAGGTAGATGAAGTAGCCTGCCGCCCCCACCGCCATCAGGCTCCCCGCCAGGAGGAGGAGCAGGAGGGGCGGCCAGGAGAAGGGCGGGGGCAGGGTTGGGGCCTTCCTCCCGTACAGGGCCAGGGCCCTTGGGTAGAAGGTGAGCTCGGTCGAGAACACCAAAGCACCCTCTTCCCTTCCCTCCAGCTTCATGAGCACCTCCCTCCAGCCCTCACCGTCGAAGGCGAGGAGCTTGAGCCCTCCCTCCTTCACTCCCTTCTCTTCCATCCAGTCCTCCGAGACCTGGAGCTCCACCCTTGTTCCCTCCACCATCTGGGAGGAGGTGCTGAGGCCCAGCAGGGCCCCTCCGTACGCCCGCTCCAGGGAAGGCCAGAGGGCTCCCCTCACCTCTTCCCCCTTCACCTCCAGCAAGCCCAGCGAGACCACCCTCTGCTGCTCGCGGAAGACGATTCCTACCTTCCTCACGAACCAGGAGGGCGGGTGGAAGACGAACTCCACCTCCCCTCCCGGAGGCACGTTCTCCGCCATCTTCCTCAGGGAGGGGGTCAGGGTGAGGAAGCTTCCCACCGCGAAGGAGGAAGAGAGACCCGCCCCGTTCACCGCCCTCACCCTCCAGAAGTACCTCCCCTCCTTCAGTCCCTCGAGCCTGAAGGAGGGAGTACCCAGCTCCCTCACCGTCACCGGGGAGCCGAAGTCCGGATCGTTGTCCACCCAGAGCTGATAGGTCACTCCCGAGAGGTCAGAAACGGAAGACCAGTGGAGAGAAGGCTGGGTCGTTCCCACCATCTCACCCTCCCCTGGCGAGAGGAGGATGGGCACGGGAGGAGGTGTGAGATCAACCCCGCAGGAGGCCTTGGCCCTGAGGGGTGCGGGCTCCGTGAGGTTGTCGTTGTCCCTGGCCAAGGTATAGAACTCGTAGAATCCTTCCCCTTCTGGGGCGGTGAAGCTCCAGGACCAGGGTTCCCTCTCCGCCACCGCGAACTCCTTCCACTCTCCCCACACCACGTTGTCCCGGGAGTGCCTGTACCAGAGGGCTACCGACACCACGTATCCGTCGTTGTCCCAGGCGGTGGCGCTCACGGGGAAGGGCACCGTGTTCCTCCAGTACGGACGGAGCTCCAGCACGGAGGAGAGGGGCGGGAGGAACGGGAGGGCTTTCACCTTCAGGAGGAAGGGAGCGGTGCGCCTCTTCCCCTCCGCGTCCTCTCCCACCACCGTGAGGGAATAGGAGCCCTCTGGCGTCCCCCTCTCCACGCTGAGGTTGAGGGAGGAAGTGAAGGGAGGCATGCCCTCCCCGACCGAGAACTCCGCCAGCACCGTGGCGGGCAGGTTCTCCACCCTCAGCTTCACGGGGAGGGCGTAACCTCCGAAGGGCTCCACCCTCACCTGTACGGTGAGGCTCCCTCCCTCCGTCACCTCTCCCAGGCTCGGGCTGACCGAGAGACTGAAGTCCGCAGGTGGCGGCGGGGGAGGTGGAGGTGGCGGAGGTGGAGGAGGTGGAGAGGGCGTCTCCAGCCTGCCCTGCCAGCCCTCCAGCGCGAGCCAACCCGCACCGGCCCTAACCCAGGTCTGGAACTTCTCCAGTACCCTCCAGCCTGCCGGGAATCCAGCCTGCACCGTCCACCCTTCTGCCCTCCTCCACCCAGCCTGCGTGAAGAGGGGCGAACTCCATCCCTCCACCAGTTGCCAGCGTGCCGCCTCGGTTCCCGCCGAACCAAACCATCCTTCCACCGCGGACCATGAGGCCTCCGCCCAAATCCAGCTCTGCCAGGCTTCCGTCACCTTCCAGAGGCCCCTGGCCGAAACCCCCTCCTGCCAGCCCTCCAGCACCCTCCAGCCAGGAGGTGTGACCATTCCCTCCACCCACTCCTCCAATCCTTCCCAACCGGCCGCTCCACCCAGCGTGCCCGACCACCCTTCGAGCGCTGACCAGGCGAAGGGAACCAGGAGCGAGGACCACCAGGAGTCCGAAACCACCCAGCCCGCCACAGTCCAAGTTCCTCCCAGCCAGCCCTCCAGGCTTTCCCACCCCGCTGCCGTTCCCGTTCCTCCCGTCCAAGAGTCCAGCCCGTACCAGAGCATGGGGGCCCCTACCGCCGTCTGCCAGCTCTCAAGGGAGAGCCAGGCCTCCCTGAGCGTCACGATGAAGACCCCTGAAAAGTTCTCGTTCCCGGCCCCGTCCACCACCACCCTCCAGTAGTAAGTTCCGGCGGGAAGGAGGTCCTCGCAGGTGTGGTAATTCTCCGTTATTCCCACCTTGCGGTAGGAGAGGGGTGGGGAGAAGGTGGATTCGTTGTCCACCTGCAGCTCGTACTTCACCCCCGAAAGATCCGCAACGCTCGTCCAGCGGAAGGTCAGGCCTACTCTTGAAACCGTGCTTTCGTTCTCAGGCTCCAGCAGGGAGGGGGCAGGTGGAGGAACGGGGTCATAACCGCAGGAGGCGTCCGGGACGGGGGGCGGAGACTCGTGGTTGCCCGAGTTGTCCCAGGCCCTGGAGTAGAACTGGTAGTGGCCCGGACCGCTGGGCGGCTCGAAGTAGAAAGTGTAGGGCGGGGAGGTGAGGTAGTCGTAGAGGATCCAGGAGCCCCAGCTCTCGTTGTCGGGAGACCAGCGGAACCAGAGCTCCACGTTCTCCACGCGCCCGTCGGCATCGGAGGCGGAGGCGGAGAGGGTGATGGGCGCACTCTTCTTCCAGTAGGGAGAGACCGGCAGGACGGAGGAAACCGGTGGAACGAGCAGGGTGAAGGTGCGGACCTCGGAAACGTTCTCGTTCCCTGCCCCATCCACCGCCACTACCCTCCAGTAGTAGTTGTTCTGGGGCAGGACGTTCTCTACCATGTGCTCGTTCTCCACAAGCATCTTCTGGTAAACGGGGGAGGAGAAGGTGGGATCGTCGTCCACCTGCAGGAGGTAGGTCACCCCGCTAAGGTCGGTGACGCTCGTCCAGCCGAAGGAGGGTCTTCCGGTGGAGTCCACCACCGTTTCCCCGTTCTCAGGATAGACCAGGGAGGGGGCCTGAACGGTGGGATCGTAGCCGCAAGCCGTGTCGGGGATAGGTGGCGGGGATTCATGGTTGCCGGAGTTGTCCCAGGCCCTGGAGTAGAACTGGTAGTGGCCCGGACCGCTGGGCGGCTCGAAGTAGAAAGTGTAGGGCGGGGAGGTGAGGTAGTCGTAGAGGATCCAGGAGCCCCAGCTCTCGTTGTCGGGAGACCAGCGGAACCAGAGCTCCACGTTCTCCACGCGCCCATCGGCGTCGGAGGCGGTGGCGGAGAGGGTGATGGGTGAGGTGCGGTACCAGTACTGGGGCAGGGGCTGGAGCTGGGAGACCGGCGGGACGAGCAACCTGAGGAGGAAGGCCCTCGACACGTTTTCGTTACCGGCCCAATCCCTCGCCACCACCCTCCACCAATAGTTGTCCTGGGGCAGGACGTTCTCTGTCTCGTGCCAGTTCTCCCTTATTCCCTCCTTCACGTACACCGGGGAGGAGAAGGACGGGTCGCGGTGGACCTCAAGCCTGTAGGTGACCCTGTCGCTTTCCCCGTCCTGGGAGGTGAACCAGCGGAAGGTGGGCCTTCCATCGGGCTCCTCCAGCAGGGCCCCGTTCTCCGGATGGACGGGGATGGGTTCGGTGGGAGGCGTCACATCGTACCCGACCGTGAACTGCCAGACCTCCGACCAGGGTGAGTTCTCCCCTCCCGCCTCAGCCCTGACCTTCCAGTAGTAGGTCCCGTTCTCCAGCTCGGTCACGAAGGTGTACTGGCTGGCCTGAACCACCTCCTCGAATGGGGACCCGAAGTTCTCGTCCTCGTCCACCCATAGGCGGTAGACCTCCGCACCCTCCACATCCGACCAGTCGAGGGTGGGGGTGTTGTCATTCAGCCAGGCATCGTTCTCGGGGGAGAGGAGGACGGGCGCACCCAGCGTGATCACCCTGCCCTGCCTGGAGTCCAGGAGGGACCAGCGGGCGGGTGCGGTGCTCCACCCCGTCCACTCCTCCACCTTCCTCCATCCTCCCACCCCTTCCAGGAGGATCTGCCACCCCTCCAGCTCGCTCCAGCTCGCTCCAGCTCCGACCGAACAGGTCCAGGACTCGATTCCGCCCCACCCGGCGGCGGCCTGGAGTATCGCCAGCCAGTCTTCGACCTCCCTCCAGAGCACCGAGGTCGCACAGGTCGCAGTCCAGGAGTCAGCAGTAGACCAGGAAGCGGAGGTCAGGATTCCCCCTGCCCATCCCTCCACCTCTTCCCACCCAGCTCTGGTCTCCAGGGCATTCATCCATTCCTCCACCGCCCACCAGCTGGCCCCGGCCTGCACCGTTCCCGTCCAGGAATCGAGCCATGACCAGCTGGCGAGAGCGCTCACCGCTCCCGTCCAAGCCTCGACCTGCCGCCAGCCGGAGGGAGCCTGGGCCGAGCAGGACCAGTCCTCCACCGGCTGCCAGGAGGCTTGGGCCTGGAGTTCCTCCGTCCAGACCTCCAGCTGGTGCCATCCCACCGGTGTCTCGAGTCCTCCCGTCCAGCCCTCGACCGGCTGCCAGGAGGCGGGAGCGGTGATCACCTCCGTCCAGGAGTCCGCCGGACACCATCCCGCGGGGGCGGAGAGGGTTTCTGTCAGGGAGGCGAGAGGCTGCCAGAAGGCGGGGGCGGAGAGGGTTTCTGTCAGGGCCTCCAGCAGGATCCAAGAGGCCGGACCCTGGAGCATTCCCGTCCAGGAATCCAGCTGGTGCCAGGAAACCCGTGTCTCGAGACCCGAACTCCAGCCCTCCAGGGACTGCCAGGAGACGGGCGCGGAGAGCGCACCCGTCCAACCCTCTACCGGTTGCCAGCTGGCCGCGGCCCCTATTGCTCCCGTCCAGGAGTCAACCCCCAACCACCAGGCCCGTGCCTCGACCGAGTCCGTCCAAGAGTCCAGGGAGGACCAGGCGACTGCGGTTTCAGACTCACAAGTCCAGGTCTCCAGATGGGACCACTCGGCCGGGGATGAGAAGATGCCCGTCCAGCTTTCCGCCTGCCACCATCCGGCAGGAGCTAAAGCCCTTCCCGAAAGGGAGTCGATGGGCTGCCAACCAGCCACCGAGGACGCCGTCCCACTCCAAGAGTCGAGGAGCTGCCAGAAGACCGGGGAGAAAAGCATGCCCGTCCAAGAGTCTGCCTGCCACCAAGAGGCTTGGGCCAGGATTCCCTCCCACCATGATTCGGCCTGCACCCAGGAGCTTGGGGCCAGGACCGCGCCCGACCAGCCTTCCACTGGCCGCCAAGTGGCGGGTGCCACGAGGCCACCTATCCAAGACTCTGCCGGCAACCAGCCAGCCATGGTCTCCACCGCGAGCATCCAGGACTCCAGCCCCTGCCACCAGACCGAGGAGAGGAGGGTCTCCATCCATCCCTCCACTGGCTGCCAGGTAGCGGGTGCGGAACTCTCCGCGCTCCACTCCTCCATCAGGTGCCAGGTGGCCGGGGCTGGAACGTCCCCCGATAGGGAGTCCAGCGACCTCCATCCAGCCGGTGCGGGTAGCGTAACCGTCCAGCTCTCCACAACCGTCCACTCCACCGGGGCTCGAGCGCTGGTGACCCAACCCTCGACGGGCTGCCATCCCACAACCATACCCACCTCTCCGGTCCAGGAATCTGCGAGCCGCCAAGCCACCGCCGCGTGGAAGGTCCCGGACCACCCCTCCAGCTCCACCCATCCCGGGGAGACCAGGAACCACCTGGTGTCCGACCATCCCGAGCAGTTGCCTGCGTTGTCCCTGGACCTTATCCTCCAGTACCAGACTCCTTCCTCCAGCGGGAGGTGCCAGGAGTTCTCGGTGATCCAGCCGGAGGACTGGAGGCCCACCTGGAAGTCCTCGGTCTGGGCCACCTGGACCTCGTAGAGGACGGGGAGGGAGTTCTCCTGAACGCGGGACCAGGAGAACTCCACGACCTTGCCCACCGTGGCCCCGTTCTCGGGGGAGAGGTTCTCGGGCACCGCGGGAGGAACGGTGTCCACCCTGAAGGACCTCGGGGAGGAGAAGGAGCCCCAGTTGCCCGCATTGTCCCTGGCCGCCACCCTCCAGTAGTAGAGGTTGTCGGGTAGGTAGCTGCACCAGCTGTTCTCGGATAGCCAAACCTCCACCACCATTTCCCCCGGCAGGAAGTCCGGGGAGGTGGAGATCTGGAGCTTGTAGGTCAGGGGATAAGAGTTCTCGGGTGGCGGGAACCAGGAGAGCTGGGGAGTGCTGTCGTTCTCGTTAACCCCGTCGGGTGGTGAGGCTAGGACGGGAGGAACTGGCGGGAGGGTATCCACCCTGAAGGTCCAGACCTCGGACCAGGGGGAGTTCTCCCCTCCCCTGAACAACCTCACCCTCCAGTAGTAGAGGTTGTCCTGGAGTCCGTTCTCCAGCTCGTGGGAGGTGACCGTGAGGCCTCTCTTCCAGTAGATGATGGGCTCGGAGAAGGTGGGTTCGTTGTCCACCTGGAGCTCGAAGTTGTCGGCGGGCTGGAGGTTCTCCCAGCTCAGGGTGGGGGTGGTATCCCTGGTGTTGGTCCCGGAGGGCGGGGAGAGGAGGATGGGCGCCAGAAGCGGTGCGGAGAGGACGAAGGTCCAGGCCTCAAGCTGCGTCCAGAGAACCACGGCGGACCCGGTACCCATCCAGCCCTCCAGGAGTCCCCACCGCGCCGGGGAGGAGGGTGAAAGGGACCAGGTTTCGAGAGGCCTCCACAGTGCGGAGGCCGTGAGCATCACCGTCCAGGTTTCGGCCGCCCTCCAGAGGGCCCGGGCACTCACCGTCCCTACCCACGTCTCCACACACCACCAGGAAGCGTACGTCTGGAGGGTCAACGTCCAGGCTTCAATTGTCCGCCAGCTTGCAGCGGTTAGGACACCTCCCGTGCGGGAATCCAGCTCCCTCCAGCCCGCGGAGGTTTGGACCCCTCCGGTCCAGCCTTCCATCTGGCACCAGGAGGCCCGGGCCTCAGCGACCAACGTCCACCTCTCCACCTCCTCCCAGAAAGAGGGCGCGGCGGTGGTAACGGTCCAGCTCTCCTGCACCGACCAGAAGGCCGGAGCCTGACTTCCGGCCATCCAGCCCTCCACCTGGGACCAAGAGGTCAAGGTCACCACGCATCCCTCCCAGACCTCTATCTCCCACCATTGGGCCTGTGCCTGCAGAACCCCGCTCCACCCTTCCAAAAGGGACCAAGTTGCGGAGGACTGAACCTCCCCAGCCCAGCCCTCCACCTCCTCCCATCCGGCCCCCGCTCCGGTCAGGAGGGACCAGGACTCCATCATGAACCAGGACGCCACGGTCTCCAGCGCTCCCGCGAGGGTATCCAGGGGCTGCCAGGATCCCAAGGCCTGAAGCGCCACGGTAAGGGTATCCAGGACCCACCAGCCGGCAGGCGAGTGCGCACTGTCCTCCCAGGTCTCAACCGCCACCCAGGAGGCTGGGGACGGGAAGACACACATCCAGGTCTCGAGCGCCACCCAGGAGGCGGGTGACTGGACCGTCCACCACCATCCCTCCAGAGCTGACCAGCCAGCGAGCGTGCTCACTCCTTCCTCCCATCCCTCCAGAGCTGACCAGAGGACGGAGGTCCGGAGTTCCGTAACCCAGGCCTCCATCAGCTCCCATCCCGCCACCGCCTCCAGAGTGGTGCTCCAGCCTTCGGTCGCCCTCCAGAGAGCCCGTGCCTCCACCGTGCCCGACCAGGAATCCGCAGCGCTCCAACCCGCCGGGGACTGGAGGGTGCAGACCCAGACTTCGGCGGGTGACCAGGAAGCCGGGCCCCCGACGACCGCCGCGAGGGATTCCAGGGACTCCCACCGCGCCGCGGTCCGCACCTCCTCCGCCCAGCCATCCAGGGCCTGCCATCCCGCGGAGGTCCTTGCTTCTCCTGACCACTCCTCCAGAGACCACCAACCCACCGGAACCAAGACCGAAGCCGATACCGAATCCAGGATCCGCCACTCGACCCGGGGAACCAGGGAGCAGGCCCACTCCTCCACTCCCCGCCACTCGGCCACGGAGCCCAAGCCCACACCCCATCCTTCCAGGGGCGACCAGACCGCTGGAGAACCTGCCAGGCCTGCCCAGGTCTCCACCACCCTCCACTCCGCTGTTGCTCCGATCGAAGAGACCCAGAGATCCACCTCCCGCCAGACAGGGGCGGAGGTTCCACCCACCAGCCAGGAGTCGAGCCACCGCCATTCCACGAGCGTGCCCATCTCCCCCGAGAACTCCTCCAGCACAAACCATCCCACCACCATCCCCACACCTTCCGTCCACTGCTCCAGCTCTCTCCACCAGGCCGAAGCCTGGAACTCGGACATCCGGGAATCAAGCGTTATCCAGCCCGAGGGGAGGGTGGAGGCTCCCACCTCCCAGCCCTCCAGCTCCCTCCACACCGCCACCACGTTGACCGTCCTGGTCTCCGAGACGTTCTCACCCGCGGCGTTCACGGCCCATACCCTCCAGTAGTAGGTCCCGTAGTCCTGGAAGACCGTGGAGTACCAGTTGTCGTCCGGGGGCGACCTCCAGACGTTCTCCACCGGGGAAGAGAAGTCGGAGTCGTTGTCTATCTCTATGCGGTGGTTATCAGCGGTGGAACCCCTGATCCAGGTGAAGGTGACCTCCAGGGGGACGTTCTCACCTTCCGCCGGGGAGAGGAGGGAGGGGGCCCCGGGCGGTCCCGTCACGACCGTGAAGGTCCTGACCACGGAGCAGTTCTCCCCGAAGGCGTTGAGGGCCCAGACCCTCCAGTAGTAGATGGCAGGAGTGTAGCCGGGCGAGGGCTTGGTCCAGCTCCTGGTGGTGGCGGGGAAGACCAGGTTGTCCAGGGGAGAGGAGAAGTCTTCGTCGTTGTCCACCTCGAGCCTGAAGTTCTCCAGCGGGCTGGTGTTGTCCCACTGGAAGGTGGGGGTGGGAGTGGTGAAGGCGTTGTTCTCCGGGAGGAGGAGGGCGGGCGAGGAGGGCATGCACCCCAGCTTCTCTTCCCATCCCTCCACCACCCTCCACCCGGCGGTGGAGCCTAGCACAGCCAGCTTGTCTTCTAGGGAGTACCAGCCAGAGGGGGCCCAAAGGATCGCTTCCCAAACTTCCTGGACCCGCCAGAGAACCTGGGCCTGTGCGGTTTCAGTCCAGGCTTCAACCTCCCTCCAGAGGACCAGAACCTGTACAGTCGCCCAGTAGCTGTCGATTTCCCGCCAGCTTGCCGAGGTCCCGAGAAGGGTGGTGAAGGTCTCGACCACCCACCACCAGGCCGTGGCCACGATTTGCTCGGTCCAAGAGTCGAGCGGACACCATTCGACCTGGACCCGAACCGCCCAGGTCCAGGAGTCCACCCACGACCACTGAACGGAAACCGTGACCTCAACCGTGAAAACATCGAGGGCAAGCCACTGGGCTGGCCCTCCTATTTCCCCTGCAAGGGAATCAAGGAACAGCCAGAGGGCCTGAGTCTCGAGCATTCCCATCCAAGTCTCGAGGTACTGCCAGCCCGCCTGTGCCTGCACACTTCCCGCCCAAGTCTCAATCAACCGCCAAGAAGCGGGGGTCTGGAGGGTATCCGCCCAATCCTCGAGGATCCACCATGAGGCGCGTGCGAGGACCACACAGGTCCAAGATTCCAATTCCATCCATTCAGCCTGTGTTTGAACCGCTCCCATCCAGGAATCCAGCCTAGTCCAAGCCACGGGCGGAGAAACCTCTACCGTCCAGGCCTCAAGCTTCTGCCAGGAGGCCTGTGTAGAGACCGCACACATCCAGGAATCCGTGGGCTGCCAGGAGGCCTGCGCCCGAGCACTCACCGTCCAACTTTCGACGGTCCTCCAGAGTGCTACAGTTCCCGCGCCCCCAGTGCAAGTGTCCAACTCCTCCCAAGCCCCCGCGGTCCAAGCACTTCCATCCCAGCTCTCAACCGCCCTCCACCCGGCCGTGGTAAGGGCCTCTCCCGTCCAAGTATCCACCGCCGACCAAACGGCCGTGGTCTGGAGTTCCCCCATCCAGCCTTCCAACTCACGCCAGACACTAACCACGGTGAAGTACCAGACATTCTCCGAGACGTTCTCCCCTGCGGAGTTCACGGCCCAGACCCTCCAGTAGTAGGTCCCGGGTGCGTATCCTCCAGCCTTCACCCAGCTGTTCTCCCCCACCACCCAAACGTTGTCCACGCAGCCGTTGGTCCAGTCCTCGTCGTTGTCCACCTCGATCCTGTGGTTCTCGGCGTTCGCCCCGTTCTCCCACTCGAAGGTCACATCTTCGTAGGCGGGAAAGATCGAGTTGTTCTCGGGCCTGCATAGCCTGGGACTCCCCGGAAGAAGCTGGGTCTGGATGCTCTCCGTCCAACTCTCCAGGAACAGCCAAACCGCCACAGTCTGGACGGCCTCACTCCAGCCTTCCACGATCTGCCAAGAACCGGCGGCGCGAACCACGATGGTCCAGCTCTCAGCCATTACCCACAGAGTGGTCGGCTGGATGTTCTCCACCCAGCCCTCGAGGATTTGCCAGGAAGCTGTGGTTCCTACCCCTCCAGCACAGGAGTCCAACTCTCTCCAGCTCACGAAGGTCAGGATCTCGCCTGTAAACGTTTCAAGGGACCTCCAGGCACCCAGGGACTGCACCGTGCTTGTCCAAGCTTCCAGGTGCTGCCAGCTCACCGGGGAACCAACGCTGTCAACCCAGCCCTCGACCATGTACCACGCAACTGCGATTTGGAGGCTTCCTGCCCAAGTGTCAAGAACCTGCCAGAAAGCTCCTGTCAGGATTCCCTGCATCCAGGCATCGAGAGGCTGCCAGGCGACCCTCCCTTCCACCGTCCAAGTCCAAACTTCAAGTGGCTGCCAGCTCACCCCACCCTCCGTGACCACGCTCCACGCGTCGACTGGCTGCCAAGAGGCCCGGGTCTGGAGCTCCGTCGTCCAGGCATCGAGAGTTTGCCAGGAGATTGCGGTCCAAACCACTCCGGACCAGCTTTCCAGGGCCCGCCAGCCTGCCTGAGCCAGCAGCTCCACCGACCAGTTTTCCAGTGCCCGCCAGTGGGCTGGAGCCGAAACCTTCCCCGTCCACTCCTCCACAGGAAGCCAGGAAGAAGGCGCTCCAACGGTGGAGGCCCAGCTCTCCTGCATCTGCCATGCCGCCGTGGTTCCCAGAACCTCGGTCCACTGCTCGAGACTCGCCCAGCTCCCTCTACCCTCCACCCTCACAGCCCATTCCTCGATCGACCGCCATGAGGCTTGGAAGTGGAGCGCGCTTTCCCAGACCTCGAGGGTCCACCAGCTTACTGACACGGACATGGCACCCATCCACTCGTCCGCCGTCCACCAGTTCACAGGCGCACGCAGGGTCTCGGACCAAACCTCCATCGTCTGCCAACCGACCTGTACCACACCTGCGCCTGTCCACGTCTCGAGCGACCTCCAGCTGGCCCCTCCCTCCAAGACCTCCGTCCAGGTCTCAAGCTCCGCCCAGGAAATTTTGGTTGGAAGGACGCAGGACCATGAGTCAAGGAAGGACCAACCCACTACTGGGGAAGAAACCCCCCCGAGCCAGGATTCCAGCCAGAACCAGTCAGAGGGGGAGGTGGAGAGGTTCTCCGTCCAGGAGTCCAGGACTCTCCAGGTACAGATCCTGAGGACCCTCGAAGGGGAGGAATTCTCGTTCCCCGCGTAGTCGACGGCGCCCACCCTCCAGGTGTGCTCCCCGAGCGAGAAGGTGTGGGAATAGGAGGTGACGGTGTTGTCCACCTCCCCCACGAGCCCTTCGTCCACGTAGATTCGATAGTTGTCCACGCCCGTCAGAGCATCCGTCGAAGGGTTCCATTTGAGCTCCACCTGAGCCTCGGAGAGGTCCAGGTAAGTGTTGTTCTCCGGGGACACGAGAGGGGGGGCGGTGGGTGGATGGGTATCCACCGTGAACTTCCAGACGTTGTCCGACCAGTTCTCATAGCCTGCGCCCGTGGCCGCAACCTTCCAGTAGTAGACGTTGTCAGGGAGCTGGTTCTCTATCTCCAGAGAGGTCAGGGCCGGTGGGATGTTCGAGTTATCGTAGATGTTCTCCGAAAAATTGGAATAGGGGCTGATCACCAGCCTGTAACCGGTGTGGTTGTCGGATGCCGTCCAGGCAAAGGTTGGGGTGTTGTCGTTGAGGTTTTCGTTGTTTTTTGGAGAAACCAGCTGGGGGCGCCCTGGACCGTAGACCACCACCCTGCAGAAGTCCACCATGAGGCTCGTCTGGATGGAGTCGTTGTCCCTCTGGATGTATCTCGCATAGACGTTCCCGCCGGAGAGGTAGCTGGTTCCAGTAAGGTTGTAGCTGAAGAAAAGGGGGCTCCCGGCACTCCCCCCCACCTGCAGGTTCCCCAGGTTGTCCCACTGGCCCGTCGAGAAGTTGTAGAGGTAAAGCGAGATGGGTTCAGAGTCCCCCGCCGTGTAGTACTTTATTTCTAGGATGTGGCCCGTGCCGCTGGGTATGCCCGTTATGTCGTGCCGGACATCCACACGATAGGCCTTGGGGATTTCCCTCCACTCCGCGAAGAGCCTGTGGACGTGGGCCGTGCTTCCGGCTCCCTCCTGATAGAGAACTATTCCCTCCCCTGGCAGGAGGAGGAGCGGTCCCGTGATCTCGAACGTGAGCAGCCGAACGCCCGTTATCTGTGGGGTCAGAGCAGCGCCTGTGGCTCCCGGGGAGGTGACCGAAACCAGCCTGCTCGTCGCTTCGCCCACAGGAGTGACCGTGGCATTACCATACCTGGCCACCAGAGCGGGAGCGGGTGCATCCGTGTGTTTCCTTGGAACGTAGTCGGGGGGAATAGAGGTCGCACCCGTGGCTGACGATATCCTCTGCACCGTTATCGGAACATAAGTGGCTGTGGTAGTGGCAACCACCATCACCATCATCTTCTTGATTACCGCAACATTGTTGGAATCCGCTGGATTGAAGAAGGAGGCGAAGTTGTCACCTGCGGTGGCGGTACCAGTCACCGGGCCTATGGAGAGCACGTAGTCCCTCTCGGCGGAGGGAGCGGTGGTCGTTTCCCCCCACTCCACCAGGAGTATCACCCTATGGTTTGCGTTTCCCGTCCCGGACTCCTGGTAGAAGGCTATTCCTTCCCCGGGTTTCAGGACGAGGGGCTCATTGGGCACGAACACGAGGCTCTGCCACCCGTGCTGCTGTCCCACCGCCCCCTCCGACGTTATTCCCAGAATCCGGCTTTCCGTGGCGCCCGCAAAAGTGACCGTAGGGCCTGTGCGTCTGATGTCCATCGCGGTGTCCGGGGATCCCGTGTGCTTCTTGGGGACGTTCGCGGCGGCTATCTGAGTCCCACCGCTGGCTGCCGTGATTCTCCTAACACTCATCGGGATGTAGGTCGCTGCCCCTGCCGCCGAGACCCTCGCCTCAATCCTCTTGACAATCGCGTACTTCCCAGACCCAGCGGGATTGAGGATTGAAGCGTAGATATAGGGCATGGTGGTTGAGCCATTTATGGGCCCTATCGAAAGGAGGTATTCTCCTTTCGGGGAGGGTGCGGTGGACACCTCGGCCCACTCTATGTATGCCGAGAAGTGGTGGTCGATATCTCCCGCCGCTTCGGAGTAGAACGCTATCCCCTCTCCTGGCTGAAGAATCAGCTTTTCATCGTCCCCACCAAATACTATCTCCCTGTTGACGTACTGTCCTGCCGCACCAGGGGTAACCACGCTCAACAGCCTGGAGTCGGCCGTGCCGCTCCAGGTGAAGCCTGGGACGGTTCCGAGGGTATGCCTGATGTCCATGGCGGTGTCCGGGGATCCCGTGTGCTTCTTGGGGACGTTCGCGGCGGCTATGGCGGTCCCCGCCGTGGGGGCGCCCGTGAACCTGCGCACCGTGAAGGGGATGTACAGTGCTGCGGCGTCGGCGATAATCCTCACCCCAATCCTCTTCACAACTGCGGTTCTGCCAGAGCCGGATGGATTGTAGAACGAGTAATAGACATAGTTGGCTCCCGGCGCGGTGGTCAGCTCAACCCTGGGAAAGGCCAGCAGGTACTCTCCCTGGGAAGAGGGAGTGGAAGTTTTCTCGTCCCACTCAACGGTCGCCAGGATGAGGTGGTTGGAATCGCTCGCGGCCTCGTTGTACAACGCAACGCCCTCGCCGGGTTGCAGGATTATGGGTTCGTTCGGCTCAAAGATGAGTTCCTTCTTGGCATACTGGTGGTCTGCGGCCCCTGGCGAAATCACGAGCATCAGCCTGGAGTCGGCCGTGCCGCTCCAGGTGAAACCGGGGGCGGTCCCCAGGTTGTACCTGAGGTCCATCGCGGTGTCCGTGGACCCCGTGTGCTTCTTGGGGACGTTCGCGGCGGCTATGGCGGTCCCCGCCGTGGGGGCGCCCGTGAACCTCCTGAGGGCAAAGTTTGAGGTGTATACTGCGGCACCATCGCAGTCTATGCTTATCCTGACCCTCCTGATGATGGCGGTCCTGCCCGAAGTCGAAGGATTGTAGAAGGAGTAGTGAACGTAGCCGGCGGCCCAGTTTGTCCCACTCCTCCTCGGGAAGGTCAGGATGTAGCCACCCAGAGGTGTCGGCGCGGTGGGAACCTCCTTCCATTCGACCAGGAGGTAGATCCTGTGGTTGGTATTACCCGCCGCCTCCTGGTACAGGGCTATTCCCTCGCCTTCCCGCAGAACCAGGTTTTCCTGTTGAAACACCACTTCCTGGTGACCCTGATGGGTTCCGGCGGTAGCAGGCGAGACCACCGACATCAGCCTCGAGTCGGCCGTTCCGGCCCAAGTCACGCTGATGCCGGGACCGTACCGTATACTCATCGCCGTGTCGGGTGCTCTGGAATCCTTCTTGGGAACGCTCGAGGCCTGGATGACCGTACCTCCGCCGGTAACGTTTGTGATTCTCCTCAGGGTAAAATCCACCCTGCTGGCGGTCCCCACGGCGTTGACCATTATCACGATCCTCCCGATCACCGCGGTTCTGCCGGAGCCAACGGGGTTGAAGAAGGAGGCGAACACATCATTCGCCGTGGCGGTTCCTGACACCGGACCGATAGTGAGCAGGTAGGAGTTCTCCACCCCAGGTGTTCCGCTATCGCTCTCGTAGAGGTTTTCATAGACGCCATCATCGCTCTGGGCCCCTGAAAGCCCGCTCGTCCCACCCTCATAAATCGTCTCTCCCTTCACGTAGACGATAGCGTAGACGGAGAAGCCCGAACTCCTGGCCCTGAAATGTAATGAGGCTCCATCCTCACCCTCCTTCCAAGTGGAAAGCTCCTCCCATCCCCTCTCGCCGTAGTGCCAGAGCGCCAGCCTGCCAGACCCTCTTCCCTCCAGCCAGCTCTTCGGGACGGAGAACCCTATCCAAGCCTCTTCAAGGAGTTCTCTCTGCAGGGAAGTGGAGAGATCGAGGTATGAGTAGACTTGAACCTTCCCCACGTAGACCGCCTCTTCTCCCGAGCCCACAAGGTTGGCGGGGGGCACACCCTGCGGGAGGGAATCGAGGGCTTCCGCCGTTACCTCGAAATCCCTCGCCTGTCCCCTCATCAAGAGCTCGATATACCTGACGGGGAGGTTTTCGAACCTCGCCAGCGCTCTTCTGTTCGCCCGGCCAAAGTTGGCCCTGGCCCTCCCTGAAACCCAACGGGCCCACCTCTCCCAGTTCTCCGTCCCAGCCTCCCATTCCTCCAGGGTAACCCAGCCCGAAGGGAGGTTCTCCCGTTGGAAATCCTCCCCCACGCTCCAAGAGTCTAGAGGGTAGAAGGACCCGCCTGCCTGGTGGAGATTCTCCCCCACACTCCAAGAGTCAAGAAGAGAGAAAGACTCGCCCACCCCCCCACCGTCCTCTCCTAACTCCTCCCATCCCTGGGGAGGCTTGGCCCTGAGCCCGATTCCCCAAGCCTTCGGACCGGTCTCCCCGCTCAACCCGGGGTCCTCGCTCGCCAGGAACACCCTGACCTGCAGGTACCTGAAGGGCGGGAGGAAGGAAAGATCGGCGGGGGGTGAGGTGAAGAGGGTGCCGGAAGTACCGTCGGGACCCATCCACTCGCTCCAGCCCTCCCCGTCGGTGCTCACCCTCACCTGCACGCCCACCCAAGAGTGAAGGACCTGTGGCTCCAAGCCCGCAACATCTTCCCTTGACGGTTGGTGACCTCCCGTATCCTCCCCAAGCAGGTTTTCTGGAGCCCCTTCCAGCTCCGGCTCCACCCACCCCTCACCCGTCTGAACTACCAGGGAAGGCTCTTCCCTCTCCCACCACAGCTCCCATCCACCTTCCCCGAGCTCGATGATCTCAGAGACGAAGGAACCCCGTGTGTAACCCGGAAGGAGCCTGATGATCCCTCCCGCGTTCTCCGTGTTCTCGAACAGCGGGTAGGATGGAGGGGCCTCCTCCTGGGCCCCCACCGGAACGGGGGGAACCTGCGAGGAGAGGAGGAGGAGAGAAAGGAGGAGGGAAAAGGCCCTCCTGAGCCCGAGGGAAAGGCAGGTGAGGCGAGAGGGACCTTTCTTCACCCTCTCACTCCTCCCGGCGGTCCCTCAGGTGGGGGAAGGCCAGCAGGAAGAGGAGCAGGGCCAGTCCCCCTTCCCATTCGCTCACGAGGGAGAACTCAGGGGGAGAAGGACCGGAGAAACGGCAGCTCTTGGCCGGTCTTCCCCTTTTTCCCCTCCTTTCCTCCCTCACCTCCACCCATCCGAGGACTAAAAGGCGCTTCACCAACCTAGAAACCTTCCAAGAGGGAAGTCCCAGCTTCGAAGAAAGTTCAGAAAGAGATACCCAGCCCTCCTCCTCCCCAATCCCGCTTCCTTCTCCCAAGGTGCGCACCTTTCGGGATTTTTCTGCACCTTTTCCTCGAGAAATCGCTAAAAGAAGGAAGAAGGGGGCAATCTTTTCGTCTTTTTACGAAAGGTTAAAGAGGACGGATCCCTTTATCTTAGACTTAAGCCTTTTCGCTTTTTTGCGAAACCTTTTTATAAAGGATCCCCCAGAGGAAGAGAAATTCTCCCAGTCCTTCCCCCCTTACGCTCTTTTGCGAAACCCTTTTTCCTTCCCTTTTCTTTTCTTGAAGATTGAGGAAGGCGGAGTGGGTTCTTAGAGAAATCCTCTACAGGGTCTACGAGGAGAACGAGTTCTTCATGAGCCAAAAGAGCCTGGCCGAGACCTGTGGGGTCTCACTGGATACCGTGAACAAGGTAGTGGGAAGGCTGGAGGCTTTCAGGAGCCTGGAAAAGAAGCCCTTCGGATTCAGGGTGGTAGAACCCAAGAAGATCCTCCTCTACTGGGCCGCGACCAGGGACCTGAGGAGGGAAATTCTTTATTCCACCTACTCCCCCCACTCCCCCGCAGAAATAGAGGAAGCCCTGCCAGAAAACTCCCTCCTCACGGCCTTTTCTGGGTGCAAGAGGAGGTTGGGATGCGCTGAGGACTATGAGGAGGTTTACGTGTACTGCCACCCCGAGCCCGTCAGAAAAAAGTTTGGGGAGAGAACCCATCTTCCCCCCAACCTCTTCGTGCTGCGGGGAGACCCGCACCTCTACAGGAGGAGCAGGGAAGGTGTTCCCTCCTTGGCCCAGATCTATGTGGACCTCTGGCAAATCGGGGGAACCCATGCCAACCGGCATTTGATGAAACTGGAGAGGAAGATGGAACTCAGACCGGTGGAGGTCCTGAAGGAGCTGGCGAGGACGGCTAAGGAAGGGAATAGGGAAAGGGAAACTCCGGAAGTATCCGAAAGATGAATTGGGACTAGGGGGAGATGGTTACACGGTAACTGAAGGTCGAGGGTTTGTGCCTTATCCTTATGTAATCACCCACTTTCAGGACCCCCGCCCTCACATACACACTCACATCAAGCGTGAGGGAAACTCCTGTGTTCAAGCGACCTGTTCCAAGAACATAGGGACCCACCGGACCGCTCGCGTTCTCGGCCCTCCATTCCCAGTCTCCCTCTTCGATAGCATTCTCCGCTGATTGAACGGTGAGAAGGACCTTATTCTCTGGGGTGAGTCTGGCGGTGAAGGACATGTGGGGGAAATAGACCCCACGAACGGTAGCAGTCATGTTCATTCCCCCTCCCGGCAGAGGAGTGGTGAAGGATTTTATTTCCCCTACAACCTCCTTTCCATCGTACCTCAGGAGGGCCTGGAACTCGTATGTCTTTCCCGGGGAGAGATTGTTTAGACGGTATCCGCAGCTTAGGCCTGTGAAGTTACGGTTCCACGGAACATAGTTCCAAGCTCCTCCCACTTCCCTCCATCTGAAACACACATCGACCATTTGATAGTCACCATGATAGATGGTAGCCGTAAGAAGGGCCGAGGTTCCCGTTACTTCAGCTGCCAATCCCGTCCAAATGGAAGGAGGAACGAGGTTCTCTTCCCCTTCCTTCTTTTCCTCCCTAGAATGGATCCAATAAACACTGCCCAAGACAACCAAACCCAAGAAGATTAATATCATCCATTTAGTGCCTTTCTCAGGAGCTTGGGATTGAGGAACCGAAGCCACTGTTAATTTTCCTTTTCCCTCTTTAAAAACTTTTGAATCCTCCTTTTTCTTACATCATAATAATAGTAGTAGCAAGAAAGGAAACTCTTATAAAGGACGATGGGAAAACTCGAAAATGATGAGGTGTCCCCGCTGTGGGTATGAGTGGAAACCCAAAGTCCCCAATCCCAAGGAATGCCCGAGGTGCAAGGTAAGGTTGGATTACAAGCCTCACACCACTCTTCCACAGGGGGCACCCCAAAAAATAAAGGAGGTGAGGGAAGGAATGGCGAGGAAATTACCCTGGGTGGCGGCTGCGGTGGTCATAGTAGTAGCAGTGGGACTGGGAAGCTGGCTCTGGCTTCAGCCTGCAGCGGTAACCCCTGGATGGAATGCCATGGTAAACGTTAGCGGACCCCTCAGCGGGCCTATAGCGGTGGGTCTCTTGAGCGGTCCTTATGGCGACTTTGGTATAGAAAACATCTTCATCATGGTTCACGCCAACCAAAGCCAATGGAAAGGCAAAGCCCCTGAGGAGTGGGGCACGACATATGGTTCAGACAGCGATAACTACTACGCGGTAATCAGTCAGAACAATCAGACTGTAAACATACCGTATGAAAGGAGATTCGATATCTTGGTGGTGTACAGAATCAGGGGAGATAACGTAGCTTATATGAGGTACGAAAACACCTACGAATACATTACCATTACGGGGACCTTCCCTGCGGAAGAAAACAGGCTAAGAAGTCAGACGGACTGGGAAACCTCTGATCTCTGGCACACTGAAAATGTTACATACGGGGCAGTAGGAAAAGATTATCCAAGTTCGTGGATGAGGATTTACAACTTCATCGACAACCACGGCAACGGCTTCATCTTGCCAGCCGGCGGTTCCATCACCATCAACCTGACCATCTATACCTGGAAGTGAGCTGACCACCGCAACCTTTTTCTTTTTTCCTTCTTTTTTCTTTCTGTGAGTTACTCCAAGCTGGTAGCCATTTCCATCCTTTTGCTCTTCTCCCTCCTTCTCCTCCTCACCATCCCTCCCTCCTACCCAAGGGATACGAAAGACTGGAGTGAAGCCTTCCTAGGTCATCGGGCCCTTCTCGATCGGAGGATCTGGCCCCTCACCCTGATGGGAAGCAGCATGTATCCCTCCCTTACCGAAAACGACCTCCTCCTCTGCGTGGAGGAGGATCCCGCAAACCTCAGGATAGGGGACATCGTCGTGTACCGGTATGAAGGGACCCTAGTGGCCCACCGGATTGTGGGGTTCTGGGAAAACGGGGTGGTCACGAAGGGGGATGCGCCGGAGGCGTGGGAGGAACACAGGGTGGGGTGGGAGGACATCCGTGGGAGGGTGATGGGGGTCCTCCCAAGGTAATAATATCTCCATCCGAAAGGGGGATGATGGCCGGGGAGCTGAAGTGGGGAATAGACAAGTATTGGCGCCTGAAAAGGAGGCTCAAACAACTCTTCCCCTTCCTCGTGGTCCTCGCTCTCGTACCCGTGCTGCTGCTCTTACCCCACTCCTCCTCCCCCCCACCTCTCGACAACTGGCCCAAAGCAGTGGTGAGGGGACCCACTTTCGCCATAGCTAGTAAAAGATCCACCCAACCCCTCGCCCTTCTCAAAGGGGGGCTTACGGGAATAGAAAACATTTACCTCATGAAGCATGGAACTTACTATCCAGGCGAGAACCTGGCCGATAATTCTCTGAGGTGGATGGGAGTAATTTCGCACAGTGGACAAACGGTGACCATAAGGGCTTACGAAGTGTTCGATATCGTGGTGGCTGTGAGGGCCAAAGCCGATGGAGAAAACCTGGCTTACGCCACAAAGGAAAACATCAGAGTCTGGCTGGGGGCGAGTGGGGCTTTTACCATACCCTTCAACTACGCCCCCGACTGGAAGGAATACGTATTTTACAGTGAAGGATATGGGACCCCTCATGGTTACCTCAGGATGAATGTGGTCTGGGACAACGACGGGGAAGGATACCTTCTCTTTCCCGGGCAGGAGCTCTGGATAGACAACCTCATCCTGGAGCTCTGGGGGTGAGGGATGAGGAGGGAAACCCTCCTGAACCTGCTGATCCTCCTTTTGCTGGGGATGGTTACCTTCCTCTCCATTTTCCACCTCTCCAGGCACTTCCAAGAGCTGGAGAACCGCACGGAGTGGTTCGGAGGGTATGCGGCCTTTCTGGACCGGGAGCTGCATCTGAGCAGGGCCGAGGACTGGGGAATGGGAAGAACGGTAAAGGAGAACGATACGGTAATCTGGGTGAAGGTGGATCCTTCCGTTCCCAAGGTGGGGGACCTCATCCTTTACCGGGAACCTGGAACGGGAAGAGTGGTGGTACACAGGGTGGTGGAGAGAGTAGGGAACTCCTTTAGAACCAAGGGAGATGCCCTTCCTTCACCCGACAACTACCTGGTGGAAGAGCTGGAAGGTCTGGTGATAGGGATCATCTATTCCCGATAAGACTTTTCCAAGGGACTTCAAAGGGAATTGATGGAACTTGGAAGGCTTCTCAAGAGGTGGGTGGAAAAACCGGAAACTCCTTTCCTCCTTTCCTCCTTTCTGATCCTCTTGCTCGGGGGTTATCTCCTGGACGCCACCCTCATCTTGATGGCCCTCCTCATGTGGCTTAGCCTGGCCGTGGCCTTCGATTTGATCTCCTCCGACCTGCCGCCCAAACTCCTTCCCCCTCTCCCAGTTTCCTTCCTTTTTGGGCTCCTCTTCGTGGTGGGGGCATTGCGCTCCTTTTCCAGAGGGATTTTCACCTGGCAAGTCTGGGTACTCCTGCTGGCAGGCATCCTCTCCCTAAGGTCTTCCCAGCAATGGTTGGGAAGGGGAAAACGCAGGAAGAAGGAGGTTAGGATCTGAATCCCCGGTAGGAAGTTCTCTCCCACAGCATGAACGTGAAAATCACCATGCCGTAGATGAAGCCCAAAACATGTGCCTGAACGTTGGCCGAGGGGGCCACGCTGAAGAAGGAGGAGGGGTGGAAAAGGAGCTCCCAGCCAAAGACCAACAGAACGGCCACGGCGGGGGAGGCTGCAAGGAGGAGGGGAAACCTGAGGGAGGGATACTTCAGGGAGAGTCTGGAAAAGAGGAGGAAGTTGTAGAAGGAGGAAACGAAGACCATACCCATCACCGCATACACTATTCCGGAGGAACCGCAGGAGGTGGAGGAGGAACCGGAGGACCAGCGGTAAAGAAAATCCACCAAATTCACCCCCAGCCCTGCTAGGAAAAGGGAAAGGGTGAAGGCCAACGCCATCTCCCTCCTCACCTCTACCCTCCTCGGAAAGTGGAGGAGAACGAAGAGGAAGGAAAAGGATATGAAGGAAAGGAGGTTGGAGAGGAGATGCTCTGTATCCGCATGGGTGAAGAGGGCGGTGAAAATGCCCCAAGGATGGGAACGGGAGAGGGAAAGGAGGGGGAGAAGGGAGGGAAAGAAGGAGGTCCAGACGAAGAAGAGAAGACTGAGGAGGACCACTGCCAGAACCGCTTTTCCCACCTCCTCGAACCCCACCAACCACTTCTTGAGTTCCACTCGCTTCCCCCCGAGTTATCGGTTATCCCTCTCCCTGGAACTTTCCTTGTTTCCTCGAATCGCGGATTTGAGCCTCTCCAGTCTTGACTCCACCTCCTTCTCGAGCTCGGCAGCGGGTGCCACCTCCAACCAAATCCTCTGGGTCCTCCCCCTCGGGTGGAGGGTGGTTTCCTCCACCTCCAGAATCCCCAGCATCCTGAGCCTCTCCAAGTGCTCCAGCATGGTGGAATGGTGCCTGGGCTTTTCCCCGTACTCCTCGCAAACCACCTCGTATGCCTTCCTGAGTTCCCCCGTCGTCAGCTCTCCGACCCTCTTCAGCCTCCTCAAAGCCGCCAAGAGGAGGAGAAGCTCGTGGAGGGAGAGTTCGGAAAGGATTTCCCTCTTCAGCTCCGGATAAAGGAAAGCCCTGGCGGCCCTCACGTGCTCGGGCAAAACCGTCTTGCTCCCCTGGCCCTCCGCCAACATCCCTGCCCTCAGGAGGAGCTCTATCCCCATCCTGGCATCGCCCGTCTTGGAAGCCATTTCCGCCGCCAGCTCGAGGGTCTCGTCGGGAAGGGCCCCCCTGCGGAAGGCCTCTTCCCTCCTGGCCTTGAGGATTTCCACCAACTGTTCCTTCGTGTAGGGTGGGAGCTCGAGGTGATGGCCTAGGAAGGTGGCCCTAGTGGGCTCATCCAGTCCTCCAAGGAACCTCAGGTCCCTGGAAATGGAGAGGAGGCTTATCCTCGAAGCGGTCTCCCCAGCCCTGCTCAGGGAATAGAGGAGGTCGGGACCATGCCTCTCCACCAAGTAGTCCACCTCATCCAGGATGAGGAGAAGGGAGAGGGAGTGGTGCTTCAAGTGCTCCACGAGCATCGAGAGGAGTTCCCCCTTTCCCACACCCCTCTCCGGCCAAGTGGGGAAGAACTTCCTCACGGTCTCCAGCAACAGGGAGTAGGGGGTCCTTCCCCTACAGTTCAGGTAGAGGTGGAAGAGCTTCCTTCCCCTCCTCCCCATCTCCCTCTCGGCTTCCATCCCGAACCTCCGGGAGAGGGCGGTTTTTCCCACCCCTATCCTTCCCGTGATCAGCACCCTGCAGGGGATACCTCCCTCCAGCAGGGGACGGAAGAGGGAAACCAACCTCCTGGACTCCTCCTCCCTTCCCACGAGCTTGGAAGGCAGATAATCGGGTGAGAGCTTTCCGGGATCGGTGAAGATCGAACCCTTCCCCAGTTCCTCCCTGAAGATCTCCTCGAACACTTTTTCTTTTTTCCTCCCAGAGGAAAAATCCATCGATATGCTTAATTAGACATATCGACAAGAGGAGGGATGCGTGGATGGCCCTTGAAGATGCTCATCCTCCTTCTCTTCCTTTCCTCCCTTTCCCTGTGGGCGGGAAGGGGAAGGCCGGGCATAAGGGTGGCCACCACCACCAGTCTCTACGAAACGGGCCTGCTCGAGTACTTGGCGGAAAGGTACTTGGAGAAGGGTGGAAAACCCGTGGCTTTCCTCCCTTCGGGAACGGGGACGGCCCTTCTCTCCGCCAAGAGGGGTGAGGCCGACCTCCTCCTCGTTCATGCCCCTCCGCTGGAAAGGAAGTTCATGGAAGAGGGATACGGGGAGAGGAGGGTGGCGATAGCCTACAACTTCTTCCTCATCTTGGGACCACCCGGGGATCCGGCCGGGTGCGAGGACCTTCCCCCCCTCGAGGCCCTGAGCAGAATAGCCCTGGCAGGAAGGGGGGGAAGGGCGAGATGGGTCTCGAGGGGTGACCTCTCCGGCACCCATGTTAGGGAGAACCTCCTCTGGAGGGAAGCGGGTTTCGATCCGGAGGAGCTGAGGAAGGAGGGCTGGTACCTGGAGGCGGGGGCGGGGATGGGGCAGACCCTCCTGCTGGCCAGCGAGAAGGGGGCCTATACCCTTTCCGATCTAGGGACCTTCCTGAAATACCGAAAAGAAGGACTCGTGCAGCTGAAGCCGATGACGGAAAGGGGGAAAGGGCTTCTCAACGTGTACTCCGCCATCGTGGTGAACCCCAGAAGGGTGAAGGGGGTGAACTTCGGGGGGGCGGTAGAGTTCTTGGACTTTCTCCTTTCGGAGGGGCAGGAGCTCATAGGGAAGTTCGGAGTGGAGGAGTACGGCTCCCCCCTCTTCTTTCCCGTAATTGGACTGGAGAACTCGGACCCAGAGCTGGCGGTTTGGCTCAGGGAGGTTTGGGGGGAAGGATGATGCTGGACATCGTCCTGCGCTCCCTCTGGGTCTCCGGAACGGCCACCGCCCTCGCCCTCCTCTGGGGTCTTCCCCTCGCCCTCCTGCTGGGTCTGAAGGAGTTCAGGGGTAGGAGGGTGGTGCTCAACCTCTTCCACACCCTGCTCGGTCTTCCCACCGTCACCCTTGGTCTCCTCCTCTACCTCCTCCTCTCCAGCAGGGGACCCCTCGGCCCCCTCCATCTCCTCTACACCCCTTCGGCCATGATGCTGGGACAGGCTCTGCTGGTCACACCCATCATGGTGAGTCTCCTCGCCGATGCCCTACAGGCAGTGGATCCCGCGGTGAGGGACTTGGCGAGGACCCTAGGTGCCTCCGAAAAACAGGCCTCCCTAGTGGTGCTGGGAGAGGCCCGAAGGGGGGCGGTACTCGCGGTGCTGGCCTCCTTCAACAGGGCCATTTCCGAACTCGGTGTGGCTATGATGCTGGGGGGGAACATCCACGGGTACACGAGGGTGATGACCACCGCCATAGCCCTCGAAACCGCCAAGGGGGAAATCCTCCTCTCCCTCCAACTGGCCATCATCCTCCTCTCCCTCGTCTTCTTCCTGAACTTCTTGGCGAACATGCTCGGGAGGGGGTAGGATGCTGGAGCTGAGGAAGGTGGTGAGGAGGTACGGGGGGAAGGAGGTCCTGAAGGGGATAAGCCTCAGGGTGAAGAAAGGGGAGAGCCTCTCCATCGTGGGGCCCAACGGTTCTGGAAAAACGACCCTCCTGAGGGTGATGGCCCTCCTGGATCCACCGGACGAGGGGGAAGTGGAATGTGGGGTGGAAAGGGGAAAGATCACGATGGTCTTCCAGCAGCCGGTTTTTTTCAACACCACCGTATACCACAACCTCGCCTATGGACTGAAGCTGAGGGGATATCCGGAGGAGGAGGTGAGGAGGGAAGTGAAGAGGGCCCTCTCTCTGGTGGGGATGGGGGGATGCGAGGGGAGGAAGGCAGTGGAACTCTCGGGTGGGGAAAAACAGAGGATAGCCCTAGCCCGCGCCCTCGTCCTGAAGCCCGAACTCCTGCTGCTGGATGAACCTACCTCCAACCTCGATCCCGAGAACTCCAGGATGATAGAGGAGGTGATAGAAGAGATGGGGAAAGAGTGCACGCTGGTTCTAGCCACCAACCATCCCTTCCAAGCCTTCAGGCTCTCGGAAAGAATGGTTTATCTGCTGGAAGGGAGGATCCTCGCCCAAGGAAAACCGGAAGAAATCTTGAAACGGAGGATGGGGAAGTTTCTCAAGGGTGAATGGTGGTGAAGGATCTCAACCCGGAGGTAGGGCTCTGGTTCAGGAAGGGCGGGAAGACCTTGGGGGGAAAGGGAAAGGTGGAACTCTTACTCGCCATCGAAAGGGAAGGCTCCCTCAGCAGGGCGGCGAAGAAGCTGGGCATGTCCTACCGCCATGCCTGGGGGATGGTGAAGGAGCTGGAAGGGGAGCTGGGCGTCGAACTCCTCAGGAGGAGGAGGGGAGGAAAGGAAGGGGGGGAAAGCGTGCTGACGGAGGAAGGAAAGAAGCTCGTGAGGTGGTACGGTGTTCTGGAGGAGGCACTGAGGGAGATGGTGAAGGAAGAGACCTTCTGGGAAGCCCTCTCCACCAGGCTCTCCGCCAGGAACAGGCTAAAGGGGATAATCGAAAGCGTGGAGATGGGGGAGGTGGGGGCCACGGTCAAGATCTCCGTGGGTCCTTCCCTCCTAACCGCCTTCATCACCAGGGAAGCGGCCGAGATGCTGGGGCTGAAAAAAGGAGACGTGGTGGAGGCGGTGATCAAGGCCACGGAAGTGATGGTGGCGAAGCCTTGAGACTATCCATAACTAACCCTTTCCCTTCTTGAACTCCGCGTAACCACACCTCCCACAGGACCATCTGTCCTCGTGCTCCGCCATGAAAACACCCGGTCCGCATCTCGGGCAGTACCTTCTCAGGACCTTGAGCTTCCCTCCCTCCACCTTGTAGTATTTGGTCTTGGCCTGCTCACCCTTCGCCACCCTTTTCACCACCTTCCTTCTTCATCCCCCTCTGAAGCAGGTGCTTGGGGGCGAACTTCTTCATGACCTCTTCGGAGCGATAGAGATGGGCCAGCCCCCTGGTACGGGAGGAGCCCTGATGGGTCCTGAGCTTCAGGATCACCAGCATCCCCCCATCCGCCCCCAGTTGCGAAGCCAACTGACCCCTCACCGCCTCGCGGGAAGGGGTGGGCTCCCCAGGATGGAGGACCTCGAACTTTACCTCCTCCCTCTCCACCAAAGGATTCTCCCTTCTCTCCAAAACCCTCAGCTCCATTGGGAATCTCTACTCTTTTTCCCTCCGATTTTTTACCATTTCGGGACTTCAGCCATAGATGGTTTCCGGTCCCATCCTCTCCCTTGCCTTCATGGTCCTGTAGGCATTGGCCATTTCCTCCAATCTCTTCTCCATCTCCTTCCCCTGCTCCCTCAGGGAAGAAACGTCCACCTTCAGACCGAAGGCCTCGCTGAGGGCTTCCAGCAACACGGCCGCCCCCTCGGCATCGGGAAGGAAGAGGATGGCGGGGGTGAGGAGGGCGATGCCCGTGATCTTGCGGTTGAGGCATTCGTTCAGGATGGCTCCCGCTATCCCCGCTATCACCCCTTGCGAAGCCATCTTCACCCCCTTCCCCTCCAGGGCCTTGCATCTCTCCTCCTCCGCCACGCAGAGCTTGGGTCTCTCGACGGGCAAACCCTCCACGGGCAAACCCTCCAGCACCACCACTTCCCCAACCCCTTTTCCCTCCGCCCACTCCAGGAGGGTGGAGGCGATCGGATAGAAACCCTCCGGAGGAATGGGTATTTCCGTGAAGGAGGCGAGGAGCCTTCCATCCTTGGTGGAATAAATCCTGAAGGGATGGTGGAGCTTTCCCTCCAAGAAAACGGCCACGGGGGGGAGGTACTTGGAGCGGAGGTGGGCAATTTCCTCCATCTTCAACTCTTTGACGAGATGGGAAACCGCGATGGAACCCACCAAGCCGGGACCTATGAACCCCAAAACCAATAGGGGATGGTTGGGTTCAACCTTTTTGGTCTCCACGATTTCCGCTTCAGGAAGTTCAGGCATCATCCTATTTCCCCCTCCCTCCTTTAAAAAACCCCTGAACCATTCTTTAAGGGGTCGTGGGGTAGCCTGGTCTATCCTGCCGGCTTCGGGACTCGGGCGGAAAAGCCGGTGACCTGGGTTCAAATCCCGGCGACCCCACCATTTCAGAGTTCTGGAATCACTCCTTCTTCCAGGGCAGCCTGGAAGGTGGCGTTCGCCGCTTCCACGTACTGGTCGAGAGGCATGAGTTCCCTCTCCACCTTCCTCTGCAGCTCCTCCGGGATCTTCCCTTCCCTCACCAGCCTCCTTCCCGCCTCCCTACATGCCTCGAAGAGGTCATCCAGCGGGAGACCGAGCTTCAGGAGGAGCCTCAACCCTCCCCCGTGTGGACGTAGCAAAGCCCCCGCGAACTCCCTCCCCGCATTCCTACACATGGCCTTCACATGTTCCAGCGCTGGATGGAAGTTGTCCTTTTCCCAGAAGCCACAGGTGGCCACCATCACCACCTTCCCCCCTTTCACCCCTTCCCTGAGGGGATGTCTGCAGTGTCCTTCCCTGAGCTCGAAGAAGGGTTTGAGGAGGGGGAGGAGGCGATCCACCATGGTCTTGAGGGGGCCCGGCATGCCGTCCACGTAGATGGGAAAGGCGAAGACCCAGACTTCGGCTTCCGCCAGCTTGGGATAGAGGAAGGTCATGTCGTCCTCGTGCACGCATCTCCCAGGTGTTTTCGTCCAACAGGTGAACCTTCCATTGCAAGGTTTGATCTTCAGCCTGTTCACGTAGAAGAGCTCCACTTCCGCCCCTTCTTCCCTCATTCCCTCCAAGAAAGGTTTGAGGAGGAGATCGGTGTTCCCCTGCTCTCCCCTGGGGCTCCCGTTGAAGGCCAGCGCTTTCATCCTCCTCCCTCACCCACGGAGATTAAAGGGTCATCGGTCGTGGAACTACTTCCTTTTTCCCACCAACCTCGAGAGGTCGTCGCTGGTGAGGATTCCCGTGACCTCCCCGCGCTCGTTCACCACGGGCACGCCCGAAATCCCGTGGATTTCCAGCGATCTGGCCACCGAATCCACTGGCTCTTCCTCCCTGGCCGTGATCACCCTCGTGGTCATGATCTCCGAGACCTTCACCTTCCCCGTACCCACGGAGGTGGCGATGTCCCAGGAGGTGATGATGCCCACCAGCTTTCGATGCTCGTCCACCACCGGGAGGTGGTCGAAGCCCTTCTCCGCCAGGATCCTGGCGGCTTCCGTTATGGGACAATCCGGTCCCACCGTCACCACCCCTTTGGTCATCACCTCCTTCACTAGGGGTACGGGTGTTTTTTCCCTCATGGGTTTGAAGACCCTGTCCGTGGGCAGTTTTTCCACGGGTTCGGAGAGGAAAAACTCTCCCTTCTCTATCCAGCGCTTGAGGACTTCGGCTATCTCCCTCGCCATCCTAAAACTGCTCAGGGGACTGACCGGCACCTCCTTCTTCCCTATCTCTATCTTTCCGGACCTGAGCTCTGCATAGGTCACCTCCTTCACCACCGGCCTCTCCCTCCTGGGAACACCGTAGTCCAGCACCTGCGTCTTCAGCTGGGTCTCATCCATGCCTGCCGTTCTCGCCACCTCTTCATCCAAGATGGGGATAGGTATTCCCAATCCCACGTAGAGGGAAGTTCCGTACCTGTAGATGGTACATCCCCTGAGGTACCTAGGACTCATGCGCTTGAGGTCCCCTACAACCGCTATGGTACCCAGACCCTTCGCGGGGAAATGCTGGGTTCCCTCCCAAGCTATATAGCCTTGGGCCCCTCCCAAGAAAATCCTAGTACCTATACCTATGGTCCTGTAGGCTGGGTCCCTCCCGAGGGGCCCCAGCACCCCCGCCCCAGAGAAGGTCACATTACCGTAATTGGGGAGGAGGGTTCCCATGTAGGTATAGAGTGTTTCCTCGCGCGAGTTAGTTGCCGCGTTGTACCTCTGGTAGGCAGTGCGGGGACAATAGAGTACGGCCTGGTTGAGGTCGTGGATGGTGATGGTGGTCTCCACCTCTCTCCTAGGATAACAATCCGTGCCGTAACCCCTCCCCCTGAGTTCCACCTCCTTTCCGCTGACCAAATCCTCTATGACGTGTCCTCCACCGTACTCCATTCCCCTCGTTCTGGAAAGGGAGGTGGCCCCCAGATAAACGTCCACGGCCGCCAATCCCGCATAGGCCGGAACCTCGTTGAGATAGACCTCACCTCCCCCGAACTTGATGGGGGGATCGGCATGCCCGAAGTTGAGGAAAACCCCCGAACTGCACATCGCTCCGAAAGTACCCGTCGTGACCACGTCCACCTCCCTGGCCGCGACGGCTTCCCCCTTTTCCCTCACTATCTCCACCATCTCCTCGGCCGTTACGACCACCGCTTCCCCTCGACGGATTTTCTCGTTTATTTCCGCTATGGTCTTCAGAAAACCACCGAGTGGTTTCGTAAAACTCCTAATATATACCTTTCCTAGAAAAAATAACTCTGGGTTATAAGAGGGAATTCTTTTCGAAAACTTTAAGGGAAAAAACCGAAGGGGAGTGGTGGAAGTCCAAGAACTCGGCGAAAGGATAGAGGGTCTGAAAAGGGAGAAGAAGGCCGTGATTCTGGCCCACAACTACCAAAGACCGGAAGTGCAAAGGATAGCCGACTTCGTGGGTGATTCGCTGGAACTCGCGAGGGCCTCCGCGAAGATAGAGGCCAAGCTGGTGGTTTTCGCGGGGGTGGATTTCATGGCGGAAATGGCCGCCATGCTCAATCCGGAGAAGAAAGTGGTGATTCCCGATCCGAAGGCCAGATGTCCCATGGCCTCCCAGCTCCCCCCACAACTCGTGAGGGAAGCCAGGAAAGAACATCCCGAGGCGGCTGTGGTCCTTTACGTCAACTCCCTTGCCGAAGCCAAGGCGGAGGCCGATGTGGTCTGTACTTCCGCCAACGCTCCCCAAATCGTGAACGCCCTGGAAGAGGACGAGGTGCTCTTCGGGCCCGATCGTAACCTCGCTTGGTTCGTACAGCAACGCACCTCCAAGAAAATCCTCCCCCTACCCGAGGACGGACACTGCTACGTGCACAGGATGTTCTCCCCAGAAGACATCCTCCTGCTGAAGGAACGCTATCCCGATGCGGAGGTTCTGGTGCATCCAGAGTGCGATCCCGACGTCCAAAGGCTTGCCACCCACATCTGCAGCACGAGCCAGATGTTGAGAAGGGCCAAGGCTTCCCAGGCGAGGAGGTTCATCATAGCTACGGAAGTGGGCATGCTGGAAAGACTGAGGAAGGAGAACCCTGGAAAGGAATTCATACCCGCGCTGGATTCGGCCCTCTGCCTCCAGATGAAGAAGAACACTCTGGAAAAGGTTTACCTCTCCCTTCGAGACGAGAGACATGTGGTGAGGGTACCGGAAGAAATTGCAGCCAGGGCGAGAAGGGCCATAGAACGTATGCTGGAGATTTCGGGGAGGGCTGCCCACGACTGATCTCTTCAGGAAGAAGGTGTTGAAGATCGACCTCTCGAAGGGGGAAAGGAAGGAAGTGGAGGAGGAGGTGGCAGAGGACAGACCCATCCGTCTCTTCCTGAACGGTAAACCCCTCCTCACCCTTTACGCCACACCCTCCCATCTGAGGGAACTCGCCCTGGGATACCTCTTGGGGGAGGGATTCCTGCGGGGAAGGGAGGAGGTGGAGGGGGTGTGGGAGGAGGGAACGGAAGTTCACGTGAGGCTAAAAGCCCTCCATCCCCCGGATCCGAACCTTCTAGGGGTCAGGCGAAAGGAAAAACGCTTTAAGGCCTCCATCGTCTCCAAGGCCATGGCCCTCCTACACTCCTCAACGGAGCTCTTCAGGAAGACGGGGGGAACCCATGCAGCCGCCCTCTTCACGGAAGAGGGAAGGATGGAGGTCTGCATGGAGGATGTGGGAAGATACAACGCGGTGGATAAGGTGCTGGGATGGGGGATGGAGAGGGGTGTAGATTTCGGCGGATGCTTTTTGGGCTTCACCGGAAGGGTACAGGAGGGGGTGGTGGCGAAGTGTTTGAGGGCGGGCCTTCCCTTGCTCGCTTCCCTTTCCGCTCCCCTAGCTTCCGGAATAAGGCTGGCCGAGGAAGGGGGATTGACCCTGGTGGGCTTCGCCAGGGGATCCCGTCTCAACGTTTACACCCATCCCGAACGTCTAGAGCTTTAGGAGGGCATCAAGACCGCAGGCCCTGCAACGTGCGCATCCGCTCTTGATATGGGCTGAGAGGGCCCCAGCCCTCCTGTACTCTCCCTCCACTTCCGAAAGGAGCTTTTCCAGTGTGGAAGGTTTGGGAGGAGAGACCTCCCCCAAGGGAGTCCCGGGAGTAGGCCTGAAGGGGACGGGTCTGGGAAAAACCCCCATCTCCAACATGGCCCTCACCCCCTCCACCAGGCTCATGTGGGACTCACCCAATCCTATCAGGAGGAAGGAATTGACCTGCCATTTCCCAAAGATCTCCACCGCTTCCCTCCACCTCCTGAAATATTGTTCCCTTGGAACCTCCGCCTTTCCCGGGCAGACCCTCCTCCTCACCCTTTCATCGTAGAACTCGAGATGCATTCCCACCGTGTCCACCCCAGCTTCCTTCAGCTCCTCCAGGCTCTCCGGATCCTCTGGGGGCTCCAAATGGACTTCCGTGGGAAGATCCACCTTTTCCCTGATCTTCCTCACGGTTTCCGCTAGAACCCTAGCCCCCCTATCGGGGGTTGCCAACGTCCCCGTGGTGATCAAAAGATGCTTGACCAAACCTTCCTCTAGGGCGGCCTTGGCCACCTCCACCAGCTGCTCAGGAGTTTTCCTTATGAGGGGGTCCTTCTCTCCGTAAACTTGAATGGCGCAGAACTTGCACGCCTTTCCCTGTGCCCACCTCCAACAGGAGGAGAGGAGGGTGGTGGCCAGACAATCCCTCCCGTGGAGCTTGGCCACCCTATGCATGGGAATGCCATCGGAGGTCTTCTTGCGATAGAACTTGGGGAGGGGAAGCAGGGAAACCTGTACCAGCCGCTCCTCCCCCCTCCAAATCCATCCTTCCCTGAGCTCGAAGGGTGAGCGGGAAACGAAGTTCCCCCTGAGGGGAACGTTGAGGACCACCCCATCTGGAAAGATCATGCACCTACCTCCAGAGGGACCCGCCCCTCCCTTCCTCCCCCTGTAGATGCCCCTGCTCCTAGCACCCAAGGAAAGGAGGGAGAGCTCCAGCTTCCTCAGCTCCATCCTTTTCCCTTTTTCCTCCAACTTTACGGCTTTTACGATGGCCGGAGGGAAAGGAAGAGATGAAGGTGGAGGAAATAAGGGAGGACTTTCCCATCCTGGCCTCGGGTATCATTTACCTCGACAATGCCTCCACGAGTCTCACCCCGGAACCCGTTCTCAGGAAAATGCTGGAATTCTACCGGGAATACCGGGCGAACGTGGGAAGGGGGATACACAGGCTCTCAAGGAGGGCAGGCGAGGAGCTTTCGGAAGCCAGGGAGAAAGTGCGCAAGTTCATTGGAGCGAGATCGGAGGGGGAAATCATCTTCACGAAAAATACCACGGAGGGCATCAACCTGGTGGCGAGGGGGCTGGGGTGGGAAAGGGGGGACAGGGTAGTAACCACCCTCCTCGAGCACCATTCCAACTTCCTTCCCTGGCTCAGGCTGAGGGAACGCGGGGTGGAGGTGAGGGTGGTAAGGCCCGATCGGGAAGGTGTGCTGAGACCGGAGGTGTTCGAGGGGGAAGTGGAGGGAGCCAAGCTGGTGACCCTGACCCACGTTTCCAACGTTTTGGGAAGCGTCAACCCCGTGGAGGAAATAACGAGGCTTGCCCACGAGCATGGAGCCAGGGTGCTGGTGGATGCCGCCCAGTCCGCACCCCATCTTCCCCTCCAAGTGGAGAAGATGGGATGTGATTATCTGGCCTTCTCGGGGCACAAGATGCTGGGACCCACGGGCATAGGCGTCCTCTACGTGAGGGAGGAGTGTCTGGAGGAACTCGAACCCCTTTGCCTGGGAGGAGGAACCGTGGAGGAGGCCTCCTCCAGCGGATATTCCCTCACGGTCTCCCCGGAGAGGTACGAAGCAGGCACCCTCCCCATAGCCGAGGCCCTAGGACTGGGTGAAGCCATAGAATACCTCGAAAGGGTGGGGTTCGGGGCCCTTGCCTCCCACGAGAGGGAAGTGGTCAGACGCCTGCAAAAGGGATTGGAGGGGATAGCTGGTGTGGAGGTCTACGGGCCCTCCGATCCCAACCGAAGGGTGGGGATCGTCCCCTTCAACGTGGAGAAAAGGGATCCCCACGAGGTTGCCACCCTCCTGGACCGCTCGAACATCATGGTGAGATCCGGCCACCACTGCGCCCTTCCCCTCCACCGGGAGTTCCTACGTCTTCCGGGCACGGTGAGGGCCTCCGTGTACCTCTACAACACCTTGGAAGAGGTTGAAAGGTTGGTGGGAAGGGTGGAGGAAATCGTGCACGGACCCTAGCGGGAAAGCCGGGTCGGTGAAGGGAGGGCTTCGAGCACCTTTCTGAAGGGTCTCAGGAGGAAGAAGAGGGAAAGGAAGGCATAGAAGCAGCCAGCCACCAAATCCTGCCAGTAGTGCTCACCGAGGTAAAGGGTGGAGAACATCAAAAGGATCCAGCTCACCCCCCAAACGAGGGAGGGGCCCTTCCCGTGTCTCCTGACGAAGAAGAAGGCCAGGAAACCGTTGGCGGCATGGAGGCTGGGAAAGGCCCCATGGGGAAAGGCGTTGAACCTCTCCGTGAGCCCGAAAAGCTCCTCCCTCACATCCCTCACCTCGGGTATGGCCAGACGGGGAGGGGAGACGGGAAAGAAAAACCAAGTGAGGAAGCCCAGCAACTGGCAGAAGGCGAAGATCCAGAAGTACTCCTTGAAGGCTTCCACATCCTCGAAGAAGAGGAGGAAGGCCGCCGTGGCGTAGATCAGAAAGAGGTAGCCGAAGGAATATACGGCCACCCACCACCTGTCGGAAAGTTCCCCGGAGAGATGCTCCTGTAGGAAGAGCACTTCCCTTCCATCAAAGGCATGGGGGGAGGATGGGGTGGGAAAGACCCTGGGAAGGGCATCGAGGACTAGGGTGAGGAAAAGGAAGAGGAGGAAGGGAGGGAGGAGTCCTTTGAACTTCCTCACGATCATCTTTCCCCGCATTTGTATCCACCCAAGAAGAGTCTCTCCCTCTGGGCGTACCTCTCTTCCATTTCCCTCACGAGGGCCTCGAACTCTTCCTTCCCCACTGCCCCAGTTTCCACCAGGGCCTTGGCGAGCTCCCTGGCCTGCACCACCTCCGCCAGCTCCCTGTCGCACGTCCTTCCGAAGGCGGGTGCCCTACAGTTCTGCCCCACCCTGAGCCCGAAATACCTGACGGTCTCCGGAGAAGCCGGTCTTCCCTCCAGGGTGCGGGAGGCCTCGGCCGTGGAACCACAGGGGGATTCCCTGAGGAGCTCCACCTTCACTATCCTTCCGTCCCTAACCTCCAGCCCGAACTTGGGCCTGCCGAAAAAACGGGAGAATTCATCGAAGGCCCTTACCCCCGTTTTCCCCTCCAGAGAACACATGGTTGGAGGGGCTAGCACGTGGGGATTCCTCTCCCTGGCTTGGCGCAGAAAACCCTCTCCGAAGCTCACCGCCAGCAGAGTGGGCACTCCCTTCCCAGCCACCTCGAGGGCCACGTCCGGATGCCTGACGTAGGAAAGGTAGAGATCGCAGGGGGGAAGTTCGAGTTCCAGTTCATCCACCACCTGTGAGGAAGGGAAATCCACGAGGATCCATTCCACCTCGAACTTCCTGCCCACCCTCTCCCTTGCCCTCTCCCCATACTTCCCATCCGAAATTATTCCAACCCTCACCTCCTCCCCCCCTCGAAAATCTTCCTGAGCTTCGCCGCCAACTCCTCGGGCATGGTCTCCACCACGGGCTCGTACTGAAACCTTTCCATGAATCCACTGTCGCTGGTGTAGAGGGGACGGAGGGGGGGACGGGAGATGAGCCTCAGGTTGAGCCTGTGGTACTTCTTTCCCCTCCCATCCTCCGGGCCCGAAAAGGAAGTGAGGTTGAAGGTCTCAACCCCCAACTCCGCGTACCCCCTGAGGACCGAGGAAAGCCCCTCCGCCAGCTCCCCCACTCCCTCTTCCCCCACCTCTCCAAAACAAGAAGCCTCCTTGAAAACTGCCCAGACCTCGTTCTGGCCTTGGGGGGCGAAGGCAGCCAGCCAGCCTATCCTTTCCCCTTCCCCTATCCATCTCTCTCCCCTCCTGCGTTCCTCCCTCAACAGGTCCGACCAGAAATTCCTCCCCGTTCTCCTCCTGTACCTCTTACCTCCTTCCAGTACTTTCTCCAACCAAAAGGTGGGTGTACGGTCGACTAGGAGCTGGAAGTGGGGATGAACGATGCTGGCGGCAGCGGAGGGGAGATGGTTCCAGTTGAGCATCGCATAAACGGCCCTCGGTTCCACTCCCTTCACCCTCTCAAAGTATTCGAAGGAGAGACGGAGGGCATCCTCCAGCATCCTGGAATGGAAGTCCCTAACGGTTAGGAGATGCTCCCTGCTCAATACCACCACTGCATGGAACTCGGCGAAGGGGAAGAGGTTGGGGAAGAGTGTCGCCTCACCCTTCCTCATCCTCTCCTCTCCGAATTCTGGAGGAAGCTTGGGCGTGGAATCCTCCAAGTTTTCTGGACAGAAGAAGCAACCCTTGGCGGATTCCCTCAGGAGATCCAAGGGGCTTTCCCCCATCGCCTGCCTCACCCTTTTTGCCCTCTCGAGGTTGATCCTGCTCCATCTCCCCGTGAGGGGATCCTCCCTGAACTCCACCTTCTGGACCACCTCGTTGAATCCCTGTAGGGGACTGAGGAAACGGACCTCCCTCACTTCCTTGCGGAAGAGCATCACCCTATTAAGGGAAGGGGAAATATAGGTGATGACATGGGCAGGGGGCCCCTTCCCAAGTTCACCGAAGTCCATGTGAGGGCGGCGCTGGAACTCATCCACAGGATGGGAAGGGTGGGAAGACCCCTCCTCGGGAAGAAATTGGGATTGGGGGAGGGAAGTACCAGGGACCTCCTCCTTCTCCTCAAGAAGAGGGGACTGGTGAAACCTTCCCGGGGAGGACACGTCTTGA
The DNA here is from genome assembly GCA_038736355.1 of Candidatus Hadarchaeales archaeon. Classification (NCBI taxonomy): domain Archaea; kingdom Methanobacteriati; phylum Hadarchaeota (SeqCode); class Hadarchaeia (SeqCode); order Hadarchaeales (SeqCode); species Hadarchaeales archaeon (SeqCode). The sequence goes on from JAVYML010000001.1 coordinate 156,953, forward strand.
CCGAGAAGGGGAGGAAGAAACTCGGGGAGCCCATGAAGTTTGTGAAGCTGGATTGTGGTGAGCTCACGGTGGGCGAGGTGGATGTGGCCGTGTTGGTGAAGGATGCGGCGGAAAAGGTAAGGGGAGGAATAGAGGAAAGGGACGAAGCCATCAAGATGGGGGCTCAAGGAGCCACCGTTCTCGTCTTCAAGGAAGGAGGGCTCTACTTTCCAGACAGCGGAAAGAGGGTGGAGGGAAGGATAGGGAAGGAACTGGTGGAGAACCTGAAACCGAGGGAAGGTGATGTGATCATCATAGGAACGGGAAAAAATGAAGTGGAAGCGGAAATGGGTGCGAGGGCAGCGGCCATGAGGCTGGAAAGGAAAAGGTGATTACCAGCTCGGTACCTCGTACCTGAACTTCACGTTTTCTCCGTCCCTGAGCTCGTAAGAACCTGCACCCACGCTGGCATACTTCCATTGATGGTTCTCCCAGATGTAGAACATCCAATACTTGCCCTCACTGGGATTATTGCTGAGCCCATTGATGGAGGTGATGAACTCCCCCAATCCGGGATAGTACTTCGTTTCTACCTTGGCCACCCTCTTGAGGGCATCCAAAGCCGTGGCCCCCTTCGCGAGACTCAGCCGGTGGGAAAGTTCTGCTTCCCCGTTGTCTATGACCACTCCCACGTCCACGGTCAGGATGGTTCCCTGGAGCTCCCTCAGGTCCGCGCGCAGGTCCGAAACCTCGTAAGCCAAGTACACCGTCCCCATGGCCATCACCACCAGCACCACCAGAATGGCCTTGGTCACCTCTTCCATCCTCTCACCTCCTTTCCGTTGTGGAAACGGAAGCCCCCACCCTTATCGGGATGGGGACTTCGAGCCTGATCTTGGTGCTTAGTTTCAACAAACCCACGAGCGGAGGAACGAAGAAGAGGGAAGAAAGGTGGTAGAGGGTAAAGGGCACCTGCAGGAGGAAAGCCGTGAACCATGTAGAAAGGGAGGTGAGGGGACCGTAGAACCCTGTGAGGGGACTGCCTATTATACCCGTCCAGAAATCGAAGAGGAGGATGGCTATGGCTGCCGTGAGGGTAGTTTTCCCCACCAAACGCCAGAAGCCGGAGAGGGGGGAGAGCTTGTTCCTAGTGGCCAACCACCAGACCATCAGAAAGCCCGACCAGGTAAAGAGGTAAATCCGGTGAAGTCCCCAGAAGAGGAGATCCACCAGCACTACTCCCCCAAGGACGAAGAGTCCGAAGGTCTTCCCCAGCTTCTTTTCCGCCTCCCCCACACCCCAAAGGTAAGTGGAACCGGTCACCACCAAAACTGGTATCACCAGCTCCATGTTGGGGAGGGTGAGCCCCTTCAGGTACAGGAGCTTGCTCACCCCGGCCAGTGAAAGGCAAATCCCGGCGAAAATCCAAAGCCTTTTCCTCAACTTTTCCTCAATTCCCATCTTATTGGATATATTGTCCAATATAAAAATCTTCGGAAGAAAAAAATTAAGGTCTTTTGTAGAGATAAAACCCTATCCACTCCTCCAGCACTCCCACCAGTCTCCTCCTGAGTTCCTCTCCCTTTACCCCATCCCTGCGGAGGGCAGAAATTCTGGAATGAAGAAAAGCTGAGTTGAATACATCCTTTATCCAACGCTCAAAGTCTCCCCTGTAGAGATGGAACTCCAACGACTCCGTACCCACTCTTTTCACGGCCTCCAAGAATTCCAGAAGGCTTTGGGCCTGTATCCCAAGGGGTCTGTCCATGCCGGAATAGAAGTGGAAGGGGGCTTCCACCTTTCTAGCAGGATCCATTCTTTTTTCTTTCTCATGCCACTAAAAAAAGAATACTTAATCCAATCGAAGAAATCGTTGGTATTCACAACCTTTAAATACATTATGGGACCTTTTTAAACGTGAGGCCAACGAGCGAAAGGGGAGTTTCACCGGTAGTTGGAGTAATCCTGCTGATAGCCATAACGGTGACGCTGGTAGGCATTGTGGCGACGCTGGTGGGAGGACTCGGCGGCAAGGGAACACCGCCAACCATAAACATCCAAGTGAGGGCCAGAAGTGGCCCTGATAACCAAGTTCTTCTCACCCTCATCCACAATGGAGGGGACTCCGTCTCCCTGGCCGACCTCATAGTAAAGGCTGGAGATGACGAAACCTCCTTGGGAGAAAACAGGGCCCTCGGTACGGGTCTCTTCTCCGTGGGCAGCTCGATACAGGTCTGGGTGAAGTGTCCCACGGACTACCGGACCGACAACATCATTGCAGTTTGTGTGATCCACAAACCCAGCAACCAAATGATTCTGCCTTTCACCAACGTCACGGTAGAGGCCTCTTGATCCCGGTACCAATTTTGTCCCCATCGAAATCCCTTCGCATGCCCAACCTCAGGGAAGAGAAGGGAGTTTCCGAGGCCTTAGGGGCGGCAATGGTCCTGAGCATCCTCCTTGCGGCTTTCTCCACTTGGTATCCCACCTACGTCCGTTCCTCCGTTTACGACAGCGAGGCCAAACACATGGAAGAAGTCCGTGATGCCTTCTTGAAACTCCAGTCAGGAATAAGCATGTTGGAGAAAGGACAATCGATGTTGGTGAATCTGAGAATGCAGGGTGAAAAACCACGTTTCGTTCCCGCCCCAGGAAAGGTAGGAAGGGTACTGGTCCGTGGCGGTCCCCAGTCCGGCGTGGGTTCCCTCTTCACCGAGAGCCTTGGATCACAACCCTGCCCCGAAAGCTTGAAGGGAGAGGGAGGAGGATGGTATGAACTCAGCCCTTTGGTCTTTTTGGAAAAGTTCTGGAGCATGGAAAACTGGGAAATGCTTCTAGAAGTCGATGACCCCAACACTCCTTCCCCGGAATGGACGCCCCTCAAATCCGCAACCATGGATGGATCAGGCTCCATCCACGTATCCGCCTTCTGTACGGATCCTTGGTCAGAGAGTAGGGAGAGTTGTTGGTGGGTAAGAACCCTCAACACCCCTGTGGGGGAAAAGGCTCAGAAAATAACCATAGGGGGAAAGCTGATGTTCGTGACCGATAGGGGAGAAGGTTCGATAAGGGTCGAGGTGGAAGACAACGGAAAATGGAAAATGGTTTACACGAGATCCTGGAATCAAAACACCAACGGATGGGTGAGGTTCGAAAACTTCTACCAGATAGAAAACTCCATCACCAGGATGAGGTTGTATTTACAGGTGAGTACCTCTACCTTCCTTTATGACCGAAGGGCAGATCTTTGGATGGACGAGGTCTACCTTATCCTAGGACCTCCCTACAGGGTGGAGGCCGAGTACTCAAGTTCTCCTCTGGGATCCACGGGAGAGATAGAGCAACTCACCATTGCCACCCTCCTGAAAACCGAGGAAGCCTCGGCCCTCTGTACCCTCTCCATCCATAATCCCTCTACGGGAAATTGGGAAGATGTAAAAAGGAAAACTGTGGGCATGGAAGAGGAAAGTTGGGAGGTAGTCCTTTCGAATCCCCAGGCCTACTTCGGCTCGGATGGTAGGATCAGGCTCAGGCTCCAGGCGGAAAATCAAACCAACTTCTTTAGGCTTTACCAAGACTACCTGAGATTCTCCCTTGATTACAGAGGGGGAAGGAGCAGCGGTAGCGTGGAGTTCGAGATAAGGAACTCCCAATACCCCAGCCAAACCTACGTCTACGAGGATGGTGGGGTGATCCTCCTCCAAGATGGAGGGGGTGCCATGCTTTCCACACCTGCCATGCTTTCCTTCAGGGAAAGAACGGAAAACGAGGTCGAAATCTGGGTGAACCGCTATTTCTTGGTAGGGGGAGATTCTTCCCTCTCCCAAAGCGGATACGTATCCCTCAAGGTCACCCTCTTAGACTCATACTGGGGAGTCCAGGCGGGGGAGAAACCCAACAGGGAAAATGTAGTCCTGGAGATAAAATCACCGAGGATGGCAGTCTGGAGGAAGTATCTCCACAACCTGCAAGAGGAACTGAACCGGGTGGGTTTGAACGCCCTTCTGGATGAGAACAGGAATGTCCTCACCATCTTGGGGAAAGTGGTGGAGGGCGGAAAGAAAGACATCTACTACTTCGAGCGGATATACGAGTTCTCCATCCAAGCCAAATAGTTAAATTCCCCTTATCAGCTCCTGTTTCGTGACCTGAAGGCCCAAGGGTGGAACGAAGGAAATTTCGAAAACGGCCTCCCCCCATAGGGAGGAGGGTAGCCTCCTGAGCCTCCTAGCGTACATGGCCCTCTTCCTCTTGTAGGGTCCTAGCCTAACCCACTCGAAGCAGAATACCACATCGGCACATTCCTCGAGCTCCTGCAGGTTCTCCCCACCCAACTTGGTCTCGAGGGGAGCGTAGATCAGACAATTTCCCCACTCTTTGCTCTCCCTTTGAAGTTTGCGCAGGAAGAGGAGGAACTTCCTCCACTCCTCCTCGCGGAGGAAAGGCAAGAAATCTGTGAGTTCGGAAAGGATGACCAAGCTGTTCCTTCCCTCCTCCCTCAAGAAGTGGTGGAGGGAATCCAAGAGCTCATCCCAAGCTCGGAGGGGGGAGAAATACTGCTCCGAGAAATCCTTGAACCTAGCCCACTTCTCGAACTCCCTGTAAAGCTCCTCACCGAAACTCGAGGAAATCTCCTCCCTCAAATCCCCCTCACCGCGGGAAAAGGAAAGCCACCACACCCCTTCTGGCAAAACCTGCCCTCCCGCCGTTTCGAAGAGACCCGATTTGATGGCCGCCATCACCACGGAGGAAGTGAGGGCGAACTCATGGGGACCGGAGCCTATCTCCCCAAGAAGGAGGACCAAAGAACCCGCCGGAATCCCTCCTCCCAGAGACTCGTCCAATGAAAGGATTCCCGTGGGTATTCTCTTCAAGGACTCCCCCCTCAAGATTCTCCCACGAGCATTGTCGCCAGTTTCTTGATGGCCTTAGCGGCTGGTGATTTGGGCTTCCTAAGCACGAGCATCCTCCTCATCATAGCGCACTCCGCCACGGCCCGATCCTCTGGAATGGAAACTAAGACCTTCAGACCCATCCTCTTCTCTATCTCCCCCACCTCGAGCACCTTTGGCTTCCTGAAAAAGCCTAGGAAGGAAGACTTGGGCATACGGTTCAGCACCACTCCCCTACGCCTGACCTCCAGGGCCTCCGCCACCAGCAGGGTCTTGAAGGTGGACTCCAAGGCCAAGGGGTCGGGGGTGAGGATGAAGAGTACTTCATCCGCCGCCGCCAAGGGGGCCAAACTGTACCTGCTCACCCCAGGAGGGGTATCCAAGAGGATGAAGTCGTATTTGGGGGAAAGTTCCTTCACCACGGCCTCCAGTTTCCTAGGGGAAGATTTGAGAAAGCCTTCGAGGGTGGGACCGGAGGGAAGGAAGCTGATACCGTTGACTTTGTAGATGGCCTCCGTCACTCTTTTCTCACCCGAGAGAACATCGTGGAGGGTGGCGGGAAGCTGGGGGAGACCCATGAGGGCGGCGGCATTCCCCATGGCTAGGTCCCCATCTATCACCAATACCCTTTTTCCGAGCTGACCCAAACTCACTCCCAAGTTGAGGGTGGTGGTAGTCTTTCCCACCCCACCTTTTCCCGAGGCTATAGCCACAACCTTGGCCATCAGTTCCCCAAAGGTTTTGTCTGGAGGTTATTTTAGTTTTGCCTAGACCTTGAGGAAGAGGGAGAAAAGAGAAAAAGCCACGAGCATCAGGACAACGGAGTACTTCAATCCCGCCCTCAGGTCGCCCGAACTCGTCTGTCCCACCAGCAGACCGGCAAAAAATCCTTCTATCATGGCTGCATGCATGAAAAGATTCCTAATGGTGGACACGTTCGCAGCGTAGGAAAAGGCAGTTTCACCCACCTCCCTGTTCACGCTCATCACGCTACTCACCACCATGAAGGTGGAGAAGAGGAAAAGACCGAACATCATCAGGACTATGATCTTGTAGGAACCGAGGGCTGCCTCCCTCTTTTTTCTCAGTTCCTGCTTGTTCGCCACGTCCAGCATGAGGATGTCGAGCACGCCGGAAATGTCTTCGTCCGTCTCGCTCGATTTTTCTATCACCCTAGTCACATAAACGATGTCTCCAGAATCAGCCACCCTCTTCTCAAACCTTTCCAAGGCTTCCTTCGCCGAAATCCCCCAGCTCAAATCCCTTTTCATCTTCTTCGTCTCCCGCGTGAAGGGGCCCAAATCGGCGGAAGAAGTGACCTTGAGGGAAGCGGAAAGGGTGAGCCCGGACTTGATTCCGCTCGCCAAAGCCCTCAGGAAATCCAGTAGGGAACCCTCCAGATATCCTATCTTGGCCCTCTTCACTTCGTAGACTAGGGAATAGAAACCCAAGACGGCCAGAAAACCTAGAATGAAGCAGGAGGAGAGCTCTATCCCCAAATTCCTCCTGAGGAAGAAGAGCACGAGTGAGGTCAGGGGGATGCTGAAGAAAAAGGAGGTGGCTGGCTGTCGTGAGACCGCCTCCACGGGCTTCCTCACCAGTTGCCAGACCCACTTCAACAGTCTGCGGGGGAGGGAAATCCTCTTTATCTCCGCCTTCTCCTCCACGAGGGGCACTCCCGTGTACTCCTCCCTCAATCTTCCCCAGTGCCTACTCATGGGAAGCCTTCCCGGTAAGGCAAGGCTCACCATCACCAGGAAGAAAGAAGCCACGGCTGGAACCACGGCATAGGCTATGAGGTAGAGCCAGAGGTCAGAGTATCCTCCAAGTGGGCCGAGAAGGGAGAAGAGGATGAGCATCACGAGAGGGAAGAGGATGACGAGGTTGACGTAGAGCTCGCTGTAAAGCTCCAAGCTGGAAATGAGCTTCGAATGGTCGGCCTCGGCGTTGCGCTGGTATTCCATCCACTTGCTCGAGAAGTAAGAGGGAAGATCACCCCCGCTCTCTATGACGGAAGCCAAAACGTCGAGGAGCTCCCTGAACCTCTCCGAAGGGGTGCTCTGGGCAAGGTTCCTCAGGGCGGTTAGAGGATCCTGTCCAAGCTGCTCCACGTCCCTCATGAAGAGCTTGGCCTCATTCCTGAGCTCCCCGGCATCCTCATACCTGCTGAGTTCCCTGAAGATCTCCACCACTCCTGCCCCACCCCTGCTGAGGGCATACATGAAGCCTATGGTCTGTGGCAGGGCGAGGTTTATCTTGTAGGCCCTATTCTTGGCGATGAAACCTGGGATGAGGAGGAAAAGACGGTAGAGGGCCATCCAAAAGCCCAAGCTTAGCAGAATACCCACTGTCACGCCCAGAGGGGAGAACCTTCCCAGCAACCCAAGGATAGAGAAAAAGAGGATGAGAGAGAGGGAAACCAGCAAACTGTAGAGGAGGGAGATACTGACGTAAACTTCCACCGAAACCCCCATCCTTGCCCTCTTCAAATCCCTCTTCAGGGCTTCCTGTTCCTCCCTCTTCACCCACCTGTGGAAGAGTCTGAAGGCTAGCTTACTCAGAGGGGGCATGGGAAGTTCCTTCCTCCTTGATCTTCTCCAGTACCTTCTCGGGCTCGAAGTAGTATTGTCTGATGACCCTCGCCACCTCTTCTATTTTCCTTATGTCCCTCTCCACCATGTACTCCAACACGGCCTTCCTGTTCGCCAGCTCTTTCTCCAACCTAGTGGGACCCCAACCCCTTTCCTTGGCTATTTCAGCCAAGACGAGGGAATCCCCCAGCTTCCTGAACTTATCCGTCAGGTTATCCCTCTCGAAGAGCCTGTTGATGCTAAGAGCACCCGTCTCCGCATCCACCCCACCTATTTCGACTATGCTTTGGTTCCTCCTCACCCTCACCTCCTTGAAGTAGGTGAGGTTTTGGAGGCAGACGATGTCCAAGGCAGAAAGCATGTGATGGGGTACGTTCAGGGGCTCCCCCTCCAGCCTGAGCACCATCTCCTCCACTGATCCCGCATGCATGGTGGAATAGCATGTATGTCCTGTGGTCATGGCTTGGAAGAGGGTCAGGGCCTCAGGGCCCCTCACTTCTCCCACGATGAGGACTTCCGGTCTCTGCCTGAGGGCTTGCATGAGGAGATCGTACATGGTAATGGCCTTCTCTCCGGGGGCTGGACGGGTAACGTTGGCTACCCAATTCTCCTGGTAAAGGAAGAGCTCCCTTGTGTCCTCTATGGAAATGATCTTGGCATCGGGAGGGATGAAGAGGGTGAGGGCGTTGAGGGTGGAGGTCTTTCCGCTTGCCGTCCCTCCTATGATCATGATGTTCTTCTTGTTCTCGGTCGCCAGCCAGAGATAGGCCAACATCTCAGGGGAGAAGGTTCCAAGCTTGATGAGGTCTACCGGAGTGAAGGGTTCCTTCCTGTACTTGCGGATGGTGAAGGTGCTTCCCCTTGCCGTTACCTCTTTGCCCAGGGTGGCTTGAAGTCTGTATCCCTCCGGAAGGGAGGCATCTACCGTGGGCTTTCCCAAGGAAATCTGCTTCCCAGCCCTTTCCACCAGCCTACCCACGAAGAGGTCTAGCTCCAAGGAATCTGTGAAAACGAGGTTGGTCTTGAGGTTCTGATAGTTCTGGTGGTAGAGGAAGAGGGGTATCCCCAGCCCATCGCAGGAGATATCCTCTATTCTGGGATCCTTCATCAGCACGTCGATTTTCCCATAGCCCACGTAATTCCTCTTCAGATAGTAGAGGAATTTCTGCAGGGTTTCCTCCTTTACCCATATCCCCCTCTCGTCGAGAATTTGCTCCACCGCCTCCTTCAACACCAGATCCCTGTCCTCGCCCTCGGTGTAGGGGAGTCTGTCGAGGAGGTCCCTGTGTAGCGTTTCGAGGAGGGACTTCTCCGTGGGGGTGAGGCTTGGCTCCACTACGTGATAAAGGCGCTCGTTCTTGGAGGGATTATAGAGAATGGCCACCCAAGCAAAGGGTCTGACCACCCAGTAGCGTTCTTCCTCCACGTATCCCGGTGGGGGAGCGAAGAGCGTGTACTTCTCAAATTCCTTTTTCTCCTCTATCCTCTTTTGGAGGAGCCTCATCCTAAGCTCCTCCAAGAAGTCGTCCTCATAAAGAGTTTCGAGGGAGTCCTTGGAAGATTTTTTAGCTGGTGGAGGGGGTGTCGAAGTCGTCAAGGATACTTGTCCTCCTTCCTCCTTTCTCTCGGTCTTCCCCGGGGAAAGCCTTTCCTTCAACTTGGCCAAAGTCCCCAACAGCCCGCTTCCGCTTTCTTCCGAAATCATTCTCCCATTACCTCCTCCTTCCTCCTTTTCTTTCTTTTCCCGGAAAGATCATGCCCTCCCATAGAGCTCGGTCAGCTCGACCAGCCGCTCCACCGCCTCAACCGTGAGTAGCCAGGGTTCCACCCTCCATTCCCAGTTTCCCTCCGCCCTTCCTGGGGTATTCATCCTGGCTTCCTTTCCCAGTCCCAGCACATCTTGGAGGGGTAGGACGGCGAGTTCGGCAACGGAACCTAGCGCTAGCCTCATGAACTCCACATGAACTTCCTCCGCCCGCACCTCCCTCCCCACGTACTTGAAGAATCTCCTCTTCACCTCCGGAGTGGCCTCCTCCTCGAACCACCCCCTCACCGTGTTGTTGTCGTGTGTACCCGTGTAAACCACACAATCTTTCCGGTGATTATGGGGAGCATGGATATTGGAGGGGAGGTCCTCACCGAAGGCGAACTGAAGCACCCTCATCCCCGGGAGACCTAGTTTTTCCCTGAGCTCCACCACCTCCTCCGTGATGGTTCCTAGGTCCTCGGCTATGAGGGAGAGGAAACCAAGCTTCCTTCTAGTTTCCTTGAAAAGTTCTTCCCCAGGTCCCTCCACCCACTCCCCCCTTTCGGCAGTTTTCTCACCAGCGGGGACCTCCCAATGGGCTACGAAGCCCCTGAAATGATCCACCCTCACCAGATCGAACATCCGCTGGGCGTGCTCCATTCTCCTCACCCACCATTCGTATCCCCCCTCCTCCATCCTCTTCCAGTTGTAAACTGGCTGTCCCCAAAGCTGACCCGTGGGGCTGAAGTAGTCAGGGGGTACCCCTGAGACAAAAAGAGGTTTTCCTTCTTTGTCCAGCTTAAAGAACTCCTTGTGAACCCAAACGTCCGTACTGTGATGGTCCAAGTAGAAGGGGAGATCACCCACCAACCTGATCCCCCTCCTATGGCAGTACTTCCTGAGTTCTTCCCATTGCCTGTAGAAGAGGTACTGGAGAAACTTCTCCTTCTCCACCTCCTCCTTCAGCTCCTCACCCGCCTTTTCAAGGGCTTCCCCTTCCCTGTTCCTTAGCCCCTCCGGCCAATCCGTCCATGGTTTACCCAGCCTCTTGGAAAGAGCCGTGAAGAGGGAATAGTCCTCCAGCCACCATGAGTTCCCGGCGCAGAACTCCTCGAAACCCTCCGCTCCCTTCTTTCTGAAGCTTCTGTAAGCCCTTTCGAAAAGCTTCTGTTTATAGGAAAGGACTGAGGGGTAATCCACCCGATGGTGGGGAAGGGGAGGGGGGAGGGCCTCCTCCCGCGTGAGCCATCCTTCCTTCACCATCTCCTCGGGACTCAGGAGGAGAACATTCCCAGCGAAGGCGGAGGAAGGGTGGTAGGGTGAGTTTCCGGAAGAGGGGGGAAGAAGGGGGAGGAACTGCCAGTACTTCTGTTCCGCCTCGCAGAGGAAGTCGGCGAACGCCCTCGCCCAAGGACCCAGATCACCTATCCCGTGGGGAGAAGGTAAGGAGGTGAAGTGTAGGAGGATACCGCTCGCCCTCATCCTTCCTTCCTCCTGCACCTCCCTGAAACCGGACAGGGAGTGCACCTTTTTCTCTTACAGTACTCCAAACCCAGTCTGACCAGTTTGGGCTCCAGCTCCTTCATCTTCTTCTCACCCTTTATCCCAAGTCTCTCCGCCACCTCCCTGGCCAGGGGAGAAAGGGGGGGATCGGCCTTCTCCCATATTCCCCTGAGTTCCCTGAGGAAGATGCTGGCAGTGGTGGGACCTATCCCCCTAAACTCCATGAGCCTCTTCATGAGATCCTCGGGATCCTTAGCCGAAGCGCAAAGCTTCTCCAATCCTCCCCTTTCCTTCAACTCCTTGCAGATCTCCAGCAATCTGTCAGCGGTGGAAAAGTCGTAGCGCACGTAGCCACCCTCGTCTAGGGCTTTGACCAATTTAGCCCATCCTGCCTCGAGTATTCTTTCGGGGGTGGTATACCCCCTGCGCTCGAACTCCCTGAAGGTCCTGAGGGCTATCTCCGCGGAAATCCTCTTGCCGAAGAGGATGGAAGCAAGGAACCACTTAAACCTATCTTCGGGTTTCCCAAGGTCTAGACCCAACTCCTCGGGATAACTTTTGAGGAGTCTTACATCCATACTTTTCTAAATAAATTGAAGTAAGGTGGGAAAAAGGGGTGGGGTAATCCCCACCCAAAAGGGAAAAAATCTGCTTCACTCGAAGTAGATGGACAGACCGGTATAGCCCAGCGAGCCAATAGACACATAGTAGATATCTGTTTCTAGGTCATCCATGGTACCGCCAGTGATGTTCTGTTGTAGTCCTCTGGGAGAAGGCTCCACCCACATCGTGACACCACTGAGGGTTCCGGTTTGGCTCAAGAGGTTCTTCGCTTTCATCAGCACGTTGATCAGGGTGGCATTGTCAAACTTTATTACCACATTGTCGAAGCCAGGTCCTAGACCCAGACGTCTCTTTACGATCTGACCCTGTGGACATTTCAACCTACCCACTCTCTGGGTCACGACGTTAATAGAACTCCCGGTATTCTGGTAGGTATCCCCATACATCTCTACGTTCTCCAGTTCGGCCTTAGGGACTTTGATGTAAATGGTTCCACCCGTGAAACCCCAGACGACATCGGATGCCGCCATGGCTCCCAGCAGGGCCAACATTGCTACCAGTCCGCCCACTGCTATCTTCCAGTTCATGCTTTACCCCCTTCTTTCTCCCTTCCCCTCCATCCAGCCAGCTCGACCCCTCGGTTTGGGGTTTCTTCTCTGGTGTCTGAGGAAGGGGCAAGCGAGCGCAAGAGGTTTTCCACCGCCTTTTCTAGCCCACTTCCACCCGTCCCAACTTCACCTTTGACCTCTAAGGGTTGGCTCGTCTCTTCGGGTACAACCTCAAGCGTGGGCTCGAACACACGGCTTTCCAATTTCTCTGAGGGTGACCAAGAGTAGGAGCAAGCCCCAGCCAAGACCGCAAGTACACTCCCCAATGCCATTCCTCCGAAACATGTGAACCAAGAAAGGAAGCCCACGAAGGGAAAGATCAATCCCACGGCCTTGGTCGCCCCCTCCCTCGGATAAGCGAGGAGGAAGAGGGAGAGGAGGATCAAACTTCCGGCGGTGGCAAGGGTCTTCATCTCGTGGAACCAGAGGTCTGGATAGGGCAAGAGGGGATAAACACAACAAAAGGCCGCGAGGATACCCAAGTAAACGCCCCAGAAGGGCTTGTTCGCCCTAAGCCTCCTCCACCTCTCCCTGAAGAGGAAGTAACCCGCCGTGGGGGGGAGCACTATCGCCAAGGAAACAAAGGGGACTATCTCAATGGTAGAAACAAGGGCGAAAAGGAAGGAAGGCGGAGGGAAAGGAACCAGCTTGAGAACCAGGAGGAGGAGATAGAGGAGGAGCCCGAAGACTATCCCTATTCCCAAGAGAGAACCCAAAACTACGTTCGGAACTCTCTCGAGCGGAATGAGGCCTGCCTCTATTCCATCCACCACCACCGTTCCAAGCAAAAGTACGGTAAAGAGAAAGACGGTGGAAACTACGGCTAGCGTGAAGGTAGCAAGATTATACACCAGTATGTAGAGAACCCATGAGAAAATGCTTAGGAGCAGGAAAAGGGGAAGAACCAATCTCCTTTTATCCCAGAGATTGAAGAATCCCAAACCGATATTTTCCATCCTAGAACCAACCATCACCTAATCACCACCCTGAGGTTCTCAAAATCCAAGGATTTCATCGAAGACCAGTACACATCCATCTCCACATCATCCAAGGTAACAGGCACTCCAAGGATCATGGGAATGGATTCCAAAAGATGGGTCAATGCCGTCCATAGCACGGAGGTAATGGTTACCCACATTTCCATGTTATCGGTGTAACCATGGGGGAGATACATCACGCGATTTCCATAAATCACCCTGACGTTTTCCATCGTGACGTTCTCTGCCTTTATATATCCTGCTATGAGCCCAAGAAGGCCGAAAAGTCCGCCCTCTATGTTCGTACATGTCATGGTTATCCTGTCAGCCTTGATGGTGAAGGTGCGCCCTGGATCCCCGGCTGCCGGGGCCAAACACAAGGAAAACACTGAAACGAAGAGAACCGCACTGAGAAGGAAGACGGATCCCCGGATCATCCCTTTCCCCGCCATTTTAGACCCCCTCATGTGCTCCTCATCTCCACCCCGTTCATCCTGCCACCAGTGGCCTTCATCGACACTATGTGCATGGTGACGTTACGGAAGGTCGTGGGGTCCCTCAGGAGCCTTATCGTGAAAGGAGGTGAGTCCTTCCCCTTCCAGCCCGACTGAACGCGCATGCCAAAGGCACTGCCGGTCCCCTTCATGTAGGTAACATAAGCCTCGAAGTTATCCATCTCCAGGGAAGAAGTTCCCAATCCCATCCCTCCCACCAGCAGATCCTGTCCGGAGATTCTCGCCTTTCTCGCGGTGATGCGGGTGCACTGTACTCCTTGGTACTCCACCGGTCCCTCGATTTGATAATCCCAAAGGGTAACTTCGCTTACCTTTACCCCCGCCTCACCGGCGGCCGTGGGAGGTTCGGGTGGCGGCGGCATAGTTATCATCACGACCGCCGGTGAGACGAGGAACCAAATCCCAAGAACGATGATGATGAAGACTATGACGACGAAGAGGGCGAGAAGGGCATAGCGCAGGCCGAGCAGGAAGGCGGAGGGTAGGGAAAAGACGATCATGAGAAAAACGAGGAAGCCCACGAGGGGCCAGAGAGACCACGAAGGGAGATTGGAAAAGAAGATTAGATAAAGGATCAAGGCAAGCATCACTATGTCGAAGATAAGCCTGTGCCTGTTCACCCTCATCCAGAGGGAGACGTTAAAGCCGAAGAACTTCGCCCAAGCCTTCTCATAAGCCTCCCTCAGCTTCCTGAGTCTCTTCTCCTCCTCGGGCGTGGGTGGGGTTGGCGGTAGCTCGGGAGGAGGGGGAACCGCCCTCTCCAACCTCCACAAAAGTTCCTCTTCCCACGTTTTTCCGCTCGGAGCTTTCCCCCAGTTTCCCGGATCAACCAATTTTCACCCACCCCTCCAAGCTTCACGGGACTCGGCCATCGAGTCCCGGAAAAGGTTTCATGAGTATCCATAAAAGCGACTACTGAAGTTTGTTCTGGAAAATTGGTCGGGTTCAAGAGCCACCGCGACGAGGTTTAATCTCTTCCCGTCACCTAGGACCCGTAAATAGCCTGAGCCCCAGCTACGTCTCCGGGCTCCAAGGAAACCTTGTGGGTCTCTCCGAAGTTCGCATAGCCGTACATGGTCATGGCCCAGTAAGGCTCATCATAAAGATCGTCGAGGCCTGTGAAGTGTCCCACCTCGTGGGTGGCTATGTCTTGGAGGTCGAAGGCTCCGCTCAACTGATAGACCGTTCCCTCGCCGTCGGGATCTATCCCCCATCTGTAGTAGGAGTTGAACACTATGTCCGCATCTACGAGCTCTCCCGTATCCGTGAGGTACCAAAGGTAGGTGACCGCCACCACTCCCCTCTGCAACCTCCCCCAGGTCACCACGTTCCTGTAATCCGGACGCTTTGTACTGACATTTGCCAATCTGCTCACGGTTACTACATTGTTGTACAGCTCCAATCCCACTGCCTCATCCCAGTTCTCGAAAGCCCTCCGGATGGCCCCCACCACCTCGCTTTCCTTCAACCCATAGAACCTAACTGCCACCGTGGGGTTTACCGTGTAGGGGACTCCACCGGGATATTTGGAGCAATCCCACCTAACACCCAAGAGAGCATAGGCATCCACGGCCCCATCGTTATCCGGATCCCCAATTTCCACCACCTCCGAGGGCTCAGAGAGTCCTTCCCCCACATACCGGATAAGGACCATCCTGCTCAGCTTCCCGAAGTGGTCCACGACCTTGTGCTTCCCCATCCACTTCGCCGGGAAGATGTCTTCCTCCGGAGAAGCGGTCAAGGCAGGAAGGGGAAGGACCAACAAGAGGAAAAGGACTAGGACACCCGCTAAAACCTTCATCGAGTTTTAAGTCGATAACGGGTCATATAAGGTTTGTGATAAGTCTGCTTTTTCTTCAAGAGCCAGCGCGTGTTGAAAGGGGCATTACTTCTTTATTACCATACCCCCCAACGCTTTCACCCGATGCTCATACCTCACGGATCCATCCATGACCAGGAAGAGATGTTCCTCACCGTCTGGGGAGGGAAGCCTCACGTGAAGGATGGGCTTCACCAGCCCCTCTGCGATCTTGGCCAAATCTTCCATCCTTCCCACCCTCACCGTGGTTCCACCCTCAGGAACCTTCGGCTCCTCCGAGAGCTCCACCACCAGCTCCCTGAGGGGTTCCACCAGCTCTTCTACCTTTTTGGGTTTCTCGATCGAGAAATAGGCCCAGCCCGTGAGAAGGGTGCCCACCAAAGCGAAACCCAGCAAGAGGTAGGAGATCCTCCGTAGGGTCCCTATTTCTCCCCTCCAGAGGATCTCAGAGTGGGTGAGTACTCCCTCCTTTTTCTCCTCCAGCCCTTCTGCCGTGAGGTACTCTCCCTTGCTAGGATCCCTCACGAAGTGAAGGGTGAGCTGGGGGGAGAAAGTTTCATCCACCCTGCCCCTTCCCGTCTGGGCCACCGTACGAACCGAAGTCTTCACGCGCACATCGTAGTTGCGGGCTGAGACTCCCGTCTCCGAGCTTATCACCTTCACCCTCTCCTCCACCCAAGAAGGATCGAGAACCAAACCGAAGGAAAAGGCCAGGGTTTTCCCCGAGGCCTGGACCGAGTTCTCCAACCAGGGGTAACTTTTGCTCCAAGCCGGGGTGGAGAGTACCACTTCCACCCGATAGGAGGAAGAAAGATTGCCCTCCTCCGTGGAGAGGAAGAGATAGTTGAAGGTGAGAGTGAGGTACTCCAACAAGGGTAGGTAAATCGTCCCCTCCCCGGTCGAGAGTTCCAGCCTGTTATCGTAAAGCTCGTTGGGCTTCAGATGGGCCACGTAACCATAGTTCCCGCGGTGCTGGTAAGAGAGGAGGACCTGAGTCCGGTTCTCCCTTTCTGGTCGGGAGTGGGAGTAACCCAGGAGCAGGACGGAACCAAGCAGCAGGAACAGGAAGACCAGGAAAGGGAAGGGGGTTTTCCCCAATCTCTTTAGGAAACGAAGCTTCACCACCTTTTTCATCCTCTCCCTCCTTAAATAAACTGTCCTCAAGTCCTCCCCAAGCAGGACCAGCACACGTCCTTTATGCTCATGGAGATGGTGAAGTCACAGGAACAGGAAAAGCTCTTCAGCTTCACCACGGCGATAAGGCTCTGACAGGGGTGGAGCTGGATGGGGGGTTTGAGACAACAGGAATCCATCCAGCAACAAGTCCTCTCGTCCGGGCCGTCACATCCATCTCCGCAGAGGAGGTCCTTCCACCAGCAGCAGTCCCCCTGCTGGCAACCATCTCCGTAGGGGCCAAAGAACCATTCGTAAGTCTTGAAGTCTTTCCCCGAAAACTGGTACTGGAAGCCCTGGAAGAAGATGGGCACGGTCCCCGTGTTGTGAATCTTGAGCACTACCCACACCGTATCGCAAGGATAGGTATACCAGTAGTGCAAGTAGAGGGTGCGGTTGTCCTCCGAACGCCAAGAGTTCACCTGACAGCACGGGAAGCTCCAGACCTTGTAACACTCTATCTCCGACTTCCAAGTTCCCGTCTCCACCGTGCCCGACACGTAGAGGGGCTCGCTCCAGTGGGCGTAGGCTATTCCTCCCACCGAGAGGAAGAGCATTAGAAAGACGAGGGGAGTGCCCCACCGCCGGGAGGACACCTCCTTACCCAGCCCCCACCTCACCTTGCGCCCCCTGTACCTGCGGCCAAGGAAGACCGGCACCGCGAGGAGAGGCAGCGAAAGCACGAGGGCGGTGTGCTCTCTCACGAAAGACCATAGGCCAACCATCACCCCCTTCACTCCAAGAATGGCCCATCCCACCTTGGGAATCCGCATAATCACTTTCCCCATCAGCTGGGAAGAGGAAACGGGTGTGGGGTCGGGAGAGGAGTTGGCATCCCCCTTGGTAATGAAGGACCAGCTCCCCCCCTCCTGCCTTACCTCCACCACCCTGTGGATCACCGCTTCTCCTCCCCGGACAAACTGGATTACGTCCCCAGGCCTCACTGAAGAGGGGGAAACCTCCCTCACCACTGCCACATCCCCCACCTCCAGGCTCGGACTCATGCTCCCGCTGAGAACGGTGGTCACCCGAAGGCCTAAGAGGCCCGTGGAGGCCCACACCATCACCACGCAGAGGACCGAGGCTATGACCAGGCCACGCGTCTGGGATTCTCTTGCCTTGAAGCCAACCTGTGAGGTGAAACCCAACCTTCGCAGGGTGAAGGGTGGGGTGTACAAGTTGATGGAGAAGAATCCCGCCGTGGGGATCATCACCCCCACCAGGGCCTCCACCGCCCAGGAGAGGCGGGGGAGAATCGGGCAGAACCACCAGAAAGCGGTGAGGGGGAGGCGGTATGCCAGGGAAGCCACCGGCCCGCCCAGGAAAGCCAGGTAGGTGGCTAGGAGGTTCTCCGCCACCAGGGGCAAAAAGCCCGTCCCTAGGAACTTGGTCGTGGCGAGGGGGGTGCGGAGCCCCAGCAGCTTGGCCGTGGAAATGCCAAGGAAAGCGTAAAAGAGGGTGACCGACCCCAAGGTGAGGAAGGGTCTACCCCTGCCGAGGTTCTTCACCAGGTAGGACCTGGAGAGTTCCATCCCCAGCAGGGTGGAGAGAACCAAGAAAGAATTGGTGAGGAGGGAAAGGGGGGCGAAGGAGTAGGGACTCCTCCCAAAGCCCATGAAGAAGCCCAAGTTCAGGAGGACCAGCACGTAGAGGATGGAAACGCTTGCGGCTGCCAGGGAGACCGGGGCGTTGAACCAGGACCTTATCCTGTCCAGGCCGCAGGCCCAGAAAGCGACCAGGGCCAGGGTGCCCCAACAGACGGAGGGGAGGAAGTAGGCCATCCATCCCCTGGCCGGGAAGAGGTTCAGGAAGAGGTAGTTGAAGAGGGCCAGGACTAGGATGACCGCCGCCTTCCTTTCCGCCTTCCAGCCTGTTTTCATCCCCATCACGTTTTGAGCGCGATTTTTTCAAAAATTAAAAAACAAAAAAATTTGGTTAGGGTTTCTCCGTTCTATACTGTATAGGTCACCTGAACTTCGACCCAGTCGTGCAATGTGGGGTAATAGGGAGAGCTACTCTGGGCTTGGAACCTGACCCTTAAGTTGTTGACCTCGCTAGCAGTGTTTATACTATAGGGGTTGACATACAGGTTAAGCGTCACAATGTTGTCCACGCCTGCGGGTGGTAGACTCAATGAGATATTCCCTCCTCTCTGCGAAGCGCCAACGTAGATTTGCAACCTAGCATTCGTCACGCCCGTACTCGGGCGCTGCCATTCGAACTTGAGCACTACACTTTGTACTGTGGCTCCCGCTGGGATGTTCTCGAACTCGAAATCGAGATAGTCATCCCACCCCGAGGGATTCCATCCTGCATAGGGAACTCCCGTCAGAGTTATGTATCGATCGTCGTCGCTGGCCGTTAGCTTGGCCAGATTATCGGATGAAAGGGGCACGGGCCCATCGGTGGCGTCCACCGCGTAATTGGGATGCAGGTTCACCGAGATGATTGGGGATTCTATCACCAACGTCACGTCCACCGTCTGCGGACTGTTCGTCGCGTTCGGGGCCGAAACCGTGATCGTGGCGTGGTAGGTCCCCGCTGTGAGCCCGGTGATGTCCACGCTAACCGTTATGTTCTCAGAAGCCCCGGCCGCCAGGGCTCCGCTCGTCGGATTGAGCGAAAGCCAGGTAGCGTCGTCCGTGGCCGTCCAGCAGAGCGTTCCCCCGCCTGTGTTGGAAATGGTCACTGTCTGCGGCGGAGGATTGGGCCCTCCAGCCGTGGCTTGGAAAGTCAGGCTCTGGGGAGAAAGTCCTATGGTGGGCTTGTACTCGGAGAAGTTCCACTGCACGGCCACCAGTTGGATGGTGAAGTGCAGTGAAGCTCCCCTGGGCGCACCCTGCAGGACGTGAACCCAGAAGCTCGTCTGAGGTGAATCTTTTCCGGGCTCAAGCTGAACGCCAAAGATGTTGGCCCTCCACCATATCTCCAAGTCATTCTCTCCATCGTTGTTGAGATCCAGCCTGACCTTCGTGTCATAGTCCATCACCACGGTCCCGTTGATGATGGCCTTTTCAATGATCAGGGGCACCGTTCCCGTGTTCTTCATGTAAACACTTATGGAGTTGAAGTAGCTGGGGTACACATTGTTCAAGGTCACCTCGATGATATGAGGATCTTTTATCACCGCCGTGGTGTAACCCACATCCTTGTCTCCCTGCCAGGAATAGGGCTCAGGCCCCTCGAAGTTGTCCCGGCAATGGTAGTCCCTCACACTGTCGGGGGGGCCTGGGTCAGAGTGTTTCACGTCGGTAAACCGCCAGTCCAGCGACCCCGTGGCCACGCTACCCGTGAGGAGGAGGGACTCCGACCAGTGGGCGAAGGCCACACCGGTCAGGAGCATCCCTGCCACCAGCAGCACCGGTAACACCGCTAGCCTCGCATCCCTCATTTCCACACCTTCCTATGGTTGCGGTGGTTACGGGGCTCGGTAGTAGTTCCACTGTACCACGTCGATGGTTACGCTGAAGGTGTAGGTTGTGTTCTCCTCTGCGTCCTCGTCCAGGTGCACGTGCAATACCCCATAGGCCTTTTGGCACTGGTGGAGCTGCGTGCCCACCTCAATCCTGTTCTCATTTGGGTGGTCGTTATCCGCAATTATCTCCAACGTGGTGTTGTCCGGCAGATTTCCACGCCCGTATGTTATACTCTGTATCCTCAGGGGTACACTGCCCACACAGTGAAGGTCTATGGGCAGGTAGTAGTGGATGCACGGGTAGGCGTGGCTGATGGTCACCGTTATGGTGTTTTTGTCCTGCGAGAGTGAGCCAGTGATGAAGCTGACATTCTTACACTCGGGCTCACTGTCCCAACCCTCGCCCACGCTCAGCTCGGCATCGAAGGTTCCCGTGTTGACCGTACCGTTGATGTACAGAGTGTCGGTCCAGTGGGCAAAGGCCACTCCGGTCATGGCCAGAGCCACCATCAAAGCTCCAAACATTGCCATTGCTGTCCTCATCTTCTATCACCTCCTTTTCTCCATAGGGGCTATCATCGGTCGATCCACGAAGGGACCTCCCTTTAACGGGGGCTCCCCTTTTAGTCCCCCGGGCCTTTCCGGTTTTCCGGCCATGCCAAAAAGAAACTGAGACCCCGGGATAAAGGCGCCTACTGAAAATAGTTCTGGCGTCTTTTTCTGGCGCTCAATTCAGTCTTCTTTTAAGTTTTCCCTCCGCCAGCTCCTTCGTGTCTGGATTTGAGGAATCCTTCGAGGAGATCAAGAAGAAACTGGGGGGGAAGCGGGGTGAGGAACTTGCGGAGGAGATCCTCGGAATCCTGAGCGATGGAACTTCTCATTCCCTCAAGGAGCTGGTAGAACTCACGAAGACCTCCAAGGAAAGTGTAAAAACCGTGCTGAATCTTCTGGAGGAGATGGGTTTCGTAGAAAGGGAGTACAGGTTAACGGAGTTCGGAAGAAGGGTGCTCTTGCCCCAGGAGTGATCAACAGAACATCTTCCTGAGTTCCCTCAGCTTCTTCAGCACCTTCATCCCTTCTTCCGTAGTCTGGTAGACCTTTCGACCTTCCCCCTCTCCGTTGGTTTTCACCGCCAGTAAGCCTCTTCCCACGAGTTCGTCTATGTACTTCTGGGCCAGACCAAAACCCAGATTGGTCCGGTAAGCTATCCCCGTCTTCGTCATCTCCCCCACACATGCCAGCTCCAGAATCTCGCCTATGATCTCCAGCCTGTTCCTTCTTCCCCTCATCTAGGTTATTTTGTGCTCACACGCCCCTCCTAAAAATACCTCGTGACTCTTTTCCCTAAGACCGTAACACAGTAACACATTTTCGAAACATCATACCTTTTTCGTTCTTCCCTCTCTCTTTTCCCCCTTTCTCCTCCGTTCAATGTTTTTGTGTAATACCAAATTGTTTAAATAGCGGGACAAGAAGTTATCAAGTGGGAAGAAGGGATGAAGGTGGGGGGGCCTAAATATCTACCCATAGGTGCCTATCTTCCTGGCAGAAAGATAGTTGAATACTTGGTCTTAACCGATGACCTGGTGAGCACCCTCGCTGAAATCACTTGGAGGGCCAAGGAAAAGGGAGTGGAAATCGTTGCCGGGAACCTCACCACCGATCCCCGCTCCCCCATCAAGCACTTCTCTTTCTTCGCCGATCTCACCAACTCCGAAATCACACCGGAGGAGCTGGAAAAGGAACTGACCAAAGTGGAGGGGGTAAAGGAGGTCCTCTCCCAGCCGGGGACTTCCCAGGGATTGGTGGTGGACAGGCTGCATTTCCCCCTCATGGTGATGGAGGAGAGGGCCATCACCCTAAGGGTGGAAACCTTTGGGGATCTCCTGCAAAACTTCAACCAAGTAGAAACCAACAAACTCGCCTTTTTCAGGATGGGAGTAAAGGCAGGGTTGAGGAAGGCTAGGAAGGTCATCCAACTGGGATTGAGTGGCATACAGGCCCTCGACTTCATCCTCACGGAAAGGATAGCCAAGGGTTGGGGTCTGCCCACCATCAAGAAGTTCAACGGAGATACGGTGGAGGTGGAGATGCAGGAACTCTTCGAGTGTCTCCCCTTCAAGGGGAAGGGAAAAGAGAGCAAGAGCCAGTTCTTTAGGGGGTATCTCTCGGGAGTGGTCTCCGGCCTCATAGGAAAGGAAGTGGTCATGGAGGAGACGAAGTGCATAGCCAAAGGGGACAAGTGCTGCTACTTCGTCTCCACTCCCGGTTCTCTCTCGGAGGTAGGCACCAGGCCCTCGGAAACTCCTCAGACGAGGGAGGAGCTCTTTTCCGTAATCAAGGAAATTTTTGGGGAAGACCTGAAGTTCAAGGCCTTGAAGTTCTTGGCCAGAAAGGAGGTGGCCTCCATCAGGGAGATAGCCAGGAAAATCAACATCGCCCCCAAGAACCTCACCCGCCACTTGGATTACCTCTTGCAGAAGGGAGTGATAGAAACCGTCTACAGCGGGAAAAACATCAAGCTCTACCGTCTTTCCTCAAAGGTGGAGGTACTGGGCAAGTTCCTGCGCAGCGACCTCTGAACTTTTTTATCCCAAGGTGGAAGGAAAAGGATGCTGAGGACCCCCCTGGTCATCGTGAACTTCAAGGCCTACGCCGAAGCGATGGGGAAAAGGGCCGTGGAACTCTCCAAGATCCTTTCCTCCGTGGCCAGGCGTGAGGATGTGTGCGTGGCCGTGGCCCCCCAAGCGCCCGACCTCAAAAGTGTGGCGGAGGTGGGACTTCCCGTCCTAGCCCAACATGTGGATCCCCTCACGCCTGGAGCCCACACGGGCTGGATCCTCCCGGAGGCCGTGAAAGAGGCTGGGGCGGTGGGTTCCCTTCTCAACCATTCTGAACATCCCCTGAGGGTGGAGGAGGTTGGGGCCTGTGTGAAGAGGCTGAGGGAACTGGGATTGGTGAGCGTGGTCTGCGCAGCCGATCCCGAGCTCTGCAGGAAGGTGGCCTCCCTCCGCCCAGACTTCGTGGCCGTGGAACCCCCAGAGTTGATAGGAACGGGAAGGGCGGTTTCGAAGGTGAGGCCGGAGGTGGTGAGCGAAGCCGTGGAACTGGTGAAGGAGGTGAATCCCTCGGTAAAGGTCCTTTGCGGGGCTGGCATCTCCACGGGGGAGGATGTGAGGAAGGCGCTGGAGCTGGGTGCGGAGGGGGTGCTCCTAGCTTCCAGCGTGGTGAAGGCCAAGGACTGGAAGGCTGCGGCGGAAGAGGTGATCAAGGGAATCAAGGGAGGTTAGCCCTCTTTCACCTCGAAGGGGAGGTCCCTTTTGGGATCGGAAAGTTCTTCTTCCGTCATAGGTTCGGGGGAAAGGGGAGAAAGGCGGAGGATGGGCTGGAGCCTGCGGTCGACCTCCCTCGCCAGGCTTTGCATGCGTTTGACCTTCCTGCGGGAAGAGAAGTGGGAGGCCATGTCGAACTTGGATTCCGAGAGGAGGATGACCACCCTCCCGAAGGAGAATCTCCCCGTCCTGCCTCTCCTCTGGATGTACCTTATCTCGGAAGGAACGGGCTCGTAAAAGACCACCAGATCCACGGAGGGGATGTCCAGTCCCTCTTCCGCTATGGAGGTCCCCACCAAGACCCTCGTCTCCCCCCTCCTGAACCTCCCAAGGACTTCCAGCTGCTCCCTCTGCTTCAAACCTGAATCGCTCGCCCTCCTCGACTGTCCCACGAACCTCTCCACCCCCACTCCGGGTAGGTTGCGGGAGAGATACTCCACCAACCTGGAAGCCGTGTCCCTGTACTGGGCAAAGACCAGCACCCTCGAAAGGGGGGAGGACTCGAGCTGTTTCTTCACTTCCCAAAGGAGTCTTTCCATCTTTGGATGCTCGGGCAGGGGTTCCTCGAGGATGGCCCTGAGCTTCCTGTACCTGGGATCCTTGAGAAGGAGGGAATAGGTCCTCCTCTCCCCGCTTCTTCCCTCCATCCTCTCGAAGAAGGAGAGGAGGGCGAAGGGACCCTGTGACTCGAGGAGCTCCAGCGCATGCGAAAGGGTGAGGGAAAGGGACTGGTATCTGAGGGCGGTGAAGAGGGGACCCTTCTCCCTAGCCGTCCCCAGTTTCTTCCTCAGTTCCTCCCCCAATCCCAGCAGGACCTTCCTCGTTACCCTGCTTGGGGGGACCCTCAGGTAACCGTGCTCCCAGAGCCATCTCACCTTCTCTTCCATCATCTCCTTCAGGAGGGAGGAAAGGGGTGAGTATTCCTGCGGTAGGGGGAGCCTGCATGGAACTACTTCCACAGGATAAACGTAAGGACTCACATCAGCATCCCATTCCGTCCTGTACTCCACATGCTCTATTCCGAGGGCCCTGCAAATGGCCTCCATCCTCTCCGGAGTGGAGCCCGGGGAGGCGGTGAGACCCAGGATGAGAGGATGCGGACACTCCTCGAGATACCTCTGGGCCACCAGCGTGTAGGCGTAATCCTTCACCGCCCTATGGCACTCATCGAAAACCAAGAGGATGAACTCCCTTAGCCTCAACCTTCCGGCCTCTACGTCGTTCCTCACCACTTCGGGAGTGGCGAAGAATACCCTTCCCTCCTTCCAGGCCCTCTCCCTTCTCTCCGGTTCCACCCTTCCCGTGAGCACCCTGAGCTCGGAGGGAAGGAGGCGGACGGAGAGGACGAAGCTGTGGGCATGCTGAATCACCAGGGGGCGGGTGGGAGCCATGATCAGGATCTTCCCCCTCCTATAGCGGTGAAGGAGGTGGACGGCCACCAAGACGAAGATCACCGTCTTGCCCAGCCCCGTAGGTAGGACTACCAGCGTGTTCCTTTTCACCGCTTCCCCCACTATTTCCTCCTGGTACTTCCTGTACCTGAGGACCCCGGGTCTGAGCAGGGGATGCTCGAAGAACTCCTTCACTTCCTGCATTTTCCCTTCCTCT
Organism: Candidatus Hadarchaeales archaeon; assembly: GCA_038736355.1. Classification (NCBI taxonomy): domain Archaea; kingdom Methanobacteriati; phylum Hadarchaeota (SeqCode); class Hadarchaeia (SeqCode); order Hadarchaeales (SeqCode); species Hadarchaeales archaeon (SeqCode). The sequence continues at coordinate 181,676 of JAVYML010000001.1, forward strand.
CTAGCCAGGTGTCGAGGGGTTCCCCATCCCCCCGCTCCAGCCTGTAGCTCTCACCCCCACTCTTCCTGAGTTTCCCCAACTCACAAACCAGCGGGGAAGTCCTGCGGAAACCAAAACAGAGAAGGGGTTTGGCCCCCATTCCTTTGGCCTCCCTCTTCAGTTCCTCCACCTCTCGCAGGGGGATGTAGAGACGATCCCCCATGGTCTTCTTGCACGATACCAGGAACACGGGTTTTCCCCCCTTCGTGATGAGCAGATCGTAAACACCCAAGGAACTCCCCGATCTCTTCCATTCGTAACCCCAACGCTCGAACCTGTGGGCCACCCTGTACTCCCACCTCGTCCCCCTGCTCTTCGGGGTCACCATCTCTCAGAGTTTTCTCTTCTTCTATAAAGAAGGAAGCATCTCCGACAGGGTCACGAACTCAGCCCTTCTTCCCAACCAGAGAAGGAGCTCCCTGAGCCTGCGCAGGGAAACCTTACCCGTCGAAAACTTCAGGTCCCACCTCACCCCCTCCACCTCCACCGCTTCCCAAACATGGTAATCGAGCACGGTGAGGGGGAAATGACGCACACACCATCCCACGATCCTCCTCGAGAGGGAAAGGGGAAGACGGAGAATGGAAGAAGGTAGGGTGTTGGGGAACTCGGGGAGCTCGGGGAGCCTGAGTCCTGGATAGAACTTGTAGATCGCGAGGGAGGAATCGTAGGAATAACCCAAGCCCTTCACCTCCTCCAGCACTTGGGTAGTGGGCTTGAAGTTGGGGGCCCTGAAGCCCTTGGGCCTCCATCCCAGCCTCCTCATTTCCTCCGTGGCCTTCCTCACCCTCTCCCTTCCCTCCTCGGGGGAAAGGTGGTCCAGCCTCTCGTGCGAGAAGCCATGACATCCCACCTCTTCCCCCCTCATCTCCTTCGGAAGTTTCCTGGCGGCCTCGGCAGTACAGAAGAAGGTGGCCTTTACCCCCACTTCTTCCAGGAGTTCCAGGAGAGAGGGAAGACCTTCCTCCATTCCCCTCCAAGTGCTGAGGAAGGGAGGGGCATCTCCCTCCACATCCACCGTAAAGGCCACTTTCCTCAAGCGATCTCCTCGTAAAGACGAAGGGTTAACTCGGCCGTTTTTTCCCAAGTGAATTTCCTAGCCGTTTCCAAGCCACCACGGCGGAGGTTCTTGATCAGTGCACTATCGGAAAGGAGCTTGAGGAGGACCTCCTTCAGGGAGGAAGGGTTGCCGGGTTCGAAGAAGAGGCAGTTGTAGCCCTCCCTGGCGAACTCTAGGATACCGCCAGCCCTGGGACAGACCACTGGTGTTCCCACCGCCATGGCCTCCACCGCCGCCAGACCGAAGGCCTCCAAAGAAGAGGGAAGGACAAAAACATCCGCACCCGCCATGAGCTTGGCCACCTCCGGATAGGGAAGGCGGCCGAGCATCTTTACCCTACCCTTCAATCCCTCCCTCTCCACCTCCCTCCTCAACCTCCCCTCCTCCGGTCCTTCCCCTGCTATCACCAGCTTGACTCCGGGCACTTCCCTGCTCACTTCCTCGAAGGCTTTGAGGAGCAAGTAAGGTCCCTTCCTCTTCACCAACCTTATAGCCGTGGCCACCAACCTCTCTCCATCTCCCACACCCACCCTCCGCCTGAACTCCCTACCGTCCACTCCCTCATGGAAGAGGGAGAGATCCACACCGTTGGGGATTACCCTTATCTTCTCCTCCGGAACACCCAAGGAAAGACAGAACTCCTTGGAAGCCCCGCTCACCGCCACCACCCTGCTTGCCCGCTTGAGGAAGGAGGAGAGGGGTAGGTAGGCGGCCTTCCAGAATCCGGAGGAGGAATGGACGGAATGACAAGTGAGGACGGAAGGTATTCCTTTCCCCCGAGCAAAACGGGAAGCCGCCAAGGCAAGGGAGGAATACATGTCCACTCCATGCACCACCGAGAAGTCCCCCGAACGCAGATACCTCCGGAGCTCGGCGAAGGTGAAGGGGGAGAGGAAGCGATTTTTCACGGAAAAACCCTTCAAACCCCTCACCTCCACCCCCTCCCTCTCCTCCGCTCCTTCCCTCGTGAAGACCACCACCTCCACCCCCAGCTTGGAAAGGAAGGAACTCAGTTCAGCCGCATAGGTAGCCACCCCTCCTGTCAGGGGAGGGTATTCATCACCCACGAGCGCCACCCTCATCTTCCGCCTCCCGAAGAGGAGAGGTGAATTTAGCCTTTTTGACGTTTAAAGGAAGAAGGTCCTGCCAGACCGAGATAGGAAAGGGCCCCCGCCCCCACCAGCGTGCTCAGGAGGAGGGAAATGGTTCTCTCGAGCACCGTGGCCGCCACGGCCGTAGGCAGCGGCACCCTGAAGAAGGTGAAGACGGAGAGCATGGTGGCCTCCACCAGCACCAGCCCTCCCGGTAGGAAGGGGACTAGACCGGCTATGGTGGGGAGGGTGGTGGCCAGGAGGAGCATGGGGAGAGAGGGGTAGTATCCTAGGGAAAGGAAGATCAGGTAGAGCCTGAGGAGGTCCAAGGACCAGATGAAAAGGGAGAAGAGGAATAGGGAAAAAACACATCTCCAGTTGGAGAGCACGGAACTGGAGCTCCGGTACATCTCCCTAATGGAGGAGAATAAGTCCTTTTTCTTCCCCACCAACCTGCCCAAGCGATTCATCCATCTCCCCAACATCCTTGCCCCCACCTCCTTTTTCACCATTCCAAAGACTAGGGAAGGGGGGAAGAGGAGGAGGAAGAGCCATAGGAGGAAGAACCAGGGAAAGGAAAAGGGAAGGGAAACCCCAAACCAAAACCCGAACAGAAGGAAGGAAATCACGACGGGAAAATCGAAGAGATGATCCACCATCGTGGTGGAGATGGCGAAGGAATAGGGAATCCCCTTGAGCTTACCCAGCAAATAAACCCTTCCAAGGGGATCTGCTCCCCCCCTCAAGAAGGGGGTGATGTTGTTGATGAAGATGCTCCCCGAAAGGATCAAGTAGAGCTCTTTCAGGGTCACCCCAAAACCAAGATAGGAGAGGGAGACCCTCCATCTAAGGGCCCACAAGAAGATGCTTCCGAAGTATAGGGCCACCGCTGCCACAAACCATCGAATCCTCACCCTCCTGAGCATCCAAATCGCGGAGTAAAGGTCTTCCCTCCACCAAAGGAAGAGAAGGGAGAGGACCAGGAAGAGCAACAGGAAGAGGAGAACCCTTTTCCAGCTTTTTTTCATCCTCTCCATATTTATCTCATCCCTAAAAACTGAAGAGTATGGCATCCGTTCTTTTCATTTACCCCCCCATAAGCTTCGAGGAGAGGAGTGCCCTCTCCGCCTACGCTCCTCCCCTGGGAATCCTCTACTTGGCCTCCATTCTCCAAAGGGCTGGACACAGGGTACAGGTGATAGATGCCGAGGCCGAGCACCTTTCCCTAAAGGAGCTGGGGGAAAGGATCGAGGAAGCAAGACCGGATGTGGTGGGCCTAACCTGTTTGACCCTTACGCTGGATTCATGCAAGAAGATCGTGAGGGAGGTCAAGAAGAGGTCCAAGGCCTACGTGGTGGTGGGCGGACCCCACATTTCCGTTTCCCCTCCCGAATACCTGAAGGAGATAGGGGCGGATGCCTATGTGATGGGGGAGGCGGAGGAAGAGATCCTCAGGATCGTGGAGGAAAGGCCCTCCGGGATCCTGCAGGTGAAGGAGCCCCAGGACCTCGATTCCCTCCCCCTTCCGGCCAGGGAATTGGTGAAACACGTCGAGTACGGCCAATTCTACGGAATGAAGATGATGGGGAAGATCACGGGAATCCTGACCTCGAGGGGATGTAGATACGGTTGCACCTACTGCAACCGTCCCAAGAAGCTTGGCTTCCGCTCCCGCTCTCCCCAGCAGATCTTGGAGGAGCTGAAGGTACTGGATAGGGAAGGTTTCGATTCCATCTGGATTGCCGACGACAACTTCACCAACGATCCCAAGAGGGTGATCAAGCTGGCGGACCTCATGAAGAGGGAGGGTTTGAAGTTCCACTTCTTCGGTCAGGCGAGGGTGGACACACCCAGCAAGGCCCTCTACAAGGCCATGAGGGAGATGGGGGTGCTGGCCCTGAGCTACGGTGTGGAGTCGGTGGTGCCCAAGGTGGTGAAATGGTATGGCAAAACCCCCCATCCCGAGCGCTGGCCCTACTACGTGAGGCGCACCCTAGACCTCTGCAAGGAATACGACATCATCTTCCTGGGAAGCCTGATCTTCGGGGCTCCCGTAGAGACCAAGGAGGACATGATACGCTCGATCGAATTCTTGGAGAAGGGGGGGGCGGACTTCATCAACGGAAACATCCTTCTCTACATGGTGGGCTCGGCCATCTGGAACTGGGCTAGGAGGGAAGGAAAGCTGCGTCCGGACCAGTTCGTGGCCACCGCTCCCGAGCTGGGTCTCACCCCCTACTCGAAGGAGGAACTTCAGGAACTCTGCAACCGTTGCGCCGATTTCTCCAAGAGGGAGGGATGGAAGAGCGCCTTCAGGAAAATCCTGAGAAGGAAGGAGTTCGGGCTGATATGGATGGGTCTGAAGAAGTACGTGGGGGACTATCTGAAGATCAGGAAGGTCAGGAGGGAAATCTACGGGTATGGGTACGGAAAGAGATATACCACCAGGATATGAGGGGAAAGGGTGCCGATCAGCAGGGAACTCTTGAAGATCCTGGCCTGTCCCCTCTGCAAGGGAGAACTGAAGCTGAAGGGGGAGGAGCTGGTATGCAAAAAGTGTTCCCAGAGGTACCCCATCGTGGACGACATTCCCTACCTCCTTCCCCCGGAACTCATGCCCAGGAAGTTCAAGAGATCTAAAACTCCACCTCGATCGTGATTTCCAGGGGAAGGGCCTTCCTGAGGAGGTTTACGAACTCCCTCGAGAGGTGAAGGGCGGCCCTATCCGCCCTCACCGCCAAAGTCCTCCCGCAGAGGAAGGAGCTCCTCCTCACCACCATGTCCGTCGGATGATCCAGGGAGAGGGAGGGATGTCCCCAGGCATGGACCTCCTCCACCCATCCCTCCACCTCCATCCTCACCACCACCCTCCCTCCCCTCCTTATTCCCTCCTTCACCCCCTCGCTCAAATCCCGGACGGACTTGTCCGCTCCCACGGCCACGATGCAGTCCCCCCTTGGCCCCACCTCCTCCTCCCTCGTGATCATCAGGGTGGTGGGATGGAGGGCGGTGAGGAGCGGGTGTCCCCTCGCCCTAACCCTCTCCCTTTTTTTCATTTCCCTCCCTCATTTCTTGGGGGGATATTTCTGGATTTCGAGAAGGAAAGGGAGAGGATGGTGGAAGAGCTGATCAGATGGGGTTACCTCCGCACCCCTTCCATCATAGAGGCTTTCAGAAAGGTTCCGAGGGAGGAGTTCGTTCCTCCCTCCTTCAGGAAGCACGCCTACGAGGACCATCCCCTTTCGATAGGTTATGGACAGACCATCTCCGCTCCCAGCATGATAGCCCTGATGCTCGAGTCCCTGAAGGTGGAAAGGGGACAAAGGGTGCTGGAGGTAGGAACGGGCTCCGGATACAACGCCGCCCTGCTCGCGGAACTGGTGGGGAGGGAGGGGAAGGTGGTTTCGATCGAGCGCATCCCCGCCCTCGCCTCCTTCGGGAGGGAGAACCTCAGGAAGACGGGATACGAGTGGGTGGAGGTGGTGGTGGGGGATGGCACCTGCGGCTATCCTCCCGGAGCCCCCTGGGACCGGATCCTCATCACGGCCTGTTCCCCAGGCTTCCCTCCCCCCCTCCTAGAACAGCTGAAGGTGGGTGGAAGGATGGGGGCGCCCGTGGGGCATTTCTATGCCAGCCAGGTGTGGAAGGTGGCGGAGAAGACGGAGAGGGGAATAGAGGTGGAGAATTATTCACCCTGTTCCTTCGTCCCCCTGCTGGGGAAGTATGGATGGAAGGAGTAAAGGTCTTGGATCGAAGGAAGGAGACCCCCCAGATGATGAGATTCGGTTGTGGAAGCAGCCCCCCCATCACTTAGGGGCTGGAAGAACCCGAACGGAGGGGTAAGGGGGAATGGCTTCGAAGAAAAAGCGGGGAAATGGACTAAAACCACTTCTCCAGGGAGCTCTGCCTTCCCTCCCTCCCCCTCAGGAGCTTCTGAATGCCCGACTGGACCCTGTCCTCGGAGAAATCATGTTCCTCGCAGAGGAACTCCTTTATCCCTTCCACATCGGGTTGGCCCCACTCTATCCTGTAGGTATCCGAAACTTCTGGCTCAAGGAAAATCTTTCTGATCTCCTCGAAGTCCTCCACCCTCACCTCCTCCATCCCCTCCAAAGAACCGTACTTCTTCACGAGTTCCAGCGCCCTCTTGGGTCCTATCCCCTTCACCCCCTCGTTGAAATCCGTGCCCACCAGGATCCCCACATCCACCAACTGCTCCCTCGTGATCCCCAGTTCGGATAAAACCCTCTTAAGTTCCACCACCTCTGGCTTCACCTCGACATAGACGTCCTTGCCCGGAAGCTTCCTCCTCCCCGTGATGGCCAGATTCCTGACCAGAACGGGGGAACCGAAGAGGAGGCTGTCGAAGTCCTGACTCGCCACCGCCCAGGCATCCCCCCTCCTCACCAAATGGGCAGCTTGGGCCTCTCCCTCGGCGGGAGCCTGGACGAAGGGAACCCCCATCAATCTCAGCAGGTGCTTGGCATCCTCCACCACCTGCTCCTCCACCGTCGCCGCTTGGGCCGCATACCTTCTGGCCTCCTCCAGCCTTCCCTCCTTCAGGGCTCTCTCCCATTCCTCTGCAGCCTTTTCCCTCAACAACCTCCTTTCCTCCAGCGTCCTCCTCTTCAACTCGGGGGGCTTCCCATCGAAAACGTAAATGGGGTAGATCTCGGTCTCCAAAAGGTTGGCAGTACGGTAAAAGAGTCCCGAGAGATGGGAGGTGATCCTCCCCTTGGAATCCCTGAGGGGTTCTCCATCCCTCTGCCTGATGATGGCCAAAAACTGGTAGAGGAAGTTCAGGGCATCCACCGCCACCCTTTTCCCCCTGAGCTCCTCCAGCTCCACTTCCGCTTTGGGGATGATGGGCCCAAGCTGAACTCCCATCTCCGAAGATTCGGAGGGTGGAGTTAAAAGCCAAGAGGGCTAGAGACGGTGATGGAAAGGATCAAACTGGAGGAAGTGGCAGAAGAAGAGGAAAGGGAAGACCTGGTGGTGGAACACGAGCTGAAGGGTGTGGAGCCTGAAATGATCGATTGGTTCTGGATCTACCTAACGGAGGGGGCCATGCAGGGCAGGGAGGAAGCGACTAGGAGATACAAGCTGTGGCATCCCAGGGACCATCTTTCCTTCGAGGGGGAAGAAGGGTGGATGATCCACAGGGTGGTGGAGAGGATCGGGGAAACCCTTCCCGTGGAGATGAGGATGAGGGTGGAGAATCCGGACGAAACACCCATTCCCCGCTCCACTTCCTATACACATGCCGTGGCCAGTTGTATTCTGGGAAAGAACGACAGACCCATAGGATGGGTCCTCCACGAATACGATCGAATGCCGGGAGGAACCAAAATGCGCTCCACCTTCAGACTTCCCAGAACCCTCCTTTCCATGGTCGGGGAAAACCTGCGGCGCCATTGTCTGGAGGAGATGGGGGAGTTCACGCATTTTCTTCCCAAACTCTACGGGGAAAGAAGGGAGTCAGGATTCCCCGGGTAGTTCCCTGAGTACGGTGATGGGACAAACACCCTTCTCGAACTCGTAGAGGGCTATTTCTACCGAGCTTTTGAGGTGCTTGGGAACTTCCACCAGTACGGGTGCCCCCATGGAAATCTGGAGGGCACGGGCCCCTATGATCCTCGCCTTTTCAAACTTGGTATATTTTCTTACGGTGAAAATGCCCAACCCCCCCTTCAAACCAACGGTTTGCATTCAGAATTCAGGGGAGGGGGGGGAGCTCTCTCCCTTCTTCTCCTTTCCTTCCTTCTCCTTCTCCTCCGTCTTCACGGCCGCGATAACGTCGTCAATCCTCAAAATCATTTCCGCGGCTTCGCTTGCAGACTTAATGGCCTGGAGCTTAACCCTGAGCGGCTCCACCACTCCCTTTTCCATCATGTCCATGATCTGCCCACTCACCACCTCTATTCCCTTATACTTCCCATCGGGTTTCTCATGCTCTGCACGGAGTTTCACCAAGATGTCGATGGGATCGAGACCGGCATTCTCCGCCAACGTCCTTGGGATGATTTCCAAGGCCTCGGCGAAGGCGTTTACGGCCAGGGCTTCCCTTCCGCCCAGCTCCTTGGAGTAGTCACGGAGTTCCTTCGCCAGCTCCATCTCACAGGCCCCTCCTCCTGGCAGGATCCTCCCATCCTCGAGGGCCACACAGGCCACAGAAACACCATCGTGTACGGCTCTCTCCAGCTCATCCACCACGTGCTCCGTGCCTCCCCTCACGAGAATGGTCACGGCCTTCGGGTCCTTGCATCCCTCCACGAACACCATTTCCTCCCCAGCCACCTTCCTTTCCTCCACCAACTCCGCCGAACCCAAATCGGAGGGACTCAGGTCCTTGAGGCTCATCACCACCCTTCCACCGGTGGCCTCCGCCAGCTTCTGCATGTCGGATTCCTTAACCCTCCTCACGGCCAAGATACCAGCCTTGGCCAGATAGTGCTGGGCCACATCGTCTATACCCTTCTGGCAGAGGACCACGTTGGCGCCCACCCTCTTCACCTGTTCCACCATATCGGCGAGCATCTTCCTCTCCTCATCCAAGAAGCTCTTCAGCTGCTCGGGGTCGGTGATGTTGATCTTCGCATCCGTCTCCGTCTTCTCCACCTCGAAGGCGCTGGCGATGAGGGCTATCTTGGCATTCTTCACCCTCTTGGGCATGCCCGGATGGACCACCTCCTTGTCAAGCACTATACCCTTCACCAGCTGGGAGTCGGAGGAAGAACCACCTATCTTCTTCTCCAGCTTGATCTTGTCCCTATCCGCCTTGATCTTTCCGTTCTCCTCACGGGCTATCTGCCTAGCCGCTTCCACGATGAGGTTCACCAGCTTGTCCCCTTTGATCTCGGATCCCTTGCTACTTATGGAAGTGGCCACGATCTTCTTCAGCGTCTCCACATCATCCTTGGAAATCGGGCGGGCGATTTTCTGCAGGACCTCCTGAGCCTTGGCCGCGGCCTTCCTATAACCGCTGGCAATGACCGTGGCATGGATATCCTGATCCAGGAGTTCCTCCGCCTTCTTCAGTAGTTCCCCCGCCAACACCACGGCCGTGGTGGTCCCATCCCCCGCCTCATCCTCCTGGGTTTTCGCGATCTCCACCATCATCTTGGCGGCGGGGTGCTCCACATCCATCTCCTTCAGGATGGTAACACCATCGTTGGTGATCGTGATGTCCCCCAGACTGTCCACCAACATCTTGTCCATCCCCCGCGGACCTAGGGTGGTGCGAATGGCCTCAGCTATTACCCTGGCTGCCATGATGTTCATGTGCTGGGCATCACGCCCCAAGTACCTGATGGCCTTCTCTGGAAGGACCAGTACGGGAGTACCACCTAGTTGGGCCACCGGCGCTGCCATCTCACCACCTCACAAATTCTTAGAATCAATTAGTGTAGTTAGGGTTTCCCTATAAAAGATTTTCCCCTCGCCCAACCCCTTTCTATTTAAATTTCGGGAGGAAAGATGAAACGTGGACCTCCAAGCCCTCAAAAAGCTTAGCTACGGGTTATATGTACTGACTTCGAAAGACGGGGAAAAGCTCAACGGACAGATCGCTAACACCGTTTTCCAAGTTACCTCCGAGCCCCCACAGGTAGTGGTCTCCGTGAACAAGAAAAACCTCACCCACGAGTTCATCAAGAAAAGCAGGATTTTCGCCGTCTCCATCCTCTCCAAGGAAACCCCTCTGAAGTTCATAGGGCACTTCGGCTTCAAGTCCGGAAGGGAGAAAGACAAGTTCGCCGAGGTGAGGTACAAGATGGGGAAAACGGGGGCACCTCTCATACTAGACCACGCCCTTGCCCACATAGAGGCGGAGGTGGTGGGGGAGATGGATGCGGGCACCCACACCCTCTTCGTGGGGAAGGTGGTGGAGGCGGAAGTGGTGAGGGAGGGAGAACCCATGACCTACGCCCACTACCAAGAGGTGAAGGGTGGGACCACCCCCAAGACCGCGCCATCCTACGTGGAGAAACCGCCCGAGGTGAAGAAGATGGACAAGTACCGGTGCTCCGTCTGCGGGTACCTGTACGATCCGGAGAAGGGAGATCCCGAGGGTGGTATACCACCTGGCACACCTTTCGAGATGTTACCTGAAGGATGGGTCTGCCCCGTATGTGGGGCGGATAAGTCCCTCTTCAGGAAGGTGGAGGTTTGATTCCCAGGGAGATAGCCCCTGGCGTCTACGCCGTGGGGGCAGTGGACTGGGAAAGGAGGCTGTTCGACGGCCTCATTCCCCTGCCACAAGGAACGAGCTACAACTCCTACCTGGTGAGGGGAAAAGGTGGAACGGTACTCCTGGACACGGTGGACCCTTCCAAGCGGGAGGTGCTGCTGGAGAACCTCCGGGAGCTTGAGGTGAAGGAGTTGAACTATGTAGTGGTCCATCACGCCGAGCAGGACCACTCGGGTTCCCTACCGGCGGTGCTCGAGGAGTATCCCGAAGCCAAAGTGCTGGCCCACCCCAAGGGCAAGGAACTATTGCAGCTCCTCCTCCATGTCCCCGGTGAGAGGGTGAGGGAGGTGGGGGACGGGGAAATCCTATCGCTGGGAGACAAGACCTTGCAGTTCTTCCACGCCCCCTGGGTCCACTGGCCCGACACCATGTTCACTTACCTGAAGGAGGAGAGGATCCTCTTCACATGTGACTTCCTTGGCTCCCACCTAGCCACCTCCGCGCTCCAGGCCGATGAAGTAGAGGTTTACCCGGCGGCCAAGAGGTACTACGCCGAAATCATGATGCCCTTCAGGAGCCAGGTGAGGAAGAACCTGGAGAGGGTCAGAGAGCTGGAGGTGAGGCTCATCGCCCCCAGCCATGGGCCCCTACATTTCAACCCGGAGTTCATCCTCAGGGCCTACGAGGACTGGAGCTCCGACGCCTTGAAGAATGAGGTGGTCCTCCCTTACCTTTCCATGCACGGGAGCGTGAAGAGAATGGTGAAACACCTGACGGAAGCTCTGGTGAGGAGAGGAATCACCGTGAAGCCCTTCGACCTCACCGTCACGGATGTGGGTGAGCTGGCCATGGCGCTGGTGGACGCGACCACGCTCCTCGTGGGTTGCCCCACCGTTCTGGGTGGTCCCCATCCCGTGGTCCTTTACGCCGCCCAGCTGGTGGCCGCCCTACGCCCCAAGCTCAGGTTCTTCGGGGTGGTGGGCTCCTACGGGTGGGGAGGCAGGACGTTAGAGGTGCTCTCGGAGGTTCTCTCCAGAACGGGGGCGGAAGCCCTTCCACCCGTCATGATCAAGGGGTATCCCTCGGAAAAGGACCTGAAGGCCTTGGAGGAGCTGGCTGAGCTCGTCGCCAGCAGGCACCGCGGACTGGGGCTGGAGGTGAGCCGATGAACCTGGAGGAGTTCATGAGGGAGATGGTGAGGAGGGAAGAGGAAATCGTGATCTCCCTCAGGGAGAGCCTGGGAAAGATTTCCCACCCTGCCGTGAAGGGGGTGCTGGAGGGGATTTCCCTGGACTCCGTGAAGCATGGGCGCATGTACGAGGCCGCCCTGAAGCTCCTGCATGGGATGAGGGAAGAGGTGAAGGAGGAACAGCTCAGGGAGCAGGAGGAGCTCCTGAGGAAGCACCTGAGATGGGAGGAGGAGCTGTTGGAAAAAATAGATTCCATGCTGCCAGAGGTAAAGGATGAAAAGGTGAGGATGCTCCTGCAGGCCATCCGCGAGGACGAGAGGAGGCATCACCTCCTCCTGAAAAGGGTGATGGAACTCCTCGTGAGGAGGGAAACCGTAACTAGCGAAGATCTCTGGGATCTCCTCTGGAAGAACGTTCCCTTCCACGGTACCCCAGGAGGATGACTCCCCTGAGGGGAAGCCACGCACACCACGGTGCGGGACACGCACACCATCCCGGTGACTTCAAGCGCAGGCTGCTGGTCTCCGTTGCCCTGACCCTACCCGTCCTCCTCCTCTCGGAGATGATCCAGGAATGGGCTGGCTTCAGCCTGAGGATACCCCTGCACGAGGGCGTCATGCTGGTGCTCTCCGGTGTCATCTACTTCTACGGGGGCTGGCCCTTCCTGAAGGGACTGGCGGAAGAGGTGAGGGGGAGAAGACCGGGGATGATGACGCTGGTGGGGACTGCCCTCTCCGTGGCCTTCTTCTATTCTTCCCTCACCCTCCTCAGAGGGGGGGAGGACTTTTTCTGGGAGCTCGCCACGCTGGTGGACCTCATGTTGCTGGGGCACTGGATGGAGGCAAAGAGCCTGCTGGGGGCCTCGAGGGCCCTGGAGAAGCTCGCCAAACTGATGCCCGTCCAGGCCCACCTCCTCGTAGGGGAGGAAATCAGGGAGGTAGCCGTCTCAGAGCTCAAGAAGGGAGACCTGGTACTGGTCAGACCTGGGGAAAAGGTGCCTTCGGATGGAAGGGTGGTGGATGGACTTTCTTCCGTGAACGAGGCCCTTCTCACCGGGGAGTCCAGGCCGGTGCCCAAGCGACCCGGAGACAGGGTAATAGGGGGATCCCTCAACCTGGAGGGCGCCCTGAAGGTGGAGATCGAGAAAACTGGGGAGGAGAGCTACGTGGGCAGGGTCATGGAGATGGTGAGGAGGGCACAGGAGAGCAAGAGCAGAACGCAGGAGCTGGCGGACAGGGCTGCGGCCCTCCTCTTCTACGTCGCCCTAGGAGTGGCCCTGCTCAGCTCCCTCTACTGGTACCTCTCGGGCAGACCCTCCTTCGCTTTCGAGAGAGCGGTGACCGTGATGGTGGTGGCCTGCCCGCACGCGCTCGGTCTGGCCATCCCCCTGGTGGTCTCCCTCTCCACCTCCCTTACCGCCAGGAGGGGAATCCTGGTGAGGGAGAGGAGGGCCTTCGAGAACCTAAGGAAGGTGGGGGTGGTGGTCTTCGACAAAACGGGGACCCTCACCTCTGGAACCCTGGAGGTCTCGGATTACCTTTCCCTCCTCCCGGAGGGAGAACTCCTCTCCCTAACCGCAGGAGTGGAGAAAAATTCCGAGCACCCGATAGCGAAGGCACTCGTGGAGTTCGCCGAGAGGAAAGGAGTGAAGGTGCCGGAGGCGGAGGACTTCCAGGCCCTGCCAGGAAGAGGGGCAAGGGCCAGAGTGCTGGAGAAGGAAGTGTGGGTGGGAGGAGCTACCCTCCTGAGGGAAAGGGGGGTGGAGCCCCCGGAGGAGAAGGAGGAATGGAGGGGCAAGACGGTGGTCCACGTGGTGGTGGAGGGAAAGCCTGCTGGATCCTTCGCCCTCTCCGACAGGGTGAGGGAGGAATCGAAGGAAGCAGTGGAAAGGCTGAAGGAAAAGGGAATGAAGGTCATGATGATCACGGGTGACGGGGAGGAGGCTGCAAGGGAGGTGGCCAGAGAACTGGGGATAGAGGAGTACCGGGCCCAGGCTTCGCCGGAGGAGAAGGCCGCGTGGATAGAGGAGCTGAGGAAAAGGGGAGAGACCGTCGCCATGGTAGGGGACGGGGTGAACGACGCCCCCGCGCTGGTGGCGGCGGATGTGGGCATAGCCATAGGGGCGGGAACGGACGTGGCCGTGGAGAGCGCGGACCTCGTGCTGGTGAGGAACGACCCGCGAGACGTAGCCTACCTGATGGAGTTCTCCCAAAGGAGCTACTCCAAGATGGTTCAGAACCTCTGGTGGGCGGCAGGGTACAACGCCCTCACCATCCCCCTCGCCTCCGGTATGTTCCAGGGATGGGGCCTCACCCTCAGCCCGGCCGTGGGTGCGCTTCTGATGTCCCTGAGCACCATCGTGGTGGCCTTAAACACCCAAACCCTCAGGAGATACGAGCAGGAGGGGGTGGAAGAGACGTTCGTGGACCCCGTCTGCGGAATGGAGGTGGAGCCCTCGAGCGCTGCCGGTAAAGTGGAGTACAAGGGCAGGATGTTCTATTTCTGCTCCAAGCGGTGCGAGGAAACCTTCAGGAAGGATCCGGAGAAATACGCGAAGGGCGGTTAGCTGCAACCTAAATTAGGCTGCGGGAGGAGGAGAGAGGATGACGGTGCTCGGAACCTTCCTCTCCTCCGTCTGGTTCATCCTCCCAGCCTACGCCGCCAACATGACACCCGTGGTGGCGGGGGGAGGGAGGCCCATCGACGGGGGGAGGAAGTTCGTGGATGGGAAACCACTGCTGGGCCCGGGCAAGACCGTTCGGGGGTTCTGCTGGGGTCTTCTCGTGGGGTTCTGCGTGGGACTGGTACAGGCCCTCCTCCATTCCCCTCTCGAAACCCACCTCACCCTCCTCTTCGGAAGTCCCCTGGAAACGGTGTTGGGGGGTCTCCTGCTCTCCCTCGGCGCCATGGTGGGGGACCTGGCGGGAAGTTTCTTCAAGAGGAGGGCCGGGGTGGAGAGGGGAGAACCCTTTCCCCTGCTAGACCAGCTGGACTTCGTGATCGGGGCCCTCCTCCTCTCCCTTCCGCTGGTCCTGTCACGCCTCACGTGGGAAATCCTAGCCGTCCTCTTCCTCCTCACTCCCCCCCTCCACCTCCTCACCAATTACGCCGGGTACAGGATGGGTCTCAAGAACAGACCCTACTGACATCCTTTTTAGGGGAAAGGAGAGGTAGGATGTGGAAGGGTTCCTCCATTTGAGTTGGGGGGAAGTCCAGCTCCTTTGTGAAAGACTTTCCAAGAAGATCGTTGAAGCGGGATACCGTCCAGACCTCATAGTGGCGGTGAGTAGAGGGGGCTTCCCGGTAGGCAGGATCCTTTGCGACCTGCTGGGAGTGGAGGAGCTGGCCTCAGTACAGGTGAAGTACTATAGGGGGCCCGGGGAAACGGGGAAGAAACCCGAACTCCTACATCCTCCCAACGTCAAGATGGAAGGGAGGAAGGTGCTGGTGGTGGACGACGTGGCGGACACAGGACATTCTTTGGCCTTCATCCGCGACCTCTTCTCGGGAAAGGGTGAGGCGGGGTTCAGGGTAGCCACCCTTCACTACAAGCCCTGGAGTATCTTCAAACCCGACTTCTACGTGGAAGAGGTGAGGGAATGGGTGGTCTATCCCTGGGAGGTGAGGGAAACCATTCTGAAGCTGGTCCAGAGGCTCAGGGGGGAAGGAAAGGGGGAAGGGGAGATAATCTCGATCCTGGAGGGATGGGGCTTCGAAAGGGGTGAAGTGGAGGAGGTAGTGAAGGGTATTTAACGGGGCACTGAACACTTCTCAGGGATGGGGAGGCTAACGGAAACTTGCGAACTCTGCGGGGGCACCACTTCCGAGCTCCGCCGCTGTCGCATCTGTGGCACGGCGGTATGCCTCAGGTGTTACTCCCCGGAAAGCGGGTTGTGCAAGAAATGCCTCTCCAAGGGATTGTGGGTGGAAAGGGAAGAAGAGGAGTGAGCCGAAGTGAGGGAGGAAACCCTAGAAGAGCTCGAAGAAGTGTTACGGGAGCTCAGGATGGAAATTCGGGATGGAACACCCATACTGGTGGAGGGGAGGAGGGATAGGGAGGCCCTTCTCTCCCTGGGTATCGAAGGGAGGATTGTACACCTGAACAGGAACGGGAGTTTGTTGGAACGGCTGGAGGGGTTGGGAGGATACGAGAGGGTGGTGGTGCTCACGGACTTCGACCGAGAGGGGGAGGAACTCGCTCTGAGATGTTCCAAATACCTCAGGTTAATGGGGGTGGAGCCCCTCCTCGAACCTAGGGAGAAACTGAAGAAACTGCTGAGGAAGGAAGTGAAGGATGTGGAGGGAATGGTCCATCTCCTCCGGTTCCTACGCGAAAAGGGATGAACCTTGCCCCCCCTCTGGCTCTTCCCCCTCCTCTCAGCCTTCCCCTTCTTCGAGGGCAGGTACGCCCTTCCCCTCGCCATCCTCTGGGGTCTCTCCCCCCTCACCGCCTACTTCCTCTGCACCCTTCCCAACCTAGCCGTCATCCCGGCCATCCTGCTTGCCCTGGAGAGGATGGTACCTCCCCTGAGGAGGAGGTGGGAATGGGTGGACAACTTCTTCAGGCTGATGGTCAGGAAAAAACTCAGGAAAAAGCACTTCCTCGCCCTCTTCACCTTCGTCTCCCTACCCCTTCCAGGAACCGGGGCCTACACCGGAACGATCCTAGCCTTCATGCTCGGGATGAGGGGATGGAAACCCGCTCTCACCGTGGCCCTGGGAGTGCTCACTGCCAATGCCCTAACCGCCCTCCCCGCCACCGGTCTCTCCCTCTGGCTTTAACCTGCCCCTCCCGTACTTGTACTCGATGGCACAGGAACCCTCCGAAGAAACCATGCACGGTCCCACCGGGCTCCTGGGTGTACAGACCTTCCCGAAGAGGGGACAATCGGGGGGATCGAGGAGACCCCTCAGCACCCTGTCGCACCTGCAGGAGGGATGGGGCTTGAACTCCCTTCCCTCCAGCTCCTTCAGCTCGTCCTCGTACCTCTTCCTGGCATCATACTCTTCGAATTCCTCCTTGAGGGCCATGCCAGACTTCGGAATCACGGGAAAGCCCCTCCAGTCCAGATCGAAGGGCTCGAAAACTTCCTCCATTACCCTGAGTGCCTTCACATTGCCCTCCGGTCTCACCGAGCGTGTGTATTCATTTTTGACCCCCACTTCCCCCTTTTGGATCATCCTCGCCAGGAGGTAAACCCCCATCAACAGGTCGAGGGGTTCGAAACCCGCCACCACCTGGGGGATTCCGTACTTCTCCGCTATCTCCTCGTAGGGCTTGGTACCTATCACGGTGGAAACATGCCCCGGTTCTATCAGCCCCTGAATCTTGGTCTCACCCATCTCCAGGAGGGCCTTGATAGCCGGGGGGATGTAACGATGACAGCAAAGGATGGAGAAGTTAGGGGGAGGTCTTCGGAGGAGGGTGACGGCCGTGGAAGGGGCGGTGGTTTCGAAACCTATGGCCAAGAAAACCACCTCCTTCTTCGTTTTCTCCGCAAGTCCCACCGCATCCCTGATGCTGTAAACCACTCTCACCTCTGCCCCCTCTCCCCTGAGCCCCGCGAGCGAACCACTTTCCCCCGGCACTCCCACCATATCCCCAAAAGTTGCCACCACCTTTCCCTTCCTTGCCAGCAAGAGGGCCTCCTCTATCTCCCTCTGGGTGGTCACACAAACGGGACATCCTGGTCCCTGCCTTATCTTGATCCCACAGGGTTCCAGAAGGCGATCCAAACCGTACCTCACGAGGGTATCCTGGTGGGTCCCGCACACGTGCATCAGGAAGAGGTTCAACCCCATCTTCCTGAGTTCCCCCACGATCCTGCTCGCGGTCTCCCTATCCCTGAACCTGAACATGCTCAGCCCTGCGAGAGGAGTTCCTGCCAGAGCCTCAGGCTCTCCCTCGCCTCCTCCTCGTCTAAGACTTGGATGGCAAAACCGGCATGGACGATCACGTACTGCCCCACCTCCACCTCCACGAGGGAGATGTCCACTTCCCTCAGGGTGCCATCCCCGAAGTCCACCTTGGCGAGCTCACCCTTCTTCTCCACCACCCTCGCCGGAATGGCCAGACACATCTACCTTCCCTCCCCTTCCCCGCATAAATCCCTCAGCACGAGGGAGAGGGTATCGGCCAGCCTCTCGGCCGCCTCCTCCAGCTCCCTGGTCATTCCTTCCCCGAAATCCGTATCCCCGGGCTGGACACAGAGGAGGGCCACTTTGCATCCCACCACTTCCCTCACGTATTCGCAGAAGATCCTGAGGGGGAGGAGATGCGTGGAAACGGTTTCTACGGGTAGCTCTTCCGAAGTCAAGAACCTGCTTTCCCCCGGTCTCAGCCCCAAGAGGGCTGCGTCCACGAGGAGGAGATGGCTGGGCCTGACCCTCTCCACCTCCTCCAAGAAATTCTCCGCCACCGTTTCGCATTCCAGCAATTCCACCCCCTTTCCCACCCTTCCTTCCATCTTCCTCACAACCTCCAGTCCCACCGCGTCGTCCTTTCTGAGGGGATTACCTATTCCCATCACCATGGCCTTTCTGCAACCCGCAAACCATTCCCTGAGCTCCCTCTCCATCATAGAAGGGGGTAGGAAGGAAGGAAAAGACTTTCAGGGTCTCTTGAGGGTGTAAAGGAGGTTGCGGTCCTTATCGTAGATCTTTACCTCTAGGGGCATCTTGCCCAGGGCGAAGTGGGTGGCACAGGCGTAGCAGGGATCGTAGGCCCTGAAGGCCATTTCAATCATGTTCAAGATCCCATCCGTGACCTTCCCTCCAGAAATGAGGGCCTTGGCAGCATCCCTTATGGACATGCAGATGGGAGCCACATTGTTGGTGGTGGCCACGATGAGGTTGGCCTTCTTGATCAAACCTTCCTCCGTGAGTTGGTAGTGATGGTACAGGGTCCCCCTGGCCGCCTCCACTACCCCCACACCTTCCCCTGGAGTCCCCACCGGATTCCTCACTTCCTTGCTGGTGATCTCAGGATCCTGGGCAAGCTCCAGTGCCCTCTCGCAGGCATAGAGGAGCTCTATCAGCCTGGCCCAGTGGAAGGCCAGGGTGGAGTGTACGGGTTTTCCTCCCAGCGTTTCGTACATCCTCTCGTACTCCTGCTGGGCAAGGGGTGTGGCCATCCCATCGGCGGCATTTAACCTTGCCAGTGGACCCACTCTGTAAATACCGCTGTCGGGACCGTCCACCAATCCCTTCCACCCCACCTTCTTCAAGTAGGTGAACTTCACGTAAGTCCACTCCTCCACGTGCTCCCCTATCACATCCAGGTACTGGGATGGTGCAAACTTTACAAACTCCCTGCCATTGGGATCCACCACCCTGATCTTCCCGTCGTAGAAGTTCACGCGGTTCTTCTCATCGACCAATCCCATGTAGTAGGTCCTCAGGGTGTAGGCATCACTCTTTATCAGCTCCACGTATTTCTGGTTCTTCAAAACGACCTGATCGAAGATCTGGAGGGCCTTTTGGGCAAAGTCCACGCAGGACCTGGCCATCTTCTCTATTTCCTTCCTCTCTTCCTCGCTCAAGGGTTTGCTCACCCCTCCGGGCAAGCCGCACACGGGATGGGTGGCCTTTCCACCCAGGATGGCCGTAATCCTCTGACCATAGGCCCTGTGTTTGATCACTTCCTTCCCCACTTCCAGCCCCACCTTCTTGATCACTCCCAGGATGTTCCTCTCGGCCGGTGGAGCATCCGGACCCACCACGAAGTCTGGTCCCCCTAGATAGAAGAAGTGCAGGGTGTGGTCGTAGATGTAATAACCCGAATAGATCAGCTCCCTGAGCTTCTTGGCCGCGGGCGGCGGATCCACGTGGAAGGCTGCATCCAGGGCCTTCGTGGAGGCCATGTGGTGGGCCACCGGACAGACACCACAGATCCTGGAGGTGATTTGTGGCATCAGTTCCGCCCTTCTTCCCTCACAGAAACGCTCGAAGCCCCTCAGCTCTGGAACCTGGAGGTAAGCGTTTGCCACGTCACCCTTCTCGTCCAAGAAAATCGAGATCTTTCCGTGGCCTTCGAGTCTGGTGATGGGATCTATGGTGATGACCTTCATTTCTTCTTCACCCTCCTTCCCAGCACGGAAGCCGGTAGGGTATACATGTAGAAGGTTCCCACGGGATCCACTATCTGATCCACCAACTTCTGGGGATCATACCCTGCCTCTCTTTCCCCCTCCACCCCGAGAATGGAGGAAAGGGCGCTGATCATGGCCGCCCCCTGGTCAACCTCATTGGGGCAGGGACCATGGCATCCGGTGCACGGCATGTTGCCGTTTAAGCACCTGGCCTCGCACCCACCCCTAGTAGCCGGACCCATGCAGATGATACCCTGGGCGAGGAAACACTTCTCCGGATCCAGCTCTACCTCGTAAGGTCTTTTCACCTGAGAAATCGAGAGTTTCTCGGGCTTCGTCTTGTTCCTAGGACACTCATCACATACAGACTTCAGGGGAGCCAGTACCGACCCCCTCGGTGGGAGTTCACCCTTGGCTATGGCCTCCACCGCCTTCAGGATGAGGTTGGGAGGAGGCGGGCAACCGGGGAGGTAGTAATCTACCTCCACCGTTTGATCCAGGGTTTTGACCGTGTCGTAAAACTCCGGAAGCTTCAGCTCACCCTCCTTTACCCTGGTGGAAGTCTTGGGGACTATTCGCTGGGGATTCTCGGTGGAGGGGGATTCCAGATAGGCCCTCGCAAAGATCTCCTCCCTGTCCGCCAAGTTGGCGAGACCAGGGACTCCTCCGGTGTAGGAACAGGCCCCAAAGGCCACCAACACCTTTGACTTTTTCCTGAGGAGCTTCGCCAGGTGCTCCTGCTCTTCCGTCCTCACAGCTCCGTTGAAGAAGCAAACGTCTATGAAGCCATCGGGCATGGCTTCTACATCCTTGTACTTCACATCGAGGGCCACAGGCCAAAAGACGATGTCGGCCAACTCCACCACATCAAGAATTTTTTCATCGATATCCAGAACCCCTATCTCACAACCCCCACAACTGGCCGCCCAGTAGAAGGCAAACTTCAATTTCTGCTTCGGCTTGGCCATCCCTATCCCCGTCCAATTTTAACGCAAATTTTTGCTAATCCTTCTTTTAAACTTTATGGTAGGTCAGGAGATGTCGTTCATGTAAAGCAGCTTGTTCTGGGGGAGGTAGGTAATGGTCATGGCATCCCCTATCACCAAGGGATCTTTCATCTCGAACTCCAGCACATCCCCAGGGGAGAAGTCGATCCACGTCTCTCCCCGTACCCACATCCTGAGATTTCTGATCCTGTGCTCGGTGTTATCCCCACCCGCCCTAGCCCCCCAGCCGAAGAGACTCTTTCCCTTCCTGTTGGCCGCCTTGTAATCAATGTACCTAATCCTGTTATCCAAGCGGTTGTCCAGGTACATCTCTATGACCATTCCATCGAAAACGATCCTGGCTTCGTGCCACCGGTTATCATTGATGGAGTGCATGTTGTCCGCCGCCAGTCTTTCCCCTCCATACCAAACCTCCAGCTTATCGCTGTTTTCGTTGTAAGCGAACACGTACCCCCCGGCTGGGGGCCAATTCTCGTTCTCGGGAGTAACACCACAATAGGCGTAAAACCATGTCGAACCCTCTCCCCGACCTCCCCCTGCCCAGAATTGAAATTCCACCACGAAACTGGAGGGGGGTGGGGACAAAGTGTACTCCAGTTGTCCGTTCTCTCTGGCGGAAAGGGTGAGCCTAACCCATCGGTTCTCCGGAAGATAGAGGGCACTGCGCTTGAGGACCCCCAAAGGTGGGGAGTCCATGTCCTCGTAAATGAGATACTCAGCCCTTTTGCCATTGAGGCGTGGATAAAGGGCTTCCACTTCCCTTCCGCTCTTCTTCACCACCAAATCCCCCCAGTAGAAGGCCCCGTCCCTTATGAGGAAGGCGTTCCTTATGATGTCTCCCCCTAAGTGGTGGATGACCAGTCTTTGGCTTCTCCATTCAAATCCATCCACACCCAGCTTGGCATCTAGAGTCCTCACTGAAAAGCTCACCCCACCCAGAACCACGATGACCGCCGTTGCGATGGAAAAGACTATGGCGATGAGGATGATCTCCGCGATGAGGGGGGAGACTCCCTTCACATTTATCCTTTCTCTCGCCCGATTAGAAGTTTTTTATAGGGGAAGTCTATATACAAACGATGGTTACCTACAGTGACCGTCCATGGATTAAAATTTATGAGCAAATAGGTCTTCCCTATAAATTCGACTATCCCAAGATACCACTTTTCGAACTCATCGATCGGGCGGCTGCGGAGTATCCCGAAAGCAAAGCCATGGTGTACTTCGATAGGGAGTATACCTATGCCCAGTTGAAGTCCTACACGGATCGGCTGGCCACGGCCCTTAGCAAGAAGATGGGGATAAAGAAGGGGGATGTGGTGGGAGTACAGCTCTTCAACTCTCCCCAGTTCATCATAGGAGTCTACGGTTCCTTAAAGGCCGGGGCCATTGTAGCCCTCATGAGCCCCCTCCTCCCCACCCCGGAGTTGGAGTACGAGATCAGCACTTCTGGCGCTAGGGTGGTCATTACCGACGAGTCCAGAGTGGAGGAAATAAAGGCCATGAAACACCGCACCAAGCTGGAACAAATCATTGTTACCTCCGTGAAGGATTTCTCTCCCTCGGAAGATCCCGTGCCTCCGAAGGTGGAAGGAGCCATCCAACTGCGCCAACTCCTCTCGGAAACGGAAGCGGACCCGCCCAAGCTGGAAATAGATCCGGTAGAAGATGTTGCCCTCCTCTTCTTCACCGGGGGTTCCACCGGCATTCCCAAGGGGGTGATGCTCACCCACTACAACCTCACCACCAACATCGTCCAAACCTTCGGTCCTACGGCGGCAGGTATGCTGGAACCGAACAAAGGAAACTTTTCGGTGATGGGATGTCTGCCCTTCTTCCACATTTATGGTTTCACTTGCGCCATGAACGTGGCCCTTTATTGGGCGGGATGCCTCCTGCTCGTTCCCGATGCCAGAGATACGAAGATGATTTACGAGCTACTGGTAAAATACCGTCCCCTTTTGATGCCCGGGGTTCCTACCCAATTCATGAGGTTGCTCCAAGAAAAGAATGTGGACCTTTCCGAACTGAAGGGATGTGTACCCTATAGCGGTGCTGCTGCCCTTCCCCCAGAGGTTTCCAAACAATTTGAGGAGAAAGCGGGTGTATTGGTCAGCGAGGGTTATGGGCTTTCGGAAGCCAGTCCCGTCACCCATTCCAACTTCGTGGCCATCCTCAAGGGTGCGGGGATCGATCTTGGGTTACCGGTAAAGCTGGGATCCATAGGCATACCCGTGCCCGATACGGATGTTAAAATAGTGGACATAGAAACGGGGACGAAGGAAATGCCCGTGGGGGAGCCAGGGGAAATGATCATCAAAGGACCACAGATAATGAAGGGTTACTGGCCCACCCCGGGCAGTGGTTTAAGGGATGGATGGCTGTATACGGGGGATGTGGCGAAGATGGACGAAGATGGCTACTTCTACATCGTCGACCGCACGAAAGACATGATCAACGTCTCGGGTTTGAAGGTCTATGGAAGGGTGGTGGACGATGTTCTCTACGAACATCCGGCTGTGGCCAAGGCAGCTGCTGTGGGCATACCCGATCCCGAGCGCCCCGGAAGCGAAAGGGTGAAGGCCTTCATCGAACTAAAGGAAGGATACGAACCCAGCGAGGAGCTGAAGGAGGATATTCTCAGACATTGTAGGGAGAGGCTTCCGCCCTACGCCGTCCCCAAATTCATAGAATTCAGGAAGGAACTTCCCCTTACCGTTACAGAGAAGGTTTTCAAACGGAAGCTCAGGGAAGAAGAAATAGAGAAGATGAAGAAGGCTGGGCTCCTTAAGTAAAAAAAGAAAGAAAAAAGTTCAAACGTATTCGTCCACGAAGATCGTTGGCACTTGTGAAGCGATCTTTCCCATCTGTTGCGTCGCCTTGATGTACCTCATCACCTTGCTCATGTCTCCCTGGAGTTTCATCTTGCCAGTGAGCACCAGCTTGGTGGCATCGCTCTCGGCCTTCGCCAGCTTCTTCCAAGAATCGTAAGAACCTATCAGTTTGAAGCCCACCTGCACCTCGTTGGGATCCTTCAGCAGGCGCATACCCGTGCACTTCCCATCCTTGAGCCCGACGTACACATAGATGGTCTTCCCTTTCAGGTATTCCTTCATGACGGCCTTGAATTCCTCCTGGATTTTCTTGGCCTCCTCAAAGGTAATTCCTGCCTTTTCCGCGAGCTGCTTGATTTCCGCATCAGACATCGTTTCCGCCTTCTGCAACTTTTCCACGGGGACCTCGTCTATCTGGAAGATGAAATCTCCGTTCCATCCCACGCCCCATCCCTTGCCAGCCTCGGCCATTACCGGATCGCTGTTAAGTCTTTTGACATATTCCTCGTTCCAAGCTTGGGTTCCAAAAGCCAACTTTGTCATTCTCATCCCCCTTTTAGGCTTCCTACACCTCCATAAATACCCTTCGGGACTCCCCTCTGGAACTTCAAGGGAAAAAAGAAAAAAGGGAAAAACTATGTTTAGACCATCTCGTCCAAGAATTCCGTCGGAATCTGTGAAGCGATCTTTCCCATGAGCTGCGTCGCCTTGATGTACCTCATCACCTTGCTCATGTCTCCCTGGAGTTTCATCTTGCCAGTGAGCACCAGCTTGGTGGCGTCTGCTTCTCCCTTCGCCAGCTTCTTCCAAGATTCATAGTCTCCTATTAGCTTGAAACCGGCTTGCACTTCGTTGGGATTCTTAATGACCTTCGCACCCGTACACTTCCCATCCTTCAGACCTATCCAAGTATATACCGTGGTACCAGAGACATACTTCTCCATCATTTCCTTCATGTACTTCTTCAGATCCCCTTCGGGCAGTTGCTCTATTTTCTCCACTGGCACCTTGTCTATCTGGAAGATGAAATCTCCGTTCCATCCCACGCCCCATCCCTTGCCTGCTTCTTCCAGTTCTTTGCTCTCATTCAGTTTCTTGACATATTCCTCGAGCCATTCAGGTGTCGGAAAAGGTACCATTCGTCCACCTCTTTTTTTGGTTTACACTTTTCTTTCAGTCCATCCTCTATAAAACCTTTCCCTTCAAACTTTCTCTTTAACCAAAAGTTTGGGAAGGAGTTTCATGAGGGGCGCAAGCCTCATCGCGTCTGCTACCTTACCTTCCACCTTGTATCTACCCATTAAAGCACCCCAGATGGGATCCACCTTTCCCGTCAGGAGCCCCATCAAATCCGCGGTAGAGGCAAAGACGGTGAGATCTGCCATCATCGCTCCCCTTCCACCCCCAGACAGTTTTCCCTCACTCACCTTGAAGTGACCAACCATGGGAGAATCCGTTGCTTTGAAGTTCACAATGAGAGTTTTCATTTCCTCTAGCTTTTTCCTGATCTCGGGATCCTCCTCAGCCAAAACCCCCAATCCTTCCCAAAGCACATCCAGAAATCTGGAGGAGGCTTGAGGTACTTCCCTCACAAAGCTCGCCAAATCCAGCGTTTCCATCTTCTCCACCATCTTGGAGAGGAGATCGGGAACGGCCCTCAGGAATTCCCTCACCCCTACGCTCTGAATGGTATCCATCAAAAAGGAAAGACTAGACTTCAGTTCTTCCTCTGATAGAGTTAGGGCCCCTTCCACCACCGATCTGAGGTCCTCCCCCACTCTCTCCGATAGGATTAATTGGCGCCTCCTCATTTTATCGTTGTGGAAAAAGGTAGATTGGGAGCCTCGCTGATGTATGCTGCCATCTTTGCCGGAGGGGGAATCATAGGTTCGCTTGCCTCCTCCTTTTTCCTCATGATGGAAGACCTAGGAACCAATCCACTGGGAATGGGCTTTCTAGCCATCGCCCCCCTTTTGGGTCTTTCCCTGCTCGGTCTCTCCCTGATGCTCTGGTGGAAAAGACTCGTCACGAAAGAAGGTTTTGGAAGGATGGTGGCCTTGCTCATGGCTGGCACCGCCCTAGCTGGTCTCTCCTGCCCTCTAAAGAATTTCTGGCTCCTAGGAGCCTCCAGAATCCTTCTCGGAACCTGCTCTATGGGACTCGTCCTCCTCCTCCTGGTGCTGAGCCTAGAGTGGTTCATGGAAAGACTCAACCTCATGGTACTCATGGGCATCCTCTCCCTGCTCCTCGGCACACTCTTCTCATCCTTCTTTGGTTCCCTTATCACCCATCTGCTTGGAGGCTGGGAGAAACTCCCCCTCTTTTTGGGATTGCTCGCAGGGGGATGTTTTCTCCTCTGGCTCCTCCTCGGACCCTTCCTCCCTCCCCTCCCAGATGGGGGCCATACAACAACCGAAACCTTTCAAACCCTCAAGAATCCTTCCCTTTTCTATTCTTCCCTTATGCTCTACACCCTTCTGGCCTACCTGGGAGTCTTCTCCTTCATCTTCGTGAAACTTCCAGGGAGCTGGGAACTGGCCCTTTTGAGTAAGGAGATGATCTTTTCCCTTCCCTTCTATTTGGCAGCGGCAGCCCACTCCCTTCTGGTGGTCCTCGCCTCTCCCCTCTTCCTCTCCCTCGCCTCCGAAAAGAAGAGGAGAAGATCCATGTGTCTGATCTCGGGCTTACTCTCACCCCTTTTCGGTCTCCTAACCTTCAACCTACCCTTTTCAGATGGCTGGATGATCCTCATCCTAGAAAGCATAACGCTGGCCCTCCTCCAACTCTCCATCCTTCTCCCCCTCTGGATTCTCCTGTTGCAGGAACTGCCCGGCGTGAGTCTAGAAAACTTCATCCCCTCCATGGGCGGCATCCTTTTCCTTTCTGGAGCCATGGGGGGCTCAGCCACCCTAATCCTGGGATGGGCTCTTTTCCAAAGCTGGTCAACCTTTCGGATGGTGATCAACCTACTCGTCCTGAGCTGGGGGGCCAGCGCCCTAGGCGGATATTTCCTCACTAGGGAAGGAATAGAGTAAACTTTTTTTTATCCCACCGCAAAGAAACTACGTTGCCCGGATATATGGGGAAGCTCCTGAGGGTGGATCTCTCCCACGGAAAGATAGTGGAAGAAGAGGTCAAAGAAACTGAAGTGAGAAAGTTTTTGGGTTGCAGGGGTCTGGGGGCCCGCTATCTCTTCGAAGTCAGAAAGGGAGCAGATCCCCTGGGACCCGAGAACAAACTCATTTTCATGACAGGTCTTCTCACGGGAACAGGCTTTCCTACCGCTGGAAGATACGATGTGGTTTCCAAATCTCCTCAGACGGGTTTTTACGGTCATGCCAACTCCGCCGGTTTTTGGGGAGTGGACTTCAAGCGCACGGGTTTCGATGGCATCATCTTTGAGGGGATTTCTCCTAACCCCGTCTACCTGTTCGTGGAGGACGGGAGGGCTGAACTGAGGGATGCCAAGCATCTTTGGGGCAAGGGTGTGCATGAAACCACCAGAATGTTGAAGGAGGAGCTGGGTGAGAGGGTCAACGTGGCAGCCATAGGGCCTGCGGGGGAGAACTTGGTCAGGTATGCTTCCATCCTCAACGATTACAACAGGGCCGCGGGGAGATGCGGCATGGGGACAGTGATGGGCTCCAAAAAGCTCAAGGCCGTTGCCGTGAGGGGAACGAAAAAAGTGGAAGTGGCAGACCCAGACAGGTTGAAGGAGCTGACCAAGGAAGTCATAGAGTTGGCCGGTCAAAACATGTTGAAGACCAGTCTGGAAACCTTTGGAACCAACTCGGGCTTCGATTTGGTAAACGCCATGGGTGGAATGCCCACGAGGAACTGGCAGGAAGGAGTCTTCCCCGCTGGGGAAAAGATCAACGGACCTGCCCTTTCCGACAAGGTCTTGGTGGGAACCAAAGGATGTTATGTCTGCCCCATCCATTGCGCCAGACTCTCGGAGGTGAAAAGTGGACCCTACGCCTGCAAGACGGAGGGACCGGAGTACGAATCGGTTGGGGCCTTGGGATCCATGTGCGGGGTGGATAGCATGGAAGCCATCACCTATGCCCACCACCTGTGCAACGATTATGGGATGGACACGATAAGCACGGGAAGCACGATCGCCTTCGCCATGGAATGTTTTGAGAAGGGCATCCTGACGAAGGAGGATACTGGCGGTTTGGAGCTGAGGTTCGGTGATGCCGATACCATGGTAAAACTGGTACACCTGATAGCCCGCAGGGAAGGAATAGGGAACCTTCTAGCCGAAGGAACGAAGAGGATGTCGGAGAAACTGGGGAAGGGATCGGAGAGGTTCGCCATGCACTCGAAGGGACTGGAGTTCGCGGCCTATGATCCAAGGGCGGCCAAAATCGTGGGGCTCGCCTATGCCACCTCCAACAGGGGAGGATGCCACATCAATGCCTACGTCCAGCTTCAAGCCTTCATAGGAGCCCCACAGCCCCTGCTTCCCGAAGACATAAGAGAACCCTTCTTCGATCCCCTCTCGGAAGACCCCATTTTGGGAAGGGTGGTGAAGGAAACTGAGGATGCCTATGCCTTCGTGGAGGCACTTGGGATGTGCAAGTTTCTGGGCTGGATGATAACCGCCGACAAGGTGGTGGAAGCCGTGGTGGCTGCTACGGGATGGAAGGATTTCGATGAAAGGGAACTGAGGAGATGTGGGGAAAGGATCTACAACTTGGAGAGGATGTTCAACGTGAGGGAAGGTTTGAACCGTTCCCACGATTCCCTACCCAAGCGGCTACTGGAAGAACCCCACCCCTCCGGACCGGCCGCTGGACAGGTGGTACATCTGGAGCCCATGCTCGATGCCTATTATCAATACCGTGGATGGGACAGGAACGGCATACCCACCAAGGAAAAGCTGGCGGAGCTCGACCTCCTAGACCTTCCGATGGCCTGAGGGAAGAGGATGAATCCCTTTCCCGTTCTCTTTTCCCCTATTTCCATAGGTAGGATGGTGGTGAGGAATCGCATCGTGATGCCCGCCCTCACCACCGGCTATGCCTTTGGGGAGGTCACGGACCAGCTCAAGCACTATTTCGAGGCCAGGGCAAAGGGAGGAGCAGGTCTCATCGTGGTGGGAATAGCCGCCGTGGAAAAGGGAACGGAATACGTGATCTCTGCCTCCGACGACTCCTACATCCCCGGTCTGAGGGAACTGGCGGAGACCATCCACGCCCACGGGGCCAAGACCGCCCTCCAGCTTTGGCATCCAGGAAGGTATGAGTTCGTGGAGATCACGGGGAGGGAACCCGTCTCTGCCTCCGACGTCCCTCCCCCCATCTTCAGTAGGGTGAAGCCCAGGGCCCTCACCGTTCCGGAAATCAAGAGGATAGAGGAGGAGTTCGCACAGGCGGCGGGGAGGGCGAAGGAAGCTGGCTTCGATGCGGTGGAATTCATAGGTTCAGCAGGCTATTTGATAAGCCAGTTCCTCTCCCCCGTCACCAACAGACGCACCGACGAATACGGTGGATCCTTGGAAAACAGGATGAGGTTCCTCCTCGAAATCGTGGAGCTGACCAAGGAAGTGGTGGGAAAGGACTTCCCGCTGATGTGCCGCCTCTCCGGGGACGAACTCATCCCGGGAGGGAATACGCTTTCCGAGATGAAAATAGTGGCCAGGAAGCTGGCGGAAGTGGGCATTTCCGCCATCAACGTTACCGCGGGATGGCATGAATCGAGGGTTCCCATGATCACCATGGAGGTCCCGAGGGGAGGATACGTGTACCTGGCGGAGGGTATCAAAGAAGCCCTGAAGGGAACGGAGGTGAGGGTGGCGGCCAGTAACCGCATCAACGAGCCCTTCCTAGCCGAAAGGATCCTGAGGGAGGGAAAGGCGGATTTGATCTCCATGGGAAGGGCACTGGTAGCCGATCCCGAGTTCCCCAGGAAGGCACAAGAGGGAAGGGTGGAGGACATCGTCACCTGCGTGGCCTGCTGTCAGGGTTGTTTCGACAGGCTCTTCGAGGGAAGGCCCCTAACGTGCATGGTCAACCCTGGTGTGGGAAGGGAGGCCGAAGTGAAGGTGGAACCGGCGGTCAAGAAGAAAAGGGTGCTGGTCGTGGGGGGAGGACCGGGAGGACTGAAGGTGGCGGAAATGGCCGCCCTCAGAGGCCATCAAGTCATCCTCTGCGAGGAAGATGGGGAGCTGGGAGGACAGCTCAACTTGGCTTCCATCACACCAGGAAGGGAGGAACTGGGAACGGTGGTAAGGGAACTGGCCCTCCATGCCAAGAAGGCTGGAGTGGAAATAAGGCTGAGAACGAAGGTGGATGCCGACATGGTGGAGGAAATAGAACCGGATGCCGTGGTATTGGCCACCGGTGCTCTGCCCATCGTTCCTTCTTTCCCCGGCGTTGACCTTCCCCACGTAGTACAGGCTTGGGAGGTTTTGAAGGGGAGGGAAGTGGGAAAGAGGGTGGTGGTAGTGGGAGGAGGAGGGGTGGGATGCTATACTGCCCATTACCTCTCTTCCAGGGGAAGGGAAGTGACTCTTCTGGAAATGCTGGAGAAAGTGGCTGGTGATGTTGGTATCACCACCCGTTGGATCCTGAGGGAGAACCTGAAGAAGGGAGGCGTGAGGATCTTCACTTCCACCAAAGTGAAGGAAATCCGCCCCGAAGGGGTGGTGGCCACGAGAGGGGAGGTGGAAGAGGTTTTCCCAGCGGACTCGGTGGTGCTGGCCGTGGGGTCCAGACCCAACTCGGGTTTGGTCGAGGAACTGAGGGACAAAGTGGAGGAACTTTACCTAGTGGGGGACTGCCTCCAACCCAGAAAGGCCTTGGATGCCATTCGCGAAGGGTGGGAGGTGGGTCTCAAGCTCTAGCCCTCCCCACCTTCGAAAGAGCAGCGGAGAAAAGGGAAATCGCGCAGAAAATGGCTCCCAAGAAGAGGAAGGCTGGATCGTAACCTCGCTTGGAAAGGGGACTGAAAAGGGCCACGGTGATCACGAGGCCTCCGAGGTTGCCCGAGGTGAGGATCACACCCGAAGCACCACCACTGTATTTGGGTCCTATCTCCGGCAGGAGGGGAGGATAGGCCAACAGGAGGGGAGGAACACCTCCCGCCATCACACCTCCCACGAACACCAGCAACCAAGTGGAAAAACCATAGGCCTCAAGCCAAGCCAAGAAGAGGAGGGGGCCGGAGAGGAGGGAACAGAGAATGAGGAAGGCCCTGAACTTTCCCGTTCGGTCCGCCAGGGGAGGCCATATCAGGTTTCCCACCACCATTCCCACCACGGCAAGGGCGGAAAGGGCTCCTGCCTCCCCGGCCCCTACCCCAAAAACTTCCTGAACGGCGTGGGTCAAACCACCCGTGTAGGAAACGAAGGCTCCGAGGAAAAGGAACTGGGAAAAAGCGAGCAACCAGACGTTGCGACTCCTCATGGCGTGGGATAGGCTTTCCTTTAAAGGTACACCCCTATGCCCACCCGTGGGTGGTTCTCTCGCGAAGAAAAACCAGAAAAGGGAGGAGAAGAACATTCCCATTCCCGTACAGAAGAAGGCCCATCTCCAAGAGGGAAAGAGGGCACCCGTGAAGAGTCCCGCGGAGATTCCTAGCCCCATCGAACTCACGTATATTCCTGAGGCCGATCCCGTTTCCCCTTCGGGGAACCATTCCCCCACCATCTTGGGAAGGTTGGGTACCACCAAACCCATCGAAGCACCTACCAGAAAAGTTAGGAACCAGAGGAGGAGGAAACTCTGGGAAAGGGCCCTAGCCGTTGCCACCACCGAGCCCAGCAGGATGCCCGCGAGAACCGTTCTCCTCACCCCGAGCTTATCCCCCACTGCCCCTCCCGGTATGCTGCTCAAGGCTGCTGCCAGCGTAGGGGCGGTGAGGAGGAGGTAAAGGTGATCCGTGGAAAGGCCTAAGGAAGAGGAAAGCTCTTCCTCCAAGGGAGGAAGGATGTACCAGCTGTAGTTTACGAAGAAGATCAAAAGCCATGCCAGCGTTAGGATGACCCATCTGTATGGAGAGGCTTTCAACATTATCCGTGGATCTACCTCCTTTTATCCCATGCCCCCGGAAGTAGTTGGGGATGAAATCCTTCAGGTACAAGCAAGTAATGGTCGTAAGGGAAGATCTGTCCATGAGTAGGGGAAAGCTTGCCGCCCAAGTAGCACATGGGGCCGTGCTTGGAGCGGAGGAATGTAGGAAAAAGAAGGAGGAATGGTTCAGGGGATGGATGGAGGAAGGACAGAAAAAGGTGGTGGTTTCGGTTCCTGGGGAAAACGAGTTGAGGGAACTCTTCAGGGAGGCAAAGGAGCTCGGATTGCCCGCGGGACTGGTGGAGGATGCCGGACTTACCGAACTTCCTCCTGGAACGGTCACAGTGCTGGCCGTCGGACCGGCACCCTCCGAGTTGGTGGACAGGGTCACGGGAAAACTGCCCCTCTTGAGGTGAAGGATGAAGCTGAGCGAAGTGGGGGAAAGGGAACTCCTCAAAGAGGTGAGGAGGCTCTTTCCCCAAGCCCCCTGGGTGGAGGTGGGGATAGGGGACGATGGAGCCGTCCTCAAACCCATGAAGGAGAAACTGGTGGTCTGTTCCGACATGCTCACTTCCAGCAGTGACCTCCCCAAGGGGATCGACCTCTTCTATCTGGGCTGGAAGGCGGTGATTTCCAATCTCAGCGATTTGGCTGGCATGGGGGCTAGACCCATCGCCCTCCTCTTCTCCCTCGGTTTCCCCTCCGAGTTGGAAAGGAGGGAGGCGGAGAGGGTGCTGAGGGGAATAAAAGAGGCCTCTTCCCTTTACGGGGTACCCGTAGTGGGGGGGGATTTCAGTGGGTGCGAAGAGGTGGTGGTGAGTGGGACGGGAATAGGCGCCGTGAAAAGGGCCCTGCTGAGGAAGGGGGCTTCACCCGGTGACCTCCTCGCCCTAACGGGGGAGGTGGGAAAGGCGGCTGCCGGCCTGGAGATCCTACGAAAGCGGAAAAGGGGATATACCGAACTCGTGAGAAGCTTCCTCCAACCCAGGGCAAGGGTAAAGGAGGGGAGGGTGCTGGCAGAAGGAGGGGCGACCTCGGCCATCGATCTCTCGGATGGTCTGGCCCAAGCCCTCTGGAGGCTGGAGGAAGAGAGCAGGGTGAGGCTGGTGGTGGACTCCCTCCCCCTCTCTCCCCTCCTGAAGGAATTCTGTGAGGAAGAAGGCCTTTCCCCCCTGGATTTCGCCCTCTATGGTGGAGAGGATTTCGAGCTCCTCTTCACCCTTCCCCCCGTGCGCTGGAGATCCGTGAGGAGGATGCTCGAAGGGATGGGGTGCCAGGCCCATCTACTCGGAAGGGTGGAAAGGGGGAGGGGGGTCTTCTTGGGAAAGGAAAAACTTCCCGACAGGGGATACGAGCACTACCGCTAAAAGACCCGACGCCAGCTTTTCCTATAGACCGCCCTGTACTTTCCGTGCTTTCTGGGTCTGCCGCGAGGAGGGGTGAAGCCCCTCCTGCAATCCGGACAGAGGAGGATGGGTCCGTCCTCGAACTCGTAGAGGGAAATGAAGGGGGAAGAACATATGAAACACTCCCTTCCCAAGGAATCGAGCTCCTCCTGGAGCATCTTCAAAGCCCCAGGAACCTCACGGATGGAGGGAACCACCGCGTCCGCTTCCGCCTGTTTGGGGGTGTGTGGGCTCAGGAGGACGAAGCGCATTCCCACTCCCTTGGCCCCCTTTCCATCTATTTCTGGACGATCCCCCACATGCACGGCCCTTTCCGGAGGAACTTCTAGTTCCCTGAGGGCCCTGAGGAAGATCTCCGGATGGGGCTTGCGATAACCTACCTCACCCGAAACCAGGATGGTCCTGAAGTATTTTCCCAGGCCCCTTTCCACCAAGAACTCCTTCGGAGCGGGACTCATGGAGTTGGAAATGGCTCCCAACCTGTAGGAGTTTGCCAGCTCCTCCACCACCCTCTTCGCTCCCCTCTTCAGCCGACGGGGGAAGGAAGAGAGGTAGAGGGAAAGCATCCTTTCCAGCAACTCCTCCTCCGGTTTCACCCCCACCGCGAAGAGCTGGAGGGAGGAAAACTCTTGAAAGGACATCTCCAGGCCCTTCTCCCTCCTGAGCCTCAACTGGAGGAGGGCCTGGGAGGTGGCCCTTTTCCATTCCTCCTCCCTTACCGCGAAACCAAGGGAGGAGAGATGGGAAAGAACCCTCTTGGCATAAAGTCCGTGATCGGGTTTTCCTTCCGCCAGCGTTCCTCCCACGTCGAAGGTAATGGCCTCTATACCCCCTTCAGCCTTTTCCATAGCTCGTAGGCCCTCTCGTATCCCTTTTCGAGCACGAGGTCGACGAACCTCAGATGCTCCCTCACCAGTTCCCTCACTTCTTCCTCCTCCAGCTTTCTTCCCCCAAACATCTCCTCCCTCATCCTCCCCAGGAGGAGATCCAGGGGCCTGCAGGGGGGATCCACCGTTCTCACCTCGGTTTCGAACCCCCATTCCGAAAGGAGGCGGACGAGTTCGGGGGTAGCATCCAGGCAGGCGTTCTCTTCTCCAGCCTTCGAGGCTATGAAATCGGCCTCGAGTTCAGCCACCTGAAGCCTGTTTTGTATTTCCCTCCTGAGCACCTCCTTCCATTCGGTCGTCGCTATCCTCCCCAGTTTCGCTCTGATGGTCAGACGCAGGAGGGCCAAGGCCGTTTCCCTTGAAAGCCTGTAGGAGGAGAGGTCCCTGTAACCGAAGACCTTGATCTTCCTTCCCCTCAAGACCCCCAGCAACCCCTCAAGGGCCCTCAGTTCCTGGAGATCCTCGGGTATCATCACTTTTCCTCTCCTCTCCATTTCCTCCACCACCTTTTCAGGATCCTCCCCCCCGATCATCCTGCCCACGTACTCCGTGTGGTCCATCGGGAGATCGAGGAAGAGGCACTCGCAGGAAGGGGGGAGCATGAGCCCTGCCCTCCCCTTCGAGGAGCGCGTCTCGGCCGTTACCAGGACTTCCATCCTCCTGGCCAAGTTCTCCCCAATTTTTCTCTCACTTCCTTCCCAAAAAGGTTGGAAGCTTCCCCACCAGGGGGATCTCCCTCCCGCAGCGCGGACACCTCCTTCCCTTCAGCCTGCATTCCTTCAGGGAAAGACCGAAACGCCTGAGGAGGAGCTCCCCGCAGGAAGGACAGTAGGTATTTTCGTACCTGTGTCCGGGAACGTTTCCCACATATACAAAATCCACCCCCTCCCTCACCGCCAGCTCCCGTGCCCTTTCCAGGGTGGAGACGGGTGTGGGTGGAACGGTGAACCTGAAGGAGGGATAGTAGGCGGTGAAATGCAGGGGTGTCTCCGGTCCTGCCTCCTTCAGGTGGCGACGGATTAAGGAAAGCAACTGGTCCTCCCCATCGTTCAGTCCCGGAATGATGAGGTTCACGACCTCCACGTGTAGGCCCAACCTCCTGGCCAAGCCCACATTCCTCCAGACCTTTTCCACATCCGCTCCGCAGTACTTTCTCACGACCTCTCCATCCCCCTTTACGTCTATGTTGATGGCGTCCAGTCCCGCATCCGCCAAGGCCCTCAGGGCCTCTTCGGTCATGTATCCGTTGCTCACAAAGGTGTTGTACAGTCCCCTTTTCCTCGCCAGCGGAAAGACCTCCAGGGCCCATTCGAAGAGGAGGGTAGGTTCGTTGAAGGAGAGGGAGGTTCCCTCGCATCCCTCCCTCAGGGTGAGTTCTACGAACTCCTCCGGACTCAGGTAGTTGGCCCTTTCAGGCTTGGGTTTACTCTTGGAAAGGGTCCAGTTCTGACACCATCCGCAGGTGAAGTTGCATCCCCAAGTTCCCACCGTGAGGGCCACGGACCCCGGCCAGAAGTGGTAGAAGGGTTTCTTCTCTATGGGATTGGCCGAAAGGGAAGAAATATCACCGTAGACGAGCGTCCTGAGTTCTCCATCCATGTTCTTCCTCGTCCCGCAAAAGCCCTCCTTTCCCTCCCCTATCTCGCACCTCCTCTCGCAAAGCCCGCACCTTACCCTGTTCCCTTCAAGCTTTTCCCAAAGGAGGGCCCTTCTTACGGTGGGAAGGGACTCCATCCCCTTACTTGGAGGATGGAGTATAAGCAGTGGCGCCCTGGCCGGGATTTGAACCCGGGGCACAGGCTCGACAGGCCTGTATGTTTGGTCTCGGGAACTCCTCGCCCCCGATTAGACCGGGCTACACCACCAGGGCGCCAAACTTCCTTCCTCCACGCGATTAAAGAAATTTTCCCGCCCGGGATTGGCCTTTGGCCAAAGGTGGTTGGCGGCGTCCTGGAGTTCCCGTCCGCTTCCGCAGGACAGTACAGTCCAGATCGCTGGCGGGCTTAACTTCCGGGATCGAACGAGACCGGGTGTTTCCCCGCCGCTATGGCCGCCAACCAAAAGGAAATGGGGGGAGAGTTATTTTAGCTTTGCTAAGGCTCCATCTCCACCTTCACGAGTTCCCTCAGCTTTTCCGGATGGTTGGAGCTGAGATGTCTTAGGGCGATGGAGAAGAGAACCAGATCCTTGGCGAAGGAGGGATCCTGCCAGCTCACCTCCCTGAGTAGCCCCAGTGCTTCCGAGAGTTGCCTTTTCACTTCCTCAGGCAACTCTTGGATCCAGGAAAGCTGGGAACCCCTGAAAAGCACCTCACCACAAATCCCACACTTCACGACCACTTCCATTCCTTTACCTTAGTTGACCCTCCTTTAATTACCCAGCTCAAACCATCGATGTTGGTGAGACTCAAAATAACGAAAATGGGGGAAGAAGGGGAAGGACTGGCGGAATGGGAGGGAAGGGAGATAAGGGTGCTCAACGCCCTCCCAGGAGAGGAGGTGGAGGCGGAGTTCCTCACGAGGGGGAAGACCCCCATAGCCGTGGCAAAGGAAATCCTCTCCCCCTCCCCCGATAGGAGAGAACCTCCCTGTCCCCTTTTTCCCCGTTGTGGGGGATGCCAGTTCCAGCACCTCAAGTATCCCAAACAACTCGAGCTCAAGAGGAGAAGGATCGAAAAAGTCCTGGGGGAAAGGGTGGAACCACCCATAAGCAGGGGTGAACTGGGCTACAGAAACCATGCCAGACTAACGGCTAGAAGGGGGGAAGTGGGCTTCGTGAACAAGTTCACCCACGAGTTCGTAAGGGTGGACCGCTGTCTCCTCATGTCCCCTCTCATAAACGAGTTGCTTTCCAAAGTGCAGGGGAGGTGCTTCAGCACCATGGCTTCCATCAGGGTAGGAATAAGGACGGGAGAATACCTCATCCAGCCCGACCTCTTCTTACAGGATCTGCCCACCGGACAGTCCTTTTATCACGAGATCCTGCTGGGAAGGAGGTTCAGGATTTCGGCTTCTTCCTTTTTCCAGACCAACACTGAAGGTGCGGAGGAGATGGTGAGGATGGTGAGGGAATGGGTGGGAAGCGCCGGAAAAGTGGTGGATGCTTATGCCGGGGTCGGGGTTTTCGCCGCCCTCCTTTCGGACCTCGCCTCGGAGGTCTTGGCAATAGAGGTCTCATCCTCCGCCGAAAAGGATGCGCTGCACAACCTAGGAGGATTACCCAATGTGAAGTTCGTGAAGGGAAGAGTGGAGGAGATACTTCCGCTGGAAAACGTGGATGTTCTCCTTTTGGACCCTCCCAGGGAGGGATGCTCCGGGAGGGTCATAGAAGCCATCAACCTCTCTCCCCCCAGGAGAATCGTTTACGTCTCCTGTAACCCCACGACCCTGGGGAGGGATCTGGCCAAATTGAAGGGCTTCATCCTCGAGAAGGTCCAGCCCATAGACCTCTTTGCCCAGACCAAACATGTGGAATGCTTGGCCCTCTTGAGGAGGGAGGACCTACCCTAGCGGATCGGCTACTCCTCCCAAGACCAGACTAGAAAATGGCTTTGGGAGAAGGACCTTTCCATCTGGCTCCGAAACCTTTGATTGGTCCCGCGGGGGAGATTTGAACTCCCGACTTGCCGGTCTCGGCCTTGGGTCTACAGCCGGCCGCTCTAACCAGGCTGAGCTACCGCGGGACCTATTTTTCCTTGGACCTTTCCAGATAAATCCCTAACCCACCAAACCCGCCAATCTCCTGAGGGCCTTCAACTTTTCCTCCCTGTCCACCTTGGCCTCTTGGAGGGTGAGCTGCAGGAACTCCACCACCTCATCGTAATGCTTTCTGTTGATGGGATAGGGCACACCATCCTTTCCACCCACGGTAAAGGAATACCTCACGGGATCCTTCCAGGAGGGTGGTTTACCATAAATGAGGGTGGAAAGGAGGGCCAAGGCCCTGACGGTCTTAGGTCCCACTCCCCTGATGGCTACCAGTTCTTCGTAATCCTTGGGATCCACCTCCCTAACCCTCCTCAGCACGGAGAGGGTCTCCCTCGTAAGCCTCGAGATGCCATGTTCTCGGGGCATGATGAGCCTCGCCCTTTGGGGAAGACCGAGGTATTCGTCCAGGGAAGACTGTTCCGCTTCCCTGCTCAGGGCGAGGAGATCCTGGGGATCCTGTTTTGCCAGCTCCAAACTCCCTTTCCTTGCCCCCTCGCTCTCCCTCGCCGTCATGTCGAGTACCACCTCCTCCCTCTTCTCCCCCGCTATTCCCGAGTGGGGTTCCTCCACGAAGCTCTTCACCACCTCCGAGACCCAGTGGTACCTACGGGCCCATCTCTCCCTCATCCCCTGCTGGACCACCGCCCAGTCTCCGTCCTCCGTGAGGATGAAGCTGTGATGGTAGAGCTGATAGCCATCCTGCACGCAGGCGTTGTCCACTTTAGCCGCCATCTTACTGGCGTACTTGAGTCTTTGGACTCGGTCCGAACTCAAAGAGAAGAGTTCGGAAGCCCTTTCGATCTCCTCTGGTGTTTTGCGAGAAACTTTGCCCTTCCCCCCACAGACCAGGATACCAAGCTCCCCCGTTTTCAGGGCCTCTTTCAGCGCCCCTGTGAGGGTGGTAGTCAGACCGGAGGAGTGGTAGTCGAATCCCACCGCACAACCGAAGGATTGGAAGAAAAAAGGATCGGCCATCCTCCTCAAGAACTCCCTCTTCCCGTACTCCATCAGGATGACTTCCGTCACCGCCCTGGAGAGTTTGACCATCCTTTTGAAAAGCCAAGCTGGACACTCTCCGGAATGTAGGGGCAACTCGGTGATTCCAACCCTTTTCATCCCATGAGGTTTCGGGCTCTTTCCTTATTATGGTACCATCTTTAAAAAAATAAAAACAGGAACCGCTAACCCAGCAGGAAGAAAAGCCTCCTTTCCCGGAGCCTTCACTTGAGTAGGTAATACCCGGCGGCCTTCTCCCTCGCCACCCTCTTGGCATATCCCTTGTTCACGAGCTCCATCAGGGAATTGTTAACCATCCCCTTCGGAAGCTTCGCCGCTCTCATCACGTCGTCGGCAGTCTTCAGGGTGTTGGGAGAAGTGGCGCCGAGTTTTTTGAGCGCCTCATACACCTTCTGGGCATTCGCTGACAGTCCCTCCAAATTTTCACCCTTTTAGGATGTTCACCCTTTCCTTTTTAACCTATCGTTCTATCTCCAGACTCATGTCCACGGCCAGCGCCCTAAAGGTCATGTAGCTGGAGGAAAGAACATCCACCCCCGTTCTGGCATATTCCTGCAGGTTTTCGGGGGTAATTCCACCCGAAACCTCCACGATAACCCTTTCCCTCAACCCGGCCTTCTTCAACTCCTCCACCGCCCTCTTCACCTCGGAGGGGGAAACGTTGTCCAACATCACGATGTCCGCTCCCGCCTTGGCCGCTTCCAGGGCCTGCTCCGCCGTCGTGACCTCCACTTCTACTTTTTTCGTAAAGCTCGCCCCTTCCCTAACCTTCCTTACCGCCTCCGTTATGGAATCCACTAACTGGAGGTGGTCCTTCTTCACCAGCACCCCATCGTCCAGTCTCCACCTATGGGGGTCCCCACCACCCACCACCACTGCCCTCTTGTCGAAATAAGTGAGGAGGGGAAGGGTTTTCCTGGTGGCTGCTACCCTCACCTTTGGTGCCACCCGCCTTGCCAGCTCTACCATTTTCCTGGCCGCAGTGGCCACCCCACTCATGCGCATGAGGAGGTTGAGGGCGATTCTCTCGGCCTTCAGCACCCCTTGGGCCGGGCCCTCCACTTCCATCACCACATCTCCCGGTTCCAGTTCCTCACCATCTTCCTTCGACTTCAGCGTCCTCACCCCCATTTCCTCGAAGGCTATCCTCGCCTCCTGAACCCCTGCCAAGATCCCCTTCTCCTTACATACTATCCTTGCCCTGATCACCTTCTTCGGGTCAACCAAGATTTCGGTGGTGAGATCCCCAAAGCTCAGGTCCTCCGCCAGCATCTGTCTGATCTTTTCCCTCACGTACGGATTGAGACCCGAACCCTTTGGAAGGGCGTTCAACACCCGCTTTTCTTCCCTCTGGATTTAATTTTACCGTTGTTCCTCCAGCCACTCCTCTATGGGGGAGGGCCAAGGGGAAGGAGAGGGCAGCCTCTTCCCCTCCAGCAGTTGGAGGGGGGGAAGCCTTCCCATTGCCCCCACCTTCCCACCGTAAAGGATCAGGCAGCCCCTTATCCCCTCTATTTCCTTCGCCTTCTCCAGTCCCTTCCCTATTCCTTCCTCCGCTTCCCCCTTCACCTCGTTACAAATGGAGGTGGCTGCTGCATCCGAAAGGGAGGCTTCATCCGAAACCACCGTTACCGCTTCCGCCCATCCCAAACTGAGGGAAGGTCCCACCTTCCCCGAACTCGTGCAAACACCAGCTGGAAGCTCCCCGGGACCCAGGGCAAGGGCTATCCTGCCCGAGAGGGGATGCCCCCCTGCGAAAATCCCCACCAGGAACCTCCTCCTCCCGTCGAGCGCTATATCCCCTCCGTTTTCCACCACCACGTTGATCCCTCCCGCTTCCTTCGCCCCCTCCAAAGCCAGCTGGGCTATTGCCCCCGCCACCGAGGCGAAAGGACCAACACCCGCCGCTTCTCCCGCCCTCACCATCAACTCCACCACCCTTGGCAGCTTCTCACCCGGGAAGGAAAGGGGCTCAAGGGAATACCTGAACTCGGGATGAGTTATCATGAACCTCTCTATGTCCCTCCTCGCCCTGAAGGCGGCGTGCACGGCGGCCTTGGCCACCTCGTGGGTATCGGCCTTCACCAGAAGCCTAGTTTCCTTATAGGACCAAGTGAGGGAAATCATTCGAAGCTCCTTACCGTGATAGCCCTCACCGGACAGGCAGGAACGCAGACCTCACAGCAAACACACTTCTCCTCTTCCACCTGAAGGGAGTAGTCCTTTCCCAACCTGAGGGCCTGCGTAGGACAGAGGGAAATGCAGGCCCCACAGTCAAAACATTTTTCCCTATCCACCCTGATCGCCTTCCTCACCTCCACCGCTTCCACTCCCTTCTTCCTGAAGAGGGCCATCATCCTCTCCACCTGCTCCGGAGGAGCATCCACCCCTATGAGGATCTCCCCTCCCCTCGCCCCTATGCTGGAGTAAAGGATGTTGGCCAGAATCCCCGTCTCCAGAAGAACGGAGGCGAAGACGGGCTCCTCCGCCATCTCCGCTGGGTACCTCAAAAGGATCTTTTTCTTCATCACCACACTCTTTCCCTCTGGTTAAATATTTCCCCCTCCCGAGTAGGGGGATGGGAGCCCCTGCTCCGGAGCGTCTCTCCCGATACAGGAAGCTCGAAAGGGAGTTCGGGAGGGAGGGAATCATCAACCTGAACCCCATTCAGAGGGGAGGCATCCTCACCCCCGAAGCCAGAAGGGCCTTGATGGAGTTCGGTGACGGATACTCTGTCTGCGACTGGTGCCCACCCAAGACCCCAAGGCTGGATCGAATCGAAAAACCACCCATTGCAGACTTCCTCGAGGACCTGGCGGAGTTTCTCCACTTGAAGGTGGCAAGGGTGGTTACGAGGTGCAGGGAAGGAAAATTCATCGCCTTTTCCTCCCTGGCCTCACCGGGGGACTGGGTGGTGGTGGACAGTCTTGCCCACTACTCCACTTACCTCGCCGCCGAACTCGCCCATCTGAAGGTGAGGGAGGTTCCCCATTCGGGCCCTCCGGAGTTCAGGATTTCCCCCGAAGCCTACGGGGAGACAATAGAGAGGATAAAAAGGGAAACGGGAAAGCCCCCCGCCCTCGTCCTCCTCACCCATGTGGATTCCTTCTATGGCAACCTAGCACCGGCGGAAGAGGTGGGAAAGCTCTGCCAAGAACAGGGTATCCCCTTTCTCCTGAATGCCGCCTACACCGCAGGGGTGATGCCCGTGGATGGGGAGAAGTTGGGGGCGGATGTCCTGGTGAGTAGTGGACACAAAAGTTGGGCTGCCAGCGCACCCACGGGTATCCTGGCCCTAGGGGAAGGAGTAGCGGAGAGGGTCCTTCGAAGATCCGAGATCAAGGGGGACTGGAGCGGCAGGTCCTTCCCGGAGAAGGAGCTGGCCCTTTTGGGATGTACGGTAATGGGAGCACCCCTCGTTACTCTCATGGCCTCTTTTCCCCATGTGGTGGAAAGGGTGAGGGGCTGGGAGGAGGAGGTGAAGAAGGCAAGGTATCTCGTGGGGGAGCTGGAAAGGATAGAGGGAACAAGACAACTGGGAGAAAGACCCAAGAGGCACACACTGGTACAAATGGAATCTGAGGGTTTCTACAAAGTTTCCCAGAAGCATCGCAGAAGGGGTTTCTTCCTCTACGAGGAGCTGAGGGAAAGGGGAATCGTGGGAATCCAACCGGGGCTCACGAGGCACTTCAAGCTCAACACGTACGGGCTCAAATGGGAAGAGGTGAAGTTCGTGGCGGAAAGCTTCTTGGAAATAGCCAAAAAATATGGCCTTGCCATCACCTAAGTGCCCACGAGGAGGATTTCTACAAGGTCCCTGAGCCTCATGATGGCGGAAAGGGCGGCGAGATAGCTCGTCTTCGGGTTGCCGGGGGAGGGGATGTTCCTCGCTATCGTTATCATTTCTCCTGCCTCCCCCACCACCCTCAACTCGTGCACGTTCTTGTCCAAAGAGGGATCCGCTATGATCTTCACCTTCAATTTGTCGAAGCCTATTCCTGCCAAAGCCAGGGTGGCGGCGATGTTCACGCTTTCCGGAAAGGCCTTGACTGCCTCCCTCGCCGTCCCCTCGAAGACCACCGTTGGTTCCCTCACCCTCGAGAGATCCATTCCCCTTTCCCTCAGATAGGGACTGTAGGAGAGGGCAACGGGTGGTTTCCTCGTGATGAGCTGTGCCTCCTTAATACCCACGAGCTGTGCGGCCTTAACCCCATCCACCCCCAAGATGGATCCGGAAGGAAGATGGATCCTGCTTCCCCCCTTCCTCGCTGCTTCCAGTAGTCTTTTGAGCAACCCCTCATCGGCAAGGGCACCCACGCTCATCACCATTAAATCCTTTCCCGCTTCTAGGATGCGCTCTCCGTATTCAGCCACGGCGGCTTGGGAGGCTGCTTCCACTACCACGTTGGTCCCGGGATCGGAAAGGATCTCCTGCAGGTCTCCCGCCACCCTGAACCCCAGCTCTGAAGCCAACTTCCTGCTTTTCTCCCCATCCCTGTCGAAAAGGAATCTCAATTCCACCCTTCCCGCCCTTCCTTCCTTGATTGCCCTAGCCAAGACACTCCCTATTTCCCCACATCCTATGAGGGAAACTCCAAGGTACTTAGAAGAGACCAAAGCCCCTCACCTTCATCCTTCTATCTATCCTTCTTTAATCCTACCGTTTTGAAGGAAACGGGCTTTTCTAGGAAAAAGCGCCGAGAGAGCAGGGGTAAGGAAGGGATCCTCTTGCACCCCAGTACCACAAAACCCGACATGGACGAAACCGGAGAATATAAGGGCAATCTTCAGGATAGCCGAAACCTTCTAAGATTTCTGGCGAGAAGGATTGAGCCCCTTCTCCAACCGGAGTTTTCTTCGGTGGACTCCAAAGGGATCCCGACGAACTCCTACGGCAGGAAGAGGAGGGTCCTGGGGTAGAGAGGAAGAAGGTTTTCAAGCTCTGCGCTCGTCGGCTGCTCTCTTGAAGAGCCCTTTTCATCAAGCCTCTGTAACGGGAGAAAGTTGGCAAGACCTCACGCAGGTCGGATGCTGCTCGAAGCGACGGAAGACCACTTCTTGCGGACTCCACTTACGATCATCTCTCTCCCAGGCTTGCCAAGGACCGCGCGGGCTTGGGGATGGTTGGAAGCTTAGACCTGAACTTATAGACTGAAAAAGGTTGCGGAGGGGCTTTGCAACCAGATACCTTCCAAGGATAAGATACCAGGCTCCTCACGCTCAGGAGTGCTCCATTCTCCTGATGGCCGTTGGGGGCTGCCAAGAACAAAATTAGAGGCTTGCTCAAACTAGCCCTAAACTAATTTTTCGACAGACCTTTAAATTTAAATACCCCTGAAAGAGTTTTGTTTGTGCAAGCAAGAATTAAAAATGATAAGCTGAGCATCCTTTTTGCATTACTTTTAATATCGCTTCTCTCCCTCTCTTCTCTGTTCTTGACTCTGTCCTCTGTGAGAACGGTTTCCGCATCTCCGGACCCACATGCTCCGATATACATAGAGGGGGATGGAAATTTCAAACCGGCAAACGGCGTTCGCAGTGGTTCTGGAACCAAAACCGATCCCTACATCATCGAGAACTGGGAAATCGATGCTTCCAACGCCCACGGGATCCACATTAAAAACACCACCGCGTATTTCGTGATCAGAAATGTGCTGGTTGAGAACGGGAAGACTACTTACCATGGGATTTTTCTGGAAAATGTGGTCAACGGCAGGATCGAAAACGTGGTGAGCCGGAAAAACTCTAGAGGCATCTTTCTCTCTTACTCCAACAACATCCGCCTCTCAACCAACACCGTGGAGAACAACAAATACGGCATCTATCTCTACTGCTCCTCCAGAAACGAACTCTGGAACAATATCGTGAGGTACAACGAAAATGGCAACATCTATCTCCTCTCCTCCAACAACAACACCTTCTTCTCCCCCAACACCGCGGGAAACGGCAGATACGGCATCTACCTCCACTCCTCCGACAACAACACCTTCCTCGGCAGCACCGTGGAGAACAACAGATACGGCATCTATCTCTACCACTCCTCCAGAAACGAACTCTTGAACAATATCGTGAGGTACAACGAAAATGGCAACATCTACCTCATCTCCTCCAACAACAACACCTTCTCCCACAACACGGTGAGGAATGGCGGGAGCATTTATCTCGACTTCTCCGACAACAACACCTTCTCAACCAATACCGTGGAGAACACCTTCATAGGTATCCACCTCCACTCCTCCG
Source organism: Candidatus Hadarchaeales archaeon (assembly GCA_038736355.1). Lineage (NCBI taxonomy): Archaea > Methanobacteriati > Hadarchaeota (SeqCode) > Hadarchaeia (SeqCode) > Hadarchaeales (SeqCode) > Hadarchaeales archaeon (SeqCode). The sequence continues at coordinate 226,450 of JAVYML010000001.1, forward strand.
ACAACAACACCTTCTCAACCAATACCGTGGAGAACAACACCTACGGCATCTATCTAGACAATTCCGGCAACAACACCCTCGCTAATAACACCGTGAAAAACAACCGGGGACATGGCATCCGTCTCGACTCCTCCGACAACAACATCCTCACCAACAACACCGTGGAGAACAGCGAGGAGGGCATCTACTTCCGCTCCTCCGACAACAACACCCTCACCAACAACACCATGAAAAACAACTGGTCGGAGGGCATCTATCTATACAACTCCGACAACAACACCCTCACCAACAACACCGTGGGAAACAACGGGTCGAAGGGAATCTATCTCAACTCCTCCGACAACAACACCTTCTCAACCAATACCGTGGAGAACAACGCCCGTGGCATTTATCTCTATTACTCCTACAGAAACACCCTCTCAAACAACAAGGTGGAGAATAACTCTACAGGTATCTATCTCGACTCCTCTGACAACAACACCCTCACCAACAACACCGTGGGAAACAACGGATCGGAGGGCATCTACCTCCGCTCCTCCGACAACAATACCCTCACCAACAACAGGGTGGAGAACAACTTTATGGGTGTCTACCTCGTAGGCTCCTCTAATATCACAATGGACAACAACGTAATGAGGTCCAATCGCTGTAACTTCCTGGTATTCGGTGATAAGCTCTCGCACTTCATCCACGACATCGACAATACTAACACCGTGAACGGGAAGCCAGTCCTCTACTTAACCGGGACCGAGAACAACCTCGTGATAAATCAGGATAACCGGGTAGGCTGGCTGGGTGTGGTAAATTCCAACAACATACAGGTGGAGAACCTCGTGGTCGAGACTGTTATGCTTGCGTTCACGCACAACACCAGGGTAGAGAATGTGATCGTCGAGAACTCATTAGTTGGCATCTATCTCTTCTCCTCCTCCAACAACTTCCTCTTAAATAACACCGTGGGGAACAACATGGAGGAAGGCATCCATCTCCACTCCTCCCACAACAACATCCTCTCAAACAACATCGTGAGGAACAACCAGTTGGGAATTGGAGTTGAGAATGGCAATCTGTTGGTTATTTCCCACAACGTTATTGAGAACAACTTGATCCGGGATATCGAATTTGATGGAAAAAATTCGGTTTTTGAGGCCAACGTCTATACAACAGCAAGAGGCATTCCCCATATACATTCAGTTTGTGTTACAGACATCACGCAGACATCCGCAACGATAACCTGGGCTACCGATAAGAACTCAACAAGTGTTGTCGAATACGGCCCAACAGCGGCATACGGATACACGGCCACGGACGGTGTGACGACCAACCATCGGGTGGACCTCTCCAACCTTTCACCCGGAACCTATCACTTCCGCGTCCTTTCAACCGACAGCGAAAACAACCTCGAGATATCGGGGGACTTCACCTTCACGACGATTTCCCTACCAACATCCATAACGCTCGAACCATCCTCCTTCTCCCTGGTCTCAGGAGGTTCCAGGGAGATAACGGCCATCCTGAGGGACAACGGGGGAAACCCACTTTCCGGAAAGACGATATCGTGGAGCACAACCGCTGGAACAATAACCCAGACAAGCATGACGGACAATCTTGGGAGGGCAACCGCAACCTTCACGGCTCCCGTCGTCACGCAAATGGAGAATGTGACGATTACGGCAACCTTCGCGGGGGATGCCGGCTACGGGGGGAGTCAGGAAAATGCCTTATGTACGGTCTCTCCCGTTCCCTCCACCCCAACAACCTTGACGGTTTCACCGTCAAGTTTCACCGTCAGAGTTGGCGGAAGGATAACCCTAACCGCAATCCTCTTGGATAACGCTGGAAATCCGCTCCCAGGAAAGCAGATAGTTTGGAGCACGACTTCCGGTTCGATTGAACCTATGATAGGTCTCACGGACAACCACGGGAGGATGGAGGTAACGTTTTTCGCACCATCGGTCAGCGGGTCCGTTGAAATCGGAGTTATTTTCCAGGGAGATTCAGTGCATGCCAGAAGCCAGGCGATAGGTGTGGGTACCGTGTCCCAGCCTCGACCGGGGACCAGGCCATGGATTCCGGTAGCTGTGATCGTCATCATAGTCCTCCCCACTGTTTTCTTTTTCCTCAGGAGAAAGAGGTAAGGATGAAAATTGAAAGACCTCAAAAACAGTTTTTAACACTGACTGGATGATGGACTGAAGAGAATTACACGAAAAGGGAAATGATAAAAACACATTCGAGTCTGGCGTGACGATTTTTTACGAAATTCATTTTGACAAAATCCGAAGAGGCTGAAGCTTTTATAAGGGCGATACCCCTCGATACAGAAGCGGAGCTTGAAAGGAGGTCTATTTTGAGGTACCGTTTCGGGTAGCTTTTGAAAATTTAGACGAAAGGGTGAATTGGGTGATGTTGCTAGGCTGTATACTAAAATCCAAGGGAGGGACCGTGGGCTCAAAAGGGGGAAGTGGGACTCAACCTGAGGATCTGTGCTGAGATTGATGGCAGGGCAGGATACGGGAGCGAGTTAGCCGTTCTACCTCTCAAAATACGTCCTTTTTTCCTGAGAATCGAGGCGGAAAGTCTGAGCTCGAAGGAAACGAATAAAAAAAGCTGATTCAAAATAGGAAGGGTACAGAGGGAAAAGATGGGTCTGTACATCCAAAGGCTGGAGGAACTGGGAAAGGAAGACTTGCCCAAAGTAGGGGGAAAGGCCGCCAACCTGGGGGAAATGTATAACGCGGGACTACCCGTTCCCTACGCCTTCGTGATAAACACCAGGGCCTACCAGGAGTTCGTGGAGAAAAACGGCCTCTGGAAGAAGATCAGGGAAATCCTCACGAATACGGACGTGGACAATCCCTCGGAACTGGAGAAGAACACCGAAAGGCTCCGTTCCATGATAGAGAGTTCGCCCATTCCTCCCGAGATAAAGGAGGAAATCCTTGAGGAGTACAGAGAACTCTCGAAGAGGTTCGGGAAGGAAGAAGAATACGTGGCGGTGAGGAGCTCCGCCACGGCTGAGGATGTCCCAGATGCCTCCTTTGCCGGGCAGCAACTTACCCTCCTCAACATCAAAGGGGAAGAGGAACTGCTGGAAGCCGTGAAGAAGTGTTGGGCTTCCCTCTTCACCTCCCGAGCAACCTTCTATAGGGCCAAGAAGGGTTTCGAACACGAAAAGGTGCTCATCGCCCTCGTGGTGCAAAAACAGCTGGGGATGCTGCGGGAAGAGGAATACCTACAGGGAAAGTACAAGGCCGGAGTGGGTTTCACCCTCCACCCCTCGACTGGGGATAGGAACAAAATCGTGGTGGAGGCCTCTTGGGGTCAGGGAGAAGCCGTGGTTTCAGGATTGGTGACACCCGATACCTACGTTTTGGATAAAAAAACGGGGAAGGTGGTGGAGAAGCACATCTCCTTCAAATCCAGAATGGCCGTGGTCTCCCCCGATGGTGGCCTGAGGAAGAGGGAGGTACCGGAGGGGATGGCCGAAGGGGAATGTCTGACTGAGGAGGAACTCAAGCAACTCTGGGAACTCGCCCTAAAGTTGGAGAACCACTATCGCACCCCCCAGGACTTCGAATGGGCGAGTGAGAACGGCAGGGTTTTCCTGCTCCAAACCAGGCCCGTGACCGTCTTCTACGAGGAGAGGGCGATGGAGGTGGAAGTAAAGCATCCTCCCCTCCTGAAGGGCCTTCCCGCTTCACCCGGGGCGGCCATAGGAACCGTGAGGATCGTGAGGAGTCCGAGGGAGGCCTCCGAGAAACTCAAGAGGGGAGAAATCTTGGTCACGGAAATGACTTCTCCGGACTGGGTACCTTACATGAAGATAGCCTCCGGCATCATCACCTCCGAGGGAGGGATTACCTCCCATGCCGCCATCGTCTCGAGGGAACTGGGGATCCCATGCATCGTGGGGGCAAAGGATGCCCTGAAGGTCCTCTCCGATGGAATGGTGATCACGCTCGATTCCAGGAAGGGGCTAGTCTATGCGGGTGAAATCCCCGAACTGATCGCGAGGGAAAAGGCCCTAGAAGTATCACCGGAGGAAGTGAGGGGACTCAAGACCAAGACCAAGATCCTGATGAACTTGGGCGAACCGGACGAGATAGGGAGGTACAAGGACCTCCCCTTCGAAGGCATAGGACTGATGAGGGTAGAGTTCATCATAGCCAGCTGGGTGGGAAAACATCCCAATTATCTGTTGGAAGAGGGTAAGGGGGAGGTCTACACCGAAAAGCTGGCCGAGGGAATAGCGAGGGTGGCGGAGGCCATCTATCCCAGGTTCGTGGTGGTCAGGTTCTCCGATTTCAAAACCAACGAATACAGGGAACTGGAGGGTGGGGAGAAGTACGAACCCATGGAGGCCAACCCCATGCTCGGCTGGAGGGGGGTTTCCCGCTACATCAGTCCCCAGTTCGAACAGTCCTTCAGGCTGGAGTGCAGGGCCATCAAGAAAGTGAGGGAAAGGGGACTGGACAACGTTTGGGTAATGCTTCCCTTCGTGCGCACCGTTTGGGAAGTGGAGAGGTGTTTGCAAATCATGAGGGAGGAAGGACTGGAAAGGGGGGAGAACTTCAAGGTCTGGTTGATGGCGGAGGTTCCAAGCATCGTCTTCCTGGCGGAGGAATTCTCCAAGTTGTGTGATGGCTTCAGCATAGGGAGCAACGATCTAACCCAGCTGGTCTTGGGTGTGGATAGGGACTCCGGGATCTTGGCCAACATGGGATATTTCGACGAGAGGAACGAGGCCGTGAAGAGGGCGATCGAGGAACTGATAAGGAAGGCCCATGCAAATGGGGTGACGGTCTCCATCTGTGGTCAGGCCCCCAGTGTTTATCCGGAGTTCACGGAATTCCTGGTGAGGTGTGGAATAGACAGCATTTCCGTCAACCCAGATACCGTGGCCAAAACCAAGCTCCTGGTATATCAGGTGGAAGAGAAGTTGAAGTCCGAAAAATGAGCCCGGAATACCTCAGCGTAAAACCAGGCTTCGGGGGCTTAGAGGGGACCTATGAGGAGGCTAAGGTCGTCTTCCTCGGTATTCCCCTCGATTCCACCTCTTCCTATAGGAGCGGAGCCCGTTTTGGACCTTCGAGGATAAGGGAGGCCTCCCTCAACCTGGAGACCCATTTGATGTCCTTGGGGGTGGAGCTGGCCGAAAAGGGGGGGATAGCCGATCTGGGGGACCTCCTCCTCTCCTCCGAACTCCAAGAGGACGGGAAAAGGATAAAGGAAGCCGTGGAAGAGCTGGTGGAGGAGGGAAAAATACCCGCCCTCCTAGGAGGGGAACATACCCTCACCCTCTTTTCCCTGCAGGCCTTTGGGGACGTGTACGTCCTGCAGCTGGACGCCCACCGCGACCTCAGGGAAGAGTACCTGGGCAGCAGGATCAACCATGCCACGGTGATGAGGAGGGTACTGGATCATCTTAGTCCCAAGAAGTTGATCCAGCTGGGAGTGAGGTCCTCCTCCTCGGAGGAGGCGGAATTCGGGAAAAGGGAAGGAATAAGGTATTACACTTCCGAAAGGCTCATGGAGGGGGGCAGGGAGGTCCTGGAGGAGGTGAGGAAAGAGGTTGGATCTTCCCCCGTTTATCTAACCCTCGATATGGATGTTCTCGATCCTGCCTTCGCCCCCGCCGTCTCCACACCCGAACCGGGAGGCTTGACCACCATCGACCTCCTGAGGATCCTCAGGGGGCTGAAGGGATTGGACATAAGGGGTTTCGACGTGGTGGAGGTAGTCCCACCCTTCGACTCCGGTCAGACGGCCTTTGCGGCCGCCAGGGCCATCTACGAGCTGCTCGGAATCCTCCTCTAGCCCGTCTTCTCAACCACCATTCTCCACCTGAGGGGGAGCTTGCTCTTGGCCCTCTCGAGGGCCTCCTTGGCCAGGGGAAGGAACTGTTCCGGGACCCTAACCGTCATCAACTTCTGCTCCGGTTTGACCCTAGCTGCCGTACCTATCGGCCTTCCGAAGGCCAGGCGCATGCCCTCGGAGACCCTGTCCGCCCCCGCCCCCAAAGCCATCGGATGATCCCTCAGGATCTGGTGGGGGTAGAGGCGGATCTTGAAATGATAGTTGTTCCTTCCCACCTTCGTTTCCAGTAGACGGTTGGCGGCCATCCTGGCCGCCTCCAAGGCATTGTGCCTGATTTGCCCCTGTTCCTGGGCCACCAACGAGACCTCCACGGGGAAGTTACCGTTCGGATTCCCCATGTCGAAGAAGGTGATACGTGAGCCCGGTACGCCGTCCACGAACTCTCTCCTCGTGTAGGCCGGACCGCTAAAGTACCTGTAGCACTTTCCAGGCTTGAGGGGCATGTTCTCTCCTCACTTTTCTCCGAATCGCTTAAAGCTTATCCCCCGATCTTCCTCTGCCTGAGTCTCCTGAGCTTCCTCCTCATGCGCTTCCTTACCCATTTCCAGCGCATTCTTCCCTTTTTCTTCCACTTCCTGGGTCTTTTCCCCATGGAGATCCTCCCCTTTTTCTCCTTCAGAAATTAAAAAGTAGGATAAATCTCATGCAGGAGTCTCTCCACCTTGGACCTTACCTCCTTCCTCCTTTCCTCCAGCTCCCTCAAAAAGTCCTTGGCCCTCTCCACCATTCCCTCCTTGCATTCTCCACAGATGATTTCCCCCTTCTCGCACCTTTCCTTCAACTCCAAGAGCTCCTTGTCCTCAGGCATGAAGTGGTACATACAGAGCTCGTATACCAGACACTTGGAAGGTTCCCCCCCCTTCTCCCTCTGCTCCCTGGCGGTCGGTCTTCCCCCCGTAAGGGCATCCCAAATCTTTCTCTCCCAAACCTCTGGGGGATCGGTGAGGAAAAGGGCCGAGTCCGGCCTACTGCTGGACATCTTTCCCCCGAAGAGATCCCTCATCAACCTATGATAGGTGGAGGAAGGGGGAAGGAAACCATATTCTTCGGAAAATTTGGCCGCCACATCCCTCGCCAATCTCAGATGCGGATCCTGATCCACACCCACGGGAACCACCGTGGGTCTGGGACCCCCAAACTTCTCCAGCTGGGGATGGAGGATGTCCGCCACATCTATCATGGGATAGTAGAGATGGGAGAGATGTGTCTCTCCAGAAAAGCCGTAGATGGCCCTCACTTCGCTGAAGTTCACCTTCCTGGCCAGGCTGTAGGCCAAACCCTGCACTTCCTGGCTCCTGGACTGGAAGTACACCCTGCACCTCTCCAATTCTAGGCCCAAAGCCTCGCAGTTCAACAAATATTCCTCAAACGCTATCTCCCTACCCTTCTCGTACGGGATGCCCCTAGCGGAGAAGGCCTCCATATCCGCTATGCAAAGGAAGATCTCCCCTCCCTTCCTTTGATACCAGACGAGCTGATCCACCACCATCTTGTGCCCCAGATGCATCTTTCCACTCGGCATGAGCCCCGTCATGACCGCATACCTTCCGTTTCCAATCATCCTCTCGAGGACCCTTTCGAAGTCCCGATGTCCGAAGATTACTCCCCTCCTCATCAGGTGGAGGGGATCGGGGATTCTAGGGAGGAGTTCCTCCAAGGGTCTTATCCCGAATTCCTGCATGAGTCTGGAGTAGTCTTCGGGTAATCCCGTTCCCCAAGGATCCAGTTTCTCTGGCATTACGGTTTTTCCCTCCTGAGGGAGTAATAGGTCACATCCCCCTCATCGTCCACCACTGCAAAGAGCATGGTCTTCCTAACGGAGTGGGCCAGCCTCACCGCCCTCGCCAGCTCCGGGGGGGAGAGTCTTATTCCTTCCTTAATGGCATGCACCAAATACTTCGAATGGGCTTCCCCAGGTCTCTCCCCCCTATCGTAAACCCTGAAGTGGGCCCCAAACTTGAGCCCCGTTTTTACCACGTATCCCCTCGAGCGCAGGTCGGAATAAACGGCATACTTCAGCACCAGTTCCGGATCCAGTTTCGAGAACCTCTTACAAAGCTCCTCCCAGCCCAGCGGTTTCCCCGACTTTCCATCCACCGCTTCCGCCTTTCCATTCTCCACCAGATAGAGGACTTCCAGAGGGGAGAGCTGTAACTTGCCTCCGCTCAGGGGCTTTCCAAAGGCCCCCTTTTGGTAAAGCTGGTTGGCCTGGGCTTCCTCGAACACCATCCCCCTATCCCTGTATATTTTTACCTTCACCGGGGGCTCCATCCCATCCCACCTGGAGCCTCATCTAAAAAAAAGGAGGATGCTCAATCCATGAATTCCTCCGGTTTAGGCACCTCCAGCTTCAGACCCTTCCTCTTCCTAGTATTGGCTATAACCTGGGCCTGGAGTTCTGGGGATAACCTTTCAAAGCGCTCGAATTCCGTAGCCCAAATCGCCCTTCCCTCCGTCTCCGAACGCATCTCGGCCGCCAGACCAAAGGAATTGGCCACGGGAAGGAGGGCCCTTATGACGGTTACCGCTTCCCCTTCCGGCTCCATGGCGATGATCCTCCCCCTCCTCCCCTGGATCACCTTGATCGCCCCTCCCATGAACTCCGTTGGAACGCGCACCTCCAGCCTGAAGAGGGGTTCAAGGATCACGGGATTCGCCATGAGGATGCAGGCTTGGATGGGTCGCCTCACCGCGGGTATGATCTGGGCTGGACCCCTATGTACGGAGTCCTCGTGGAGCATGGCATCGTTCACTATCACCTTGACCCCTCTCAGGGGTTCCCTCATGACTGGACCCTCGTTACAAACCTGCGTGAAGGCCTCCCTGATGTAGTCCTCCACCTCCCCCATGTACTGGACCCCTTTCGTCATGTCCACGAGGATGTTCCCCCCAACGACCGCCATTACCCCCTTGGCCGCATCGGCGCTCCATCCCAGCTTCCTGAGGATGGAAGCCCTCTCCTTCGGATCCTGCTTGTCCGTGACCTTCTTCTCGTCTATGGCCTTCAGTACCTCCGGCTCCAAGGGTTCCACACTGATTTGGAACCTGTTGTGCTTGTTGGGCGACTTCCCCTCCACCGGTCCTGCCTTCCCCGTGATGGTTTCCCTGTAAACTACCAGGGGCTCTGAGGTCTTGACCTCCAAGCCTGCCTCCTTCAACTTGTACTGGACGATTTCCAAGTGTACCTCCCCCATTCCCGAGATGAGGTATTCACCCGTCTCCTCGTTGATCTTGACCCTCACGTTGGGATCTTCCCTAGCTATCTTGTTGAGTTGGTTGACCAGCTTGGGAAGATCCTGGAAGTTCTTGGGTTCAATGGCCAAGGTAACCACGGGCTCGCTTATGTATCTAAGTTCCTCAAAACCCGCTGCCCCCTCCGCCCCCGTCTCCACGAGGGTCTCACCCACTACTGCCTCCTTCATCCCTATCACGGCCGCTATGTTTCCAGCCGGCACCTTTTCCACAATTTCCCTCTTCGGACCGATGTAGATCCCCACCTGTTGGATGCGCGCCTCCTGCTTAGCACCCACCAGCCTCACGGTCTTACCCTTCTCCACCGTCCCGGAAAAGACCCTTCCCGTGGAGATCACGCCTGCCTGTTCATCCACGATGATGTCGGTGATGACCATGCAGATCTTTCCATTGGGATCGCAAGAGAGCATGGCCCTTCCCAACTCGCTGTTCAAATCCCCTTTCCAAAGGATGGGGATGCGGAGCTTCTGAGCCTCGATGGGATTGGGAAGGTGCCTCACCACCATGTCCAAAACCACCTCATAAACGGGTGTGCGCTTGGCAAGCTCCTCCCTCTTGCCCTCCTTCGAGGCCTCCAACACATCCTTGAAGGTGATGTTCTTCTTCTTCATCTGGGGAACGGAGAGAGCCCATTTCTCCTTTGCCGAACCAAAGGCCACCGACCCCTCCTCCACCCTCACCTGCCATTTTTCGGCAAGCTCCTTTGGGGCATACTTCCTTATGAGCTCGTTGAACTGGGCGATGAGTTTTGCCAGTCTAGCCTGGATGGCCTCTGGAGGTAGTTTGAGCTCGTCTATCAGCCTGTCCACTTTGTTTATGAAGAGAACGGGTTTGGTGTACTCCTGCAGGGCCTGCCTGACCACCGTCTCCGTCTGGGGCATGATTCCCTCCACCGCGTCCATTACCACGATCACACCATCGATGGCCCTGAGGGCCCTGGTAACGTCGCCCGTGAAGTCCACATGACCGGGGGTATCCAAGAGGTTGATCAGGTATTCCCCATCCTCCAGCTCATGTACCAAGCTCACGGCAGAGGTTTGTACGGTGATACCCCTCTGCTGCTCTATTTCCAAGAAATCGGTGAAGAGCTGCTCCCCTGCCAGTTCGAAGCTTATGATACCCGAAGCCGCCACCAGGGAATCGGTAAGGGTGGTTTTTCCGTGATCGACATGAGCCACTATCCCAATGTTCCTCACCCTGGTGGTTTCCCACATGAGCTTTTCCACTTCTGAGACGTGCTTGTACCTGTGCATGTTTCCACCTTTGCAACCTTACCCCTAGACGGGAATAAATAACTTGTTTGACTCTATTTCCTCCTCCTTTGTGGGGGGAGGGAAGTCCTTGGGAAGGTCCTTTCCCTGCCCTATCCCTATCGTGTTGCCTATTCCGGCCACTATCACCCAATCCCCAGGCTTGGTCCTCTCCCTCACGGCCCTCTTCACCCTCTCCACCGTCTCATCCGCGGCCTTGGCAATCCTGCTGTTCATCTGGGTGATGGCCTCCCTGAAGGATTCCTTGATCACGATCGCATCCAGCGGGATGCGGTGCTTCACGGCCACCTGTTCTATCTTGTACTTTTCGGTGGGAGGTCCCCCTATGGCTGCACCCACCCCCTCGATCACCTCCCCGCTCTTCTCCCCCTCTAGCTTCAGAGCAGCATCCACCATGATGATCCTAGCTATCTTCCTCTTCTTGACCAGCTTGCTTATGAGCTCCCCGGGCTTACCCACCCTCCCACCGGGTCCTTTGGCCTTCACCACCAATAGCTTTCTTCCCTCGAACTCCACCTCACCCACCACCGTATCCTCCACCAGCTCCTTCACCTTGGCCCCATCGAAGAGTTTGGCCGCCACCAGGGCTCCCACCCCGTCCCCGATGGGCTTTCCCTCGGAAAACACCTTGGTGGCATCCCTGTAGGCCTTCGCGTACTCCTTGAAGATGGGCATATACATCTGGATGGCCATCGCCAACTGATAGCTCCTCGTCTTTTCGGCAAGGAGGAGGAAGTGCCTGACTATCCTGTAGAGGTAGTGGGTGGCCATCGCCCCCTCTATCACCATCTCCAGCGTGGCCGCCTCCTCGGGATCGGCCTTGGGAGCGAAACGGGCCACCGCATCCTCGAACCTTTTCTTCCTAACATCCAAGATGTGATCGAGTCTCTGGATGACCCCCACGGGATCCTCGGATACGGGCTCTATCGCGAAGAACTCCAGGAAGTTTCCCAGTTCCTCCTCCAAATCCCTCTTGGTCCTTCCATGCTTCTGGAGGGAAAGAAGGGCTATCCTCTTGGTCTCCTTTGCCCACTCCTCCAGCTCCTTCACCGATTTCCTCACCTTGGAGAGGAGGAGGCTGGATTGCATGGACATGAGCTGGGGAGTCAGATAGCTCCACAGGACCCCGAAGATGAAGAACATCAACATCCAGAGCAGCAGGCTATCCACTCCCGCATCCCAAGGCATCTTCTCTTTTTCTCCTTCCACCCCTAAAACCTTGCTAGCCGGGGAAAGGACAGGTCCTCGTGGGGCATCCCCCCGCATACTCCGCTTCGGCCGCCACGAACTTCGCCTCCCTTCCTATGTAAAGCACCTGCTCCGGTTTGCTCCCATAGCGGAAAATCGTTACCCCCTTGCACTTGAGTCTCCAAGCTAGCTCGTAAACCCTTTCCACCTCCTCCACGGTGGCTTCAGAAGGAAGGTTGACGGTCTTCGAAACAGCGTTGTCGGTGTATTTCTGGAAGGCGGCCTGCATCCTCACATGCCACTCGGGGGGGATGTCCAAGGCAGTGACAAAGATCCTCCTGAGGTCCTCCGGAACCCCTTCCACCCCGCGGAGGGATCCGGTCTTGGCTATTTCTTCGAGAAGCTTCGCACTGTAAAAACCCCTTTCCTTGGCCATGAGCTCGAAGAGGGGATGGATTTCGAAGAGCTTCCTTCCCCCCAGCACCTTCCTAATGAAAGAGAGGGCGAAGATGGGTTCTATCCCGGAAGAACATCCGGCGATGATGCTTATGCTCCCCGTCGGGGCTATGGTGGTCACGGTGGCGTTCCGCATGGCCCCATACCTATCCTTCCAGATGCTCCTTTCGAAGTTGGGGAAGGAACCGCGCTTTTCGGCCAATTCCACCGACTTCTTGCGTGCTTCTTCCGAGATGAAGCGCATCAATTTCTCCGCCAGCCTCAGTGCCTCCTCCGAATTGTAGGGGATACCCAATTTGATCAGCATATCGGCAAAACCCATGACCCCCAATCCTATCTTCCTGTTGGCCTTGGTGATTTCCTCTATCTCCCTGAGCGGGTACCTGTTGGCATCTATGACGTTGTCCAGGAAGTGAACGGCGCTTCTCACCGTCTTTCCCAGTTTCTCCCAGTTCACTTCTTTCCCCTCCACCATCCTCGAAAGGTTGATGGAGCCCAGGTTGCAGGATTCGTAGGGCAGGAGGGGCTGTTCCCCACAGTTATGCACACAGAAGCCGTTGGCATCGAAGAGGTTCACACCCGGGACCCTAACATCGAAGACCTCTTCTCGACCCTTGAAGACAAGGCTTTCTACGGTGGCCAGGAAGCGTCCCCCCTCCATCCCCCCCTTGTAAAGGCTGAGAAGACGTTCCAAGCGTTCCCTTTTCTTCGGGTCTCCAAAGCCTATTTTCCGGGCGAAAACGAGGAGATCTTCCCCGGAAATAACCAGCTCGCGCACCCTTCCTTTGCGGATTTTCGAATATATCCCGAACCTGAGGAGAATGCGCTGTACTGCCCTCAAAATCTCCAAGTTGCTCTGCACCAATCTCACACTAACACCCTTCCGTTTACTTCCCCGAACCGAACCATTGACATCGAACAGTCCCCTAACCAAGCCCCTACAGAAGGCCGAAGAGGCCTTTTCCATCGGAACGGTGATCCTCCTTTCTCCTGGCCTCAGCCCCATTTCCCTCGCAAGTTTCTCCAAGGAATCTGATCCGTTGGGCAGTTTCTTCATACGGGCGTGGGTAAGGTCCTCCACCCTTCCCTCCTTCCCGTCGCCCAAGAAGAGACCCACCAAATAGCCTTCCTCGAAGGTGAATTTTCCCTCCCAAGAAGTCACAACCCGGTTGCGGTTCAAAAGTACCTTATCCCCCCTCTCCAGTTTTCCCGCCGGTACCCACTCCATTTCCCTCGCGCATCCCGTCCTTCCCTTGACCCTGAGAACGGGATGATCCCATGTAAGACAAACCTCGAACCCTTCCCTCGTAATCAGCCTGTAAACCGGCCTCACTCCAGTCCTGAAGAATCCCTCCTCCGTAGTTTCCCACTTCCCCCCATTCGCCACGACCACGAACTTTTTCCCGATGAGGTCCCTTACCTGTCTAGGTCCCTCTTCTGTCATGACCCAAGTGTAGACGGGCACACATGGGTTGGTAGCCTCTATCCTACCCACTCCAGGCGTGGGGTTGTGGCGGTTGATTTCGTCTATGAAGATCACTCCGGGATCTCCGCTCGCCCAGGCGGACTCTGCCATCAACTTCCAAACGCTCCTAGCCCTCAGTTTCTCCACCCTCTCCCCGTTCCTGGGATTGATGAGCCAGTATTCCCCGTCCTCTTCCACCTTTTCCATGAACTCGTCCGTGACGGAGACGGAGAGGTTGAAGTTCTGTAGAAAGGTGTAATCCCTCTTACAGGTGATGAACTCCAGGATATCTGGATGGTCCACCCTAAGAATCCCCATCATGGCACCCCTTCTCCTCCCTCCCGCCTTGATGACCTCAGTTGTGATGTCGAAGATCCTCATGAAGCTTACCGGTCCCGAGGCCACACCCATCGTCGATTTCACCAGGTCCCCTTTGGGTCTGAGCCTGGAGAAGTCGAACCCCACACCCCCACCGCTCTTCTCTATGATGGCCATGTTCCTCACGGCCGTGAGAATACTTTCGAGGGAGTCTTCCACAGGAAGGACGAAACAGGCGGAGAGCTGCCCCATTTCTGTCCCTGCGTTGAAGAGGGTAGGGGAATTGGGAAGGAACTCCAAACGCGCCATCATTCCGTAAAAGATTCGCTCGCTCTCCTCAGGATCCTCACCGTAGTTTCTATCTACCCCAGCTACGGCCTTCGCCACCCTTGAAAACATCTGCTGGGGTGTCTCGACGACTCTTCCCGTCTCATCCCTCAAAAGGTATCTACTGCGGAGGACCTCCAGGGCATTGACCGTAAGCTTGGGCTCGGGAATCCCGAGGCTCTGTCTCAACCTCCTTATCTCCTCTTTCTTCTCCCTGTACGATTGATATTCCTCCGCCACCCTTTCATAACCCCTCCTCCTCAGAACCTCCACAACCGCATCTTGGGCATCCTCCACGGAGGGTATCCTTTCCCTGAACCTCTCCTCCAGCATCCTTACCACCTCCCTGGTAACCTCCTCTGCTTTTTCCCCATCCTCCTGCTCCACGGCTATGAAGGCCCTATGAACGGCGTCCCTGATTTTGCTGGGATCGAAATCTACCAGCCTTCCGTCCCTCTTTTTTATCTTCTGAATTGGCATATCCAAAATCATTCGTTCAGGTAACCCTAAAAACTGATGTACAGCTTTTTTTTTGTCCCCCTTCCAGGTTGAAAGGGTTGGGAAAGGTTTACCTCTTCACGGGAACGGGGCCGGGGAAAACCACGAGTGCCCTGGGGCTGGCCCTGAGGGCGGTAGGCCAGGGGAAGAAGGTCGTGATCGTCCAGTTCCTCAAATGGTGGAAGAACACAGGGGAGTATAAGATAAGGGAGAGGCTTTCCCCCCACTATGAGATCTACCAATTCGGAAGGAAAGGTTGGATGAAGAAGGAAGAGCTTGGTGAAGAGGACAGAGAACTTGTGAGGAAGGGACTGGAGTTCGCAGAAAGAATCGCCAAGGAAAAAAAGCCCGATCTCCTCATCCTCGATGAGCTGAACTTAGTGGCTGGATGGAAACTGGTGGGGATGGAAGAAATACTCAAGCTCCTGGATAACCTGCCCAAGAAAACGGATGTGGTCCTCACGGGAAGGTACGCACCCAAAGGGCTGAGGGAGAAGGCGGATGTGGTGGTGGAAATAAGGGAAATCAAAATCCCCGAGCCCTTCCAAGCAAAGAAGGGTATCCAGTACTGAAAGGCTGGTTACTTCAACAGGCCCAATTCCTTCAACTGCTTTACCAATAAGTAGAGAACGCAGGTATTGGTCTTGACCTCCGAGTTCCTAGCCAATTCCTCCAGAAGTTCCTTTATGGTGGGAGGAAGGTACACCACCAGTTTTTGGTTCTTGGGCTCTAGAAAAACCTCTTCGATCGAAACGGGCTGACGTTTAGAGGGTTTCTTGAACCTCATCACTTAGACTGGAGTTCCCCTCATAAAACATTCTTCCAACCAACAACGGATACGTTTTCGACTATATCTTCGTTCCAGGATGGTATTTTACCAACTAAAAGGGGAAGAAAGATGTGGCCGAGGATTACCGAAGATGGGAAAGAAGGGTGAAGGGCAAATTTGGACCCATCAAGACCGGCGCCGTTTTAATCCTCTTTATCCTCCTCACAATCTCCTCGGGTTGGCTCTGGCTTCGCAGTCCTGGAAGGGAGGTACCCGCTCAGGGATTGATTAAGTTTTCCTCCGAAGCTGAATTTTTCCAGTACCTCTCCAAGTCACAGGAATGGCTCAGCGGCTACTGGAGGATGGGGGGGTATCTCTTGGGGAAAACTCCTCTCTCACCCATCAGGGTCCTCGAAGGTAGTGGGGAGAGGGAGGAGGCCTCCAGAATCTCCGAAACCACGATACAAGTGAAGGGCATAGACGAGCCCGACATCGTGAAGACCAACGGTAGACACCTCTACTTCTCTGGCTACTGGAGCACGAAAATCATAAGGGCCTTTCCTCCCTCTGAACTTTCGGTGGTCTCCAGACTGGAGAGGAATGGAGAACTGCTCCTTCTGGAGAACCTGTTGATCCTCCTCTCCCACGAGGGAATCACCGGCTACGACGTGTCCGATCCCTCCTCCCCAAGAGAACTCTGGAACGTGGAATTGAAAGCTGACCTAGTCTCAGCACGTCTTTACCGGGGTAGGATTTATCTAGTCACCAGTACTCCGCTGGGAAGTCCAGTGTCCCTTCCCCTGCAGCCCCTTAAAGCCAAAGATACCGAGGTGCTGGTGAAAGCCACCGACATCTACCATCCACCCATTCCCATACCCGTGGACTCAGTCTACACGGCCTTTATCTTGAATCCGAGGGAGGGTAGAGTGGAGAAGAGCGTGAGCTTTGTGGGATACTCAGGCGCCTCGGTGGTCTACATGTCAAGGACTTCCCTCTACCTCGCCTACACTTCCTCTGCCTCGCTCGTCGAGACGTACTATCACTTCCTCTCCGGATGCCCAGACCTTGTTCCCGCGAACCTCATGAGGAAGGTGGAAAGGCTCATGGGTTACGATCTCAGCGATGCTGCCAAGATGGTGGAGCTCGAGGTCCTGCTCTCCTCAGTAGACCTTCCCTGGGAAGAGCTGTGGAAAAGATGGGAAGGATATGTGGCTGAGAGGAAGAGGGAGCTCGAGACCACCCACATAGTGAAGATAGCGCTGGAAAACTTTGAAATCGTGGCCCAGGCCGAAGTTCCTGGAAGGCTGCTCAACCAGTTCTCTCTGGACGAGGAGGGCGGGTACCTGCGCCTCGCCACCACCGTGGAACCCTGGATGTTCCGATGGAAGGGGGAAAGCACCAACGACGTGTATGTCTTAGACCATGAACTGAAGGTGGTTGGCTCCCTTACGGATCTAGGTTCGGGGGAAGAAATCTATGCCGTGAGGTTCATAGGGGATAAGGGATACGTAGTAACCTTTAGGGAAACTGATCCCCTGCATGTGATCGACCTCTCCCATCCCTCCAAACCGGAAGTGGTGGGTGAGCTGAAGGTGCCTGGCTATTCTTCTTATCTACACCCCATAAACGATAACCTCCTACTGGGAATAGGAAGGGAAAACTGGAAGGTGAAGGTCTCCCTCTTCGACCTCTCCTCCCCCTCCCAACCCATAGAGCTAGACAAGCTCCTCTTGGAGGAGTACTGGTCAGAGATCCTTGAAACGCACCACGCCTTCCTCCTAGACCCCGACCATGAGGTCTTCTTTCTACCGGCCTTTGGAAAGGGGTATGTGATTTCCTATGGAGAAAAAGATTTGGAAGTGGTGAGGGTGGTGGAAAACCGTGCCGTGAGGAGAGCCGTCTATCTAGAGGACTACCTTTACGTGATTTCCGAAGAGAACCTAACCGTACTCAACGAGAGGACCTGGGAAATCGTGAACGAAATCGAGCTCTGATTCGAACTACTCGAAGACGATGGTCTTGTTCTCGTAAACCAGCAGTCTCCTCTCACAGTAAAGCCTCACCGCCTCGCTCAGGAGAATCTTCTCCAAGTTCTCGCTCTTCCTCACCAAGTCGGAAAGGGAATCCTTGTGGGAAATCCTGACCACATCCTGCTGAATGATGGGGCCCTCGTCCACTTCTTCGTTCACGAAATGAACCGTGGCACCTATGAGCTTCACCCCCCGTTTATAGGCCTGGGTGAAGGGATCCTTTCCAGGAAAGGCGGGAAGGAAGGAGGGATGCACGCTTATGATCTTGTTCCTGAATTCCTGTACGAAAAGAGGGGAAAGGATTTTTCCATAGCGAGCCAGCACTACCAGCTCCACTCCCTTTTCTTTGAGGAGGGCTATCTGCTTCCTTTCCCCTTCCTCCCTCTTGTTCAAATCGACAGGAATGTACTGGAAGGGAACACCGAACATCCTAGCCACTTCCTCTCCATCTGGTTTGTCCCCTATGACGATGGGGATATCGCACTTCAACCTTCCCTCCTTCCACCTCGCCAGCAGGTCGTAGAGACAATGCAGGTATCGGGAGACCATGATCCCCACCCTCGGCCTCTCCGAGCTGAAATGGACCTCCCATTCTGCTTTCAGCTCCGAAGCCAGTGGATGGAGGGCTTCCCTTATCTTCTCCTTGGGAAGGGCGAAATCCTCGAGCGTCCACTCCACCCTGGCGAAATACCTCCCGAATCCCTCATCCACATGCTGATCGAAATGAACGATGTTTCCACCGTTCTTCCAGATGAAGGTGGAAATCTTGGCGTCTATCCCCTTGGCATCCGGACAGGAGAGGAGGAGGATGGCAGTTTCCATCACCCTAACTGAGGACCCACGATTAAACCCCTTTCGGTTTCAGAACTCAGTTCATCCCGTCAATCTACCATGTGATAACTCCGTGATTGAAAGGCTCTATGACTTTGTCCTCTTAGGAGGGCTTTAGATTCAAAAGCTTTCCAACCCTTTCGAACTCCTCCAACACCCTTTTATCCCCCCTCTTCTCGTATTCACCCATTAACCTGTAACACCTCACCAGGATCCTCCAAAGGTTCGGCTTCAAGGGCAAGGAAATGCCCCTTGCCATTTCCCTAAGGATTTTCACATCCCCCTCCTCTCCCTTAAGCTTCTCTGCCAGCTCGGAGAGCTTCCTGGAGAGGATAAAGGAGAGGCGGGGCTCGTCGATCCTGAGCGAAAGTTCCTTCATCTCCTCCATTGTTTCCGCCACCTTCCCGAAGTTTCCCTCTTCCATTTCTCTCCTGAGTTCTAAGTTCAACCATAATTCCAGCAGGGGGGAGAATTCTGCAGGAAGGCCCCTCTCACCCTTTTTGGGAGAGGGAAGAAGGCCCACCGCCTCCTCCAGTAAGAAGACGAGAGCGCCCAACCTCTCCTCCACCATCCTCTCCAGTACTTCCCTTTTCGAGTCCTCGAGCAAATGACGCACGGAGAATTGGAAGGGAAAATGTTTTTCTATCTCTCTCATCACTTCACCCATTCCCTCCCTGAAGGCCTTCGCTATACTCTCCACCAGCTTGGAAGGAAGCTCCCCCCTTCCCTCCCTCAAAAAAGCTAAAGGAAAGCCCCAGGGGGAGAGGAGAGCACAGAATTGGAAGGAGGAACTCTCCCACGTGAGCTTGGAGGAAAGTTCGAGCCATCCCATCCTCAACCTTCCCTCCCCCTCTTCCCCGTGCTGGAAACCTCCCCTCACCTCGAAGGAATGAAAGCGGGAAGGAAGGGAGGAACGGAAGAGGGAGAGAATCACCAGCGTGGAGGCCACTCTGAGGACGGTGTAGGCGGAAGGTCTAACCAACTTCTCGTAAACCCCTGCTCCCGTTCCGAATTCGGGAAGGTTGCTTGGGGCCCTTTCCAGTTTCCTGAGGAATTCTTGCTCCAAATCCAAACCCGTGACTTCCTTTGCCAGCTGGAGGGCCCTTGCCGCATGCCTCAGGATGATCACCGTTTCCAGTCCCGAGAGCTCATCGAAGAACCAACCGCAGCTCGCATACATGAGCAGGGCATGTCTCTGCATCTCCATGAGCTTCAGGATCTTAACCTTCTCTTCCTCGGGCAATCTCCCTGCCCCCTGTCTTTCCAAGAAGCCCTCCACTACCTCCCTGGAGCGATCGAGGACGACCTTCACGTATTCATTCCTAGCCCTCCACGGATCCACCAACCATTTCTTTGCCTCACGTTCGTAGAGGGTGGCGAGGGTATCCCTGAGCCAGTTCAGTGCATCTCTGAGAGGTTCCCTCCACCTCTGATGCCAATCGGGCTTGAATCCGAGCCTGCATCCGCAGTCCTTTCTCCACCTTTCTACCCCATGTGCACAGCTCCAAGAGGTGTTCTCAAAAATCTGTACCTCGTGGGTGGGTGGATATCTCTCCAAGTATTCCCCATAGACAGTGAGCTTGGCTCCTCCTTCCCTTTCCAAGTACCTGAGACAATAGGCCAAAGCCATATCACCGAATTTGTGATGGTGGCCATAGGTTTCTCCATCGGTGGCTATGTGGGCGAGTTGGGGTTCGGGTCTGGATGAGAAAATGCCCAACAATCTCTTCGCAAGCTGCTCCCCGCTGTGGAGGAGGCCTCCAAAAGCCACATCGAAAGCCACACCGCCGTGATAGAAGAAAAGGGAGAGAGAGCGGCCAGAAGGAAGCCTACAGAGATAGGGCATGGTCACATCCACCTTCCCCCCCGAGACATCCACCCATTTCCTCTCACCCAGCGGTCTCACCTTGGCGGCCTGATGGGGTGCGAGGATGGTGAACTTTATGCCAACCCTAGCGAGGAAGTCAAGGGTTTCCAGATCCACCGCCGTTTCAGGAAGCCACATCCCCTCCGGCTTCCTACCGAACCTCCTCTGAAAGTCCCTCACTCCCCAGAGGATTTGGGTACACTTGTCCCTCCGGTTGTCCAAAGGGAGGATGGAATGGGAATAGGGATGGGCGAGGGCAGAACCATGTCCAGAAAACTTCTCCCTACTCTCCCTGTCCGCCTCTAAGATGGCCCTGTAAACTTCCTTCTCTTTCTTCTCCAACCAAGAGAGGAGGGTGGGACCAAAGTCGAAGCTTATCCTCGAATAGTTGTTTACCAGCTCCTTCACCCTGCCCCTTTCATCCAAAAGGGGGGAGGCAGTGTTGGGGGCATAGCATTCTTCCGTGATCCTTTCATTCCAATCGTGGTAGGGATAAGCCCCCTCCTCCACCTCCACCTCCCCGAGCCAGGGATTCTCCCTAGGAGGTTGATAGAAATGGGCATGGATACAAACATACTTCATCTCATCCCTCCGGCTTCAGGTAGAGACACCCCAAAGGTGGGAGGGTAAGGGGAAGAGAATAAGGGCGACCATGCCAAGGAACGGGATCCGCCCAAACTCCTCCAAGGTTTCCCAATCCGCTTCCCCCGTATTCTCTAGCATCGCTGTTCAGCACTTCCCTCCAGAAACCCCCCTGGGGCACCCCTATCCTGTATCCGTACCTGGGAACGGGGGTGAAATTGCAGACCACCAAGATGGGTGGGCTGTTCCTTCCCTTCCTCAGGAAGGAAATAACGCTCTGCTCGACATCCTTGAAATCCACCCATTCGTAGCCTTCAGGTTCGAAATCCAGCTCGTGGAGGGAAGGTTCCCTCCTGTAAAGATGGTTGAGGTCCCTCACCCACCGCTGGAGTCCCCTGTGATCCTCGTACTCGAGGGCATGCCATTCCAAGCTTTCATCGTGAACCCATTCCCTCCACTGCCCGAATTCCCCACCCATGAAAAGGAGTTTTTTACCGGGATGGCCGTACATGTAACCAAAGAGGAGCCTGAGGTTGGCGAACTTCTGCCAAACATCCCCCGGCATCTTCCCGAAGAGGGAACCCTTCCCGTACGTAACCTCGTCATGGGAGAGGGGAAGGATGAAGTTCTCGGAATAGGCGTACCACATGCTGAAGGTGATCAGATCATGATGATACTTTCTGTAGATGGGGTCCATCGAGAAATAGCGGAGGGTATCATGCATCCATCCCATCTTCCACTTCAGGCCAAAACCCAAACCACCCACGTAGGTGGGTCTGGTGACCAAGGGCCAAGCGGTGGATTCCTCGGCTATCATCTGTACGTCAGGATATTCACCGTAGACCACCTCGTTCAGTCGACGCAGGAAGTGGATGGCTTCCAGATTTTCCTTCCCCCCATACTCGTTGGGTATCCACTCCCCTTCCCTTCTTCCATAGTCGAGGTAAAGCATGGAAGCGACGGCGTCTATCCTAAGACCGTCCGCATGATATTTGTCCAGCCAAAAGAGGGCACTGCTTATCAAGAAGGCCCTAACTTCATGGCGACCATAGTTGAAAATACAGCTTCCCCATTCGGGATGGATACCTTTCCTCGGATCGGCGTGCTCGTACAGGTGGGTGCCATCGAAAAAGACCAAACCATGTCCATCTGAGGGGAAGTGGGATGGAACCCAGTCGAGGATCACTCCTATTCCCCTCCTGTGGAGGGCGTCCACCAGCTCCATGAACTGCTGTGGAGTTCCGTATCTGCTCGTAGGGGCAAAATAACCCGTAATCTGATATCCCCATGAGCGATAGAAGGGATGCTCCATCACCGGAAGAAACTCCACGTGGGTGAAGCCCATTTCCTCCACGTATTCCGGAAGCAACTTGGCCAGCTCGGAATAGGTGAGAAAGCGATTCCCCTCCTCTGGTACCCTCCTCCAAGAACCAAGATGGACCTCGTAAATCGACATGGGGGAGGAAAGGGAGTTCCTTTCCTTCCTCGAACGCATCCATTCCGCATCCTTCCAATCGTAATCCAAATCCCAAACCACCGAGGCCGTGGCGGGAGGAACCTCGTTGAAAAAGGCGAAGGGATCTGCCTTGTCCGCCGCATATCCCCCATACCTCGAGAGGATGCGGTACTTGTAGAGATCACCCTTTCTCACCCCCTCCACAAAACCCTCCCAGATGCCCGAACCGTCCTCTCTGGGCCTGAGGGGGTTGGCCCCGGGGTCCCAGTCGTTGAAGCTCCCTATCACCGAGACATAGGAAGCATTTGGGGCCCAGACGGCGAAGTGGGCACCCCCATCCACTAAATGGGCGCCGAGCTTCCGGTAGAGGCGGAAATGTTCTCCCTTCCTGAAGAGATATATATCGTAATCAGTGAGTGGGCTCCACATCTCTTGCCTCCTGGAAAAGAAGGCTTCTCATCTGCTTATATTCCATCCCCCAGCAAAAAGATTGCCGGAAGACATGGAGAAAATCTTCATCCTCTGCGAAAAACCCGATGCCGCCGCCAAGATCGCCTCCGCCTTGGGAAAAGCCAGGAGGGAGGAAAGGAGGGGGGTGCCTTATTACGAGTTGGAGCTCGATGGTAAGAAGGCGGTGGTGGTTCCGTCGCTGGGACACCTCTTCACCCTCAAAAATACCAAACCCTTGAAGGACTATCCTGTCTTCGAGGTGGAATGGGTTCCCTCTTATCAAGTGGATCGAAAGGCTTCGAGAACAAAAGTCTTCTTGGAAACCATCAGGGAACTGGCGCAGGGCAGCTCGGAATACGTGGTTGCCACCGACTTCGACGTGGAGGGGAGTGTGATAGGCTGGACGGTTCTGAAATTTCTCTGTGGGGAAGAAGCGGTGAGAAAAGCTAAGCGCATGAAGTTTTCTACCCTCACCGCCCAGGAACTCAGGGAGGCCTACAGGAACCTTTTACCAAGGCTAGATTTTGAGCAGGTAAACGCCGGAATCGCCAGACATGTGCTGGACTGGTATTGGGGAATGAACGTGAGCAGAGCACTGAGCTCTTCCGTGGAGAGGGTGATGGGTTCCTTCGCAAAGCTCTCGGCTGGTAGGGTACAAACGCCCACCCTGAAAATCCTCGCGGAAAGGGAGGAGGAGATCAGGAAGTTCGTGCCCAGACCCTTCTGGACTCTGAAGCTGGTGGTAGAAGTGGATGGAAAGGAGCTGGTGGCCGAACATGAAGTGGAGCGCTTCTGGGAGGAAAACGAAGCCAAGAAAGCGGTGGGAAAGTGTGGGGGGGAAGCCGTGGTCAAAAGGGTGGAGATAAGATTATACCACCGCCATCCTCCCACCCCTTTCGATCTCGGAACCCTGCAGATGGAAGCCTACCGGTGTTTCGGCTATACCCCTCTGCGCACCCAACAACTCGCCCAAGACCTTTACTTGGCGGGGGCGATCAGCTATCCACGTACCAGCTCCCAGAAACTCCCACCCGCCATCGGATACAGGAGAATCCTAGAAGGACTAGGGGAAATGGAAGAGTATAGGAAATCCGTAGAAATTTTGCTTTCGAAAGAGAAACTGAAGCCAAGGGAGGGTGAAAAAACCGATCCTGCCCATCCCAGCATTTATCCCACGGGGGAAAAAGCAGGAGAACTCACGGGGGGCCACCGCAACCTCTTCGATCTGATCGTGCGCAGGTTCCTAGCCGTCTTCGGCGATCCGGCAGTAGTGGAGGGGAAGAGGATAGAATTGGTTTGTGGAGATCAAATCTTCCACCTTTCGGGAAGAAGGGTAGTAGAAAAGGGATGGCTGGAACTGTATGGGAAATATGCGGAAGTGGAGGAGGTTTACCTCCCCCTACTGGAGGAAGGACAAAAGTTGAAAGTTAAGGAAGTGAGGATGGAGAAGGGTGAAACCCAACCTCCTCCCAGATACAATCCTGCCTCCATCCTCAAGGAAATGGCGGAACGTGGGTTGGGCACCAAGGCCACCAGAGGTCCCATCCTCCAAAACCTCTACGACAGGGGATACATCCATGGAGAGCGGATTACCGTGACGGAGCTTGGAATGGGGGTGGTGAGCGCCCTGAAGGAATGGTGTCCGGAAATCGTGAGCGAGGAGCTTACTGCTTCCTTCGAAAGGGAAATGGAAGCCATCCAAGAGGGCAAGATCAAAAAGGAGGAAGTGGTGGAAAAAGCCAGGATCAAGTTGGAAGAAATCCTGAGAAAATTCAGGGAAAGGGAGTTAGAAATAGGAAAAAAATTGGCCGAAATGTATAGGAGAACCAGACTTGCACAAAGGACCTTAGGGAGATGTAAATGTGGGGGGGAGCTGAGAATAATTCCAACCAAGAATGGGAAGCGCTTTGTGGGGTGCTCCAACTTCGAAAAGGGATGCAGGATAACCTATCCTCTTCCCTCCTCAGGTACTATCGTGACCCTTGGAAAGAACTGTCCATGCTGTGGCACTCCACTCATCCTCGTGGGAAGAACGGGAAGAAGGCCCTATAAGATGTGCCTAGAACCTAGCTGTCCCAGTAAGAAGAGATGGGAAAAGAATAGAATGGGAAAATCTTAAGGAAAAAGTGGATCCTCGAATCGTAAAGGTGGAAAGGATACTTCTCTTCGTGTATGGAAATTTGACAAACCCACGAACAGTTTCCTCCAGGTTAGAGGGACTGAAAGCCAGGTTCCGTTATCAGGATGCCCGCATTCTAGACTTCATCTTGCTGAGACACGGGGCGAGGGGAAAATACGATACTCTCTTTCCCTTCAAGGGAGGAGCCACTTGGGGAAAGTTACTGGAAATAGAATGCGATTCCAAGGAAAAGGTGCTGAAACGCTTGGATGAGTACGAGGGAGTGCCCGATTCCTACGAGAGGTTCGAATTCCGTACTAAAGATGGAAGGAATGTTTATGTGTACCTTTCCAACCCCTCCAAGGTGAAAATCGAAGGCTATCACTCGGCGGTGGAGAGGGACCTGCAGGAAATCCTGCAAAAGGGAGGATGGAAGTCCTATCTAACCCTGACAGGAAGAAAACCGCTGATAGAAGGGGTGGGAAAGAAGGGAGAATGGCATGAAGTAAAAAGCCAATAGCTGGGGCAAAGGAGTAGCCTTAACCCCCCTGAAAAGGAAATTATATGTGTACGATCCCCTTCAGCTAGCCCAAGAAGTAGAAAAAATGGTGGTGGAAGGGGAGAAGAGAAGGTACTACAGGATTCCTAGGCCGGGGGACTGGTATGGTGGAATCGCCACGGCGGATTGTTGTGGATGCTGTCTGAAGTGTGTGTTCTGTTGGAGCGGAGCCCCTAGGGACAATCCCTCCATGGGAAAGTTTTACTCACCGGAGGAGGTCTTCAGAGAACTCCAAGCCTGCGCTAAGAGGTTCCAGTACAACAAGCTTAGGGTGAGTGGAAATGAACCTACCATAGGCAAAAAGCACCTCCTTCGCTTGTTGGAGCTGGTGGAAAAGAGTCCCTATACCTTCATCCTAGAAACCAACGGCATGCTCATCGACGAGAGGTATGCCAAAGACCTTTCCGAGTTCAAGAACCTCCACGTCAGGGTCTCCCTGAAAGGGACCAACCCCCAAGAGTTCTCACGCCTCACGGGTGCTAAACCTGAAGCCTTCGAGCTGGCCCTGAAGGCCCTGAAGAACCTGCTGGACCATGGAGTGGCCTGTCATCCGGCCGTGATGCTTTCTTTTAGCCCCAGGGAAAACTTGGTGGGTCTTAAGCGCAGACTGGAGGAGATAGATCCCCTCCTTTCCAGGAACCTAGAAGAGGAATACGTCTTCCTCTACCCACACGTGGAGGAAAGACTAAAGAGGGCCGGGATCAAGCCCTTCCTCTCCTACCATCCTGGCCATATCCCCAAGAAGTTCAGGTAATCCAGACCCTGAGCTCCTCAGACCAGGGAAAGCTCTTCCAGCAAGGGCTGAGGAGAAATGGAATGGGTTTGGATGCCCACCACCCTCCAAGGATCCGCACCTAAGGAAAGGGCTAGAAGTTGCCCGTAATTCATATGAACCATCCCGAACTTTTCTCCCGTTTTCTCTTCTAGGTATTTCTGGTTTCTGTCCAGCGTTACCTGACAACCCGGGCAGGCGTGCACCACTATCCTCGCCCTTGAGCTTTTCAAGGCCCTCAACTTCCTCAGAGCTACGGATCTCACCAGCTCCCTATTATCCAACGTATGCCTGAACCCCATACCACAGCAGAGGTTCTTCTCCTCGTAGTCAACCACCCTTGCACCCGTCACTGCCACCAGTTCTTCCAGCAAGTTAGGCGTCGCATACTCCCTGAACATCTTGGTGTAATGACAACCTTGATGAACAGCCACTCTGAGACCGGAGAGGTCGTGACTAACTAGGGACCTGAGCTTTCCCCTGAACGCATACAGGATCTCCGAGAGGTGATAAACCCCCACTCTCCCCCTATATCTCATCCCTATCCCTTTGAGCAGCCCATTCACTTCTTCCCCCAGTTTCCCGCCCAAGAGCTTCCAGCACTCGGTGAGAATACCGTAGGAGGTCACGCACACCGTGGCCACCGTCTCGAAACCCCCTTCTTCCGCTAGGGCAAAGTTCCTAGCGTTCAGAGCCAAGAGAGCTGGAAGGGAAACCTCGTCAGCATAATAGCCGAAACCACCACAACTGGACTGCCTCTCGTCGTCAAGGTACTTCAGGTCAAGCTTCTCTAGTAAGTATTTCAAGGAAAGGGTAACACCTGGATAGTGGGTGTCCATCACACAGCTTTTGAAGAGGTAGATTCCTCCAAGAGGATTGGGTCTTTTACACCCTTCTCCATGTCCTCCTCCGATTAACTTCAAAGAGGAACTCATCTCCAAGAGCCTCTGAATCTGTTGAAGGGCTTCTTCTGGTATTTTTCTATACAGGTCCTCTAAGCCGAGCTCCCTGCGGACGTTTGGCATTTCCTTCAGTATTCTGTCGAAACCCTTCCAGTCCTCCCACGTCCCGGATCTAAAGCTCTCCGGCGTCAGGCACAAGCCTTTCTCGTAGAGGGAGCGGTAAAGGGGGCCCTGATATACCCCATTCTTTCTTTCCCTAAGGACCTTGATGAGATCCGAAACGCTATTGCCCACCCTACAGGCCCACTTACAGGTGTAGCAGTGGAAGCACTTGTCTAGGGGAAAGTCTCCAAGGGAGGAATGGAGCCTCATGAGGCCCACTAGCTTCATGGGATTGAACTCTTCAGCTAGGAAGCCCTGATGATAAGCATAAGTGGCCGGACAAGAAGAAACACACGAACCGCACTGCATACAGGAGAGATAATTCGGCAATCTGGGGTCCTCTCCATCCATCTTTGGGGTTTAACGCTCTTTTCTTTAAAAAATGTCAATATGTTTTCCTTATGAGGAAAAAATTTCCCGTCCTTTCCCCCTCTTTCTTTCACTAAGAAGTATTATTATCCACACTTTTTTTATAACATGGGATGAGGAGGTCGATGAAAACGGTGGAAGAAATAAACCGCAGGATAAGGGAAGGAAAAGCTGTGGTAATGACGGCTGAAGAATTCAAGAAAGCAGCCGAAAGCGGACTCTCCCCTCAAGAGGTGGATGTGGTCACCTGTGCCACCTGTGCCCTCATGTCCGGCACCTTCGCCCTCCTCTCCATCCCAGTTGCCGAGAGGGGAAAATTCGAAAAGGCTGAAAAAGTCTGGCTCAATGGAGTCCCAGCTTTTCCAGGACCCTGTCCCAACGAGCGACTGGGGATAGTGGAAGCCATCGTCTACGGGACCTCAAGGTCTGAACTTTCTCCCGGGAAATATGGAGGTGGACATCTCTTCAGAGAGCTGGTGGAGGGAAAGGAAGTGGAAGTAGAAGTCAGAGCAGGAGGAAAAAAGTTCATGAGGGAAGTGAGGCTTGAAGAGATGGAGCTGGCGAGGATCTTCACCAGTCGCAGTGCCTTCAGGAACTACATGGCCTTTGTCCACGGGGGAAAGGGAAGGGTGAAGACCATCTTTTCGGTGCTCGGTCTTAGGGGTCGGCTGACTGAA
This sequence comes from Candidatus Hadarchaeales archaeon, assembly GCA_038736355.1. Lineage (NCBI taxonomy): Archaea > Methanobacteriati > Hadarchaeota (SeqCode) > Hadarchaeia (SeqCode) > Hadarchaeales (SeqCode) > Hadarchaeales archaeon (SeqCode). The sequence continues at coordinate 254,650 of JAVYML010000001.1, forward strand.
GCTTCCGTCTCTGGGTGCGGGGAGCTCAATCCTTTAGAGAACGATCCTAAGCTCCTGACGGTGGGGATTGGAACGAGGATCCTCCTCAACGGAGCCATGGGGTACATCATGGGGGTAGGAACGCGTTTCTCCAAAGAAAAACCCAATCTCTCCTTGACAGCGGATATGAAGGGAATGATCCCGAAGTTCATGGGCGGTTTTGTCACCTCGGCTGGACCAGAGTGCATCACCTCCGTAGCCATGGCCATACCCGTCTTGAACGAAGAGGTCTTCAAGGGATTGAAGGTGAGGGACGAGGAAGTGGAACTTCCCATTGCCGACGTGAGGGACAGGGTACCCTTCGAGCACACCCAATACTCCAAGGTCTGGAAGGGAGTCGATCTGAAGGTGGAGTATCTGCCATCCTCATGCGCCGAGCACAAAGCCTGCCCCGTGGAGAGGAAATGTCCTACGGGCGCTTTCAGAAAAGGAAAGGGAATTGACCTGGAAAGGTGCTTCGATTGCGGGACCTGTATACAGCTCTGCCCCTCCTCTTTCCGCGGAAAATTGGGAACATTGCCCGTCGGGAACAGGGAGGTACCCATCACCCTTCGACAATCCTGTAGAAGGAAAGCCGTGGAACTTGCTGAACTCCTCAAGAAGAAAATCTTGGAAGGAGAGTTCCTCCTTTCCGAACCCTTGCAACCACTGGGAGGATGAGGCGTGGGATCCTACACTCTCGTCTGCTTAGAATGCGGCCTCAAGATGGAAGACCGCCTTCAGAATTGGTGTCCCCTTGGGCACGATGCTCTCCTCAGGAGCGAATACCGGGAAAGGAAACTGAAGGTGAAGAACTTTCAGGCATGTGGAAGTTTTTGGAGTGGCTCCCCTGCACTTCCCCCTTGCCTACGGAGGGAGAGGTCCTTACCTACAAGAGCGAAGGATTGGCCAGGGAGCTAGGGCTCAAGGACCTCTACATAAGCTTCAGCGGTTATTGGCCCGAACGTGGGGCGAAACTCATGAGTTGTTCCTTCAAGGAACTCGAGGCTTCTTCCGTGCTGGCCAGAACCAAGGAGAGGAGCAGGGGAATCATGGTAGTTGCTTCTGCCGGCAACACGGCGAGGGCTTTTGCCCTCCTCTCAGAAAAGACCTCCGTCCAAGTGATGGCGGTAGTTCCCCGCCCGTATTTGTCCAGGATATGGGTACCGGGGGAGAAACCCTCCCACTTCCTGTTGCTGGGAGCGGAAGGAGGATACCGGGAAGCCATCCAATGGGTCGAGAGGATCTCTAGACTTGAAGGCACGATAGCGGAGGGAGGGGCTAGGAACGTGGGGAGAAGGGATGGAATAGGTACCCTTCTTCTAAGTGCCGTGCTCGAGATGGGGAGACTTCCAGATCATTACTTCCAGGCGGTGGGAAGTGGGGTGGGAGCCCTTGCCGTATTGGAGGCTTCTCTCAGGCTTCTGGCCGATGGAGGTTTCGGGAAAAAACTCCCTAGGCTCCATCTTTCCCAGAACCTACCCTTCGCCCCCATGTTTCACGCTTGGAAAGAAGGCAGGAATAGGATCTTACCTGAGCTGGACCTCCCTTCCCCGGAAGAAGCCGAGAAGGAAATGTACGCTACCATCCTCTCCAACCCCTCCCCACCTTATTCCGTGAAAGGTGGAGTATATGAAGCACTGAGAATGAGCGGGGGGAGGATGTACGGAATCTCCAACAAGGAAGCCCTCGAGGCATGGAAATGGGTGCGAGAGGAGGAAGGCATAGACTTAGATCCGGCCGCCTCCGTGGCGGTAGCTTCCCTCGTCCAGGCAGTAGAAGAAGGAGAGGTGAAAGAAGAAGAGATGGTGCTCCTCAACTTGAGTGGGGGTGGTTACGAGAGGATCAGGGAAGATTTTTCACTTTCCCCCATAGAACCTTCTCTGATCCTAAACAAGGATACTTCTCTTGAGGAAGTGAAGGAAGTCATGAAAGGGTGGTGTTCCCTTGCTCGCTGAGAAACTTCTGCAGATACTCGAGGAGGAGGGGATCAACCTCGTTCCCTATTTACCATGTGAAAAAATCCGTTATCTCCTCCACCTCCTCCACTCCAGGCCTATCCTCCATCCCCTCCTCCTGAACAGGGAAGAGGATGGAATAGGAATAGGTGGAGGATCCTATCTCGTTGGGGGAAAGCCAGCACTCCTCATCCAGAGCTCGGGCCTGGGCAATTCTCTGAATGCCCTTCTTTCCCTCTCCGTCACTTACGGTCTCCCCCTTCCCATTCTGGCCAGCTGGAGGGGGACTAGGGAAGAGAAAATCCCAGCTCAAATCCCTTTCAACCGCCCCCTCCCGGAAGCCCTTAGAGTCTGGGGGATCAAAACCACCAAAATAGAAAAAACCTCGGAGCTAGAGGAAGCGAGAAAAACTATAAGAAAAGCCTATGAGGAAGAGAGACCCAGAGTGATCCTTTTATCCCCTAGGCTCTGGGAGGGAGAGCCAGAGGTCCAACCTTCCTTTCCCCCTCGAAAGAGGGAGATAAAGCTAAGATATAGGAAGACCTTTGTCCCCCCCGAAATGACGCGGTACGAGGCAATAAAAGTGGTGGCGGAAGAAGTAGAGGAGGAAGAGATATTGGTCTCCAATCTGGGCTTTCCCAGCAGGGAACTCTATCAGATCAAGGATAGACCCCTCAACTTCTACATGCTGGGGAGCTATACCCAAGCCTCTTCGATAGGTCTGGGGATGTCCCTCTCAACGGAAAGAAAGGTGGTGGTGCTGGAAGGAGATGGGAGCGTGCTCGGCTCTAGCCTCCTCTCCGTGCTCGGGGCTGAGGGGAGGGAAAACCTGCGTGTGGTGTGTCTCGACAACGGCACCCTTGGCAGCACGGGGGACCAGCTCACCTACTCCTATCTGAGGGTAGACTTGGAACTCATGGCCCTAGCAGCAGGAGTTAGGACCACGAGGGCCTTCTCACCCGGGGAACTCAGAAAGGCCTTGGGGGAAAGGGGCCCATGCTTTATACACGTTCCGGTCAAACCCGGTAATGAAAAAGTGGGTCTCATACCCCTCACTCCGGAAGAAATCAAAAGGAGGTTCAGGAGGGCGGTAGGAGTTGACTGAATATCAGTTGAGGGAAGCCAGCGAAGAAGATGCCGAACAGGTAGAGGCCTTGGCCAAGCTCTGTCAACCACTCAGGGCCTCCGTGAAGGGCACCTACGAGTACTTGGCCCTTTGCTTTCCCAAGTACTTCCTGGTCGCCCTAGGACCAACTGGGATGGCCGGCTTCGTAATAGGCCTCCCCAGCCTGAGCGGGGAGGCCTGGATCTACCAGATCTGCGTCCACCCAGACCACAGGAGGAGGAGGGTGGGAGAGCTCCTGATGGAAGAGGAGCTGAGGAGGTTCCGTTCCGACCGCTTTCCCAGGGTGAGGGCCAGGGTACTGGAAACCAATCAACCCTCCCTCTCCCTCATGCGCAAGATGGGCCTCAGGGAAGTGGGAAAGAAGGGGGAGTGGGTAGAGCTCCAAAGGGAGCTCTAGGAACCCACGAGGGCGAACTGGGCCAACATGGCCTCCAGCTGAATCCTCTCGTTTGCACCCTCCACGATTCTGAAGGAAAATTCTCCCAGCTTTTCTATCAGCTCCAGCTTTTTCCTTTCTGGGATCTTCAGGTTCAGGACCTGCCTGTGCACCTGGTTTAACACATCTTCTCCTGACAGGCCCTGATCGATGAGGAGCTCGTAAAGTTTTTTCCTGGCCTCCTCAAAATCTCCCTTCAAGGCCAGCTCCACCATCTCCCTCACCTCCTCAGGGTGGGCCACGGCAGCCACCTCGTATACCGCCTTCTCCGTCACGTGCTTCTTCACCGCGGCAGCGGCCTGCAAGAGGTTGATGGCCCTCCTCAGGTCTCCTTCGCTCACCCTGATGATGGCCTCCACGGCCTTTGGGTCCAAGGTGAGCTTTTCCTCCTTCGCAATCCTCTCGAGCATTCCCCTGATGTCCTCGTCCGTCAGCCTGCGGAAGCGGAAGAGGGCACACCTGGACTGGATGGGTTCGATGATCCTGCTGGAATAGTTACAATCCAAGATGAACCTGCAGGTCCTAGAGTACATCTCCATCGTCCTCCTCAGGGCCTGCTGGGCTTCAGCGGTGAGGGCATCGGCTTCGTCCAATAGCACGATCTTGTAGGGGACTTCCCCAATGGGCATGGTACGGGCATAGTCCTTCACCCTCTCCCTTATGGTGTCTATCCCCCTCTCGTCGCTCGCGTTGAGCTCCAACAGATTCTGTCTCCAGTATTCCTCCCCAAAGAGTTCCCTCGCCAGACAAAGCGCAGCGGTCGTCTTTCCAGTCCCCGGTGGCCCAGCGAAGAGGAGATGCGGTAGAGCCTTGGTTCTCACGAAGTTCTTGAGCCTAGCCACGATTTCCGCCTGCCCTACCATCTCGTCCAGCTTTTTGGGCCTGTACTTCTCCGTCCAGATCTCCGTTTCCTCCAAGCTCTCTTCCTCCTAGGAAGGACGAATAAATAGTTTAAACTCCAAGAAAACTGAGAGCTTGTCCCAAGGCCTAGGCTATGCTCCTCCTCAAACTGGCTGGGAGGGATACAGAAACCTTGCCATGCTCCTGCTCGGGGGAGTCCTCTGCCTGACGGGCGTCCTCCTCATCAATCAGGGCGTGGACTTGGCCAAGGAGGTGGGGCCGAGGCTGGTGGTGAGCATCGGACTCCTCGCTGCTGGCTGCCTTCTCTTATTGGTGGCCCTGAGCCATCCCTGGCCTGGGGTAGGGGCAACCACCCTTCTCTTCCTCTTGGGTCTCCTCTGTCTGGTGGGGAGTGGACTGGCGGCGGCCGAGAACCCCAAGGGAATAGCCTATGCGGTGGCCCTTACCCTCATAGGCATCTCCCTCATCGTCTTGGGGGTGAGGGTGGCTGCCAGGTCCTGGAGGTCGGTGGTGGGCAGGGAGAGAAAGGATAGGGGCTGAGCGCAGTCGTTTTAATCCACTCGGGAAGTATCTTAGACTATGAGACCGGCTTCCAAATCCTATCATCCGCCCGAGGCGGAGAAGAGGATACAGAAATGGTGGGAGGAGAGGGGAATCTACGGGAAAGTCAAGGAGAAAGTTAAGGATAGAAGACCCTGGTATTTCCTGGACGGTCCTCCCTACGCCAGCGGTTCCATCCACCTGGGAACGGCGTGGAACAAGATCCTGAAGGACGTCTTCTTGAGGTACTGGACTATGAGGGGGCTGAACGTCAGAAGACAACCCGGCTGGGACTGCCACGGTCTTCCCATTGAGGTGATGGTGGAGGAGAGACTGGGGATCCGATCCAAGAAGGATATAGAAAAGAAAATCGGGGTGGAGAAGTTCATAGAAGAATGCAAGCGCTGGGCGCTGGAACACGTAAGGCTGATGACCGAACAGTTCAAGCGCCTAGGAGTCTGGATGGACTGGGATGAGCCCTACCTCACCCTAACCAACCAATACATAGAATCCGCCTGGTGGACCCTGAAGAAAGCCCATGAGAAGGGTCTGCTCCGTAAGGATCTGAGGGTGATCCACTGGTGTCCCAGATGCGAGACCGCCCTGGCCGAACACGAAGTGAGGGGTGAATACTACGAGGTAAAAGATCCTTCCCTCTACGCCAAGTTCAAGCTGAAAGGAGAGGAGGGCTATCTGCTGATCTGGACCACCACCCCCTGGACCCTTCCCGCCAACTTAGCCGTATGTGTCCACCCGGAGTTTATCTATGCTAAGGTGAAGGTTGGGGAGGAAATCTATTTCCTCGCCGAGGGCACCCTCCCACGCGTGGCGAAGGAGTTGGGCTGGGAGGAATACAGGATCTTGGAGAGGAGGGAGGGAAAGGAGCTGGAAGGGTTGCGCTACGAACATCCCTTACTGGAGGAGGTACCCAAGCAAAGGGAATTCGTGGAGCATCACAGGGTGATCTGTGGGGAACATGTGGTACTGGAGGAAGGAACGGGATGCGTCCATACCGCTCCGGGTTTTGGGGAAGAGGATTTCCTGGTAGGAGGGAAGTATGGCCTTCCCGTCTTTAGCCCCGTGGGTCCGGATGGAAGGTTCACGGAGGAAGCTGGAAAATATGCTGGATTGGGGGTGAAAGAAGCCGATCCCCTCGTGCTGGAGGATCTGAAGAAGAAGGGGCTCCTGGTGAAGGGAGGAACGGTAATCCACTCCTATCCCCACTGCTGGAGGTGCAAGACCCCCTTGATCTTCAGGGCCACGGAACAATGGTTCCTGAAGGTCTCGGAGATCAAACCCCTTCTGCTGGAAAAGAACGAACGAGTGGAATGGGTTCCAGCTTGGGTAAGGGAAAGGTATGTGAACGGTGTCCTCTCGGTGGGGGACTGGTGCCTCTCCAGACAGAGGTACTGGGGGATTCCCCTTCCCCTCTGGATCTGCTCCTCCTGCGGCAACTCCGTGCTGGTGGGGAGTCTGGAGGAGCTGAGGAGGCTTACCGGAGAAAAAGGTGAGCTGGACCTCCATCGTTCCGACCTCGATAAACTCAAGGGAAAGTGCCAGGTATGCGGGGGGGAGATGGAAAGGGTGCCGGATGTCCTGGATGTCTGGTTCGACTCCAGCATCGCCTCCTGGGCCAGCTTGGGCTTCCCCCAGCAGAAGGAGGCCTTCGAGAGACTTTGGCCCAGCGCCTTCATCACCGAGGGGGAAGACCAAGTGACCAAATGGTTCTATGCCCAGCAGGTCTCCTCCATCCTGGCCTTTGGGGAGATCCCCTATCGGAGGGTGCTCACCCACGGTTTTGCCCTGGATGCGCAGGGAAGGAAGATGTCCAAATCTTTGGGAAACGTGATCGATCCCGTGGAAGTGGCGGAGGAGCATGGGGCCGATGTGCTCAGGCTCTACATCCTCTCCGCCAATCCTCCCTGGGAGGACCTGAAGTTCAACCTCACCGAGCTGAAACAGGTGGGAAGGGCCCTCAACGTCCTCTGGAATGTCCATGTCTTCGCCACCACCTACATGGCTTTGGATTCCTTCGACCCAAGTCGCCACACGCTTCGGTCCCTCTTCCCCCACCTCCTACCCGAGGACAAATGGATGCTTTCGAGGGTTCAAGGTCTTGTGGAAGAGGTGACGAAAGCCCTAGAGGGATGTGAAGTACACCGGGCCGTGAGGGCCCTCCTCTTCTTCGTGCTGGAGGACTTGAGCAGGTGGTATGTGAGGGCCATCCGCCCGCGCACCTGGGTGGAAAAGGAACATCCCTCCAAGCTTGCCGCCTATGCCGTCCTCTATTATTCCCTGGAGCGCCTTCTCAGGTTGCTCGCTCCCTTCGCCCCCCATCTCTGCGAGGTCATGTATGCTGATCTCAGGATGGGCGATTCACCGGAAAGCGTGCACCTGCTCGATTGGCCCCTGCCCGAAGGGGAACTGAGGGATCAAAGGCTGGAGAGGGCCATGGAACTCGCGAGGATCCTCACGGAAGAGGTGGCGGAGGCCAGACAGAAGGCCGGACTCAAGCTCAGGTGGCCGGTGGCGGAGGTGGTGGTGAGGCTTCCGGAGGAAGAGCTGGAGCTCCTCCACGGTCTGGAAGACTTCCTGAGGGAGAGGTTCAACTGTAAGAGGCTCCTCCTGCTGGAAAGGAAGATGGAAAGACCCCAAGGGGATTACTCCATTGTTGAGACGGAGAACAGGGAGGTGGCGGTGAGCAGGATCCTTTCACCGGAACTGAGGGGGGAGGCGCTCGCGAGGGAGCTCGTGAGACGCCTCCAAGTGATGAGGAAGGAAATGGGTCTGGAGATGGAGGAAAGGGTGGAAGCTGAACTGGGAATGGGAGAGGAGGATGCCAAGGCTCTGGAGCCCCACCTCGAGTACTTGAAGAGGGAAGTGAGGATAGAGGGACTGAGGATCTGCAGAAGGGAAGAGGTGGGGAAGGAGGGCTATGTGAAGGACTGGGAGATAGAGGGAGAAACCTTCAGGCTCCTTCTGAGGAGAAGGGGCTAACTCCCCATCCTGCGCTGCCTTCTCTCGAACTCTTCCAAGCACCTCTCCAAATCCTCCCTGGTGAAATCGGGCCAGTACTTGTCCACGAAGAAGAGCTCGGCGTATGCTGCCTGGTAGAGGAGGAAGTTGGAGAGCCTGTGCTCCTTTCCGGTCCTGATCACCATGTCCACGGGCCTCTTCACCCATAGATACCTCTCCAACACTTCCCTCGTTAGCCTGGCCGGTCTGCTCGCCATGAGCCTTTTCAAGGCGGAGAAGAGCTCATCTTGGGCGCTGTAGGCTATCAGGAAGTTCAGATGCCTACAGTTGTAAGACTTGGTGGCCTCCACCACCCTCCTCACCCCCGTCAGGAGAAAGCCGGGCAACCTATTCAACCTCCCCAAAACCCTCACCCTCACCTCCTTCTCATGGATCGTGCGATCCTTTTCCACCCTATGCAAACACTGATTCATCAACCTGAAGAGATGGCGGAGTTCCTCCGCCGGTCTTCTCTCCAAGTTCTCCAAGGAAAGGGTGTAAACGGTAACCTCTGGGATATCTTCCTCCAGACACCAATGGAGAAAATCTTCAAGGACCCGTACTCCCCTTTCGTGACCCTGCCAAACCTCCAGACCATGTTCCCTCGCCCATCTCCTGTTCCCATCGGGTATCAGACCCAAATGGTGGGGCCTCATCCTCCCCCCTTTTCCTTCCCCTTTTAAAGACCTTCCAGCAATCCGAGAAGCTGGGAATGCAGCTTTCCGTTGGAAAAGAGCAGATCCATCCTCTCCGGTCTCCACCTTCCCCCTCGGAAATCCGTGACCTTCCCACCCGCCTCTTCCACCAAGAGGACGGAAGCTGCCACGTCCCAAGGCTGGAGGGCGGTGGCAGCATAGGCATCCCCCTTTCCGCATGCCACCCAGGCCGCTTCCACCCCCGCCGAACCCAGCTTCCTCAAATCCCTCACCCTCGGATAGAGGGTACACACGATTTTCCCCGTTCTTTCCCTGTTCGTCTCGCTCCCCTCACAGGAATATACGTAGGCCCTTTCCAACTCCTCCACTCCGGACACATGGATGGGGATCCTCTCCCCCGTTTCCCTTCTTTCCAAGAAGGCCCCCTTTCCTCTCTCGGCCAGAAAGAGCTCCTGGAGCACGGGGAGGAAGGTTATCCCCAGGATTGGCTCCTCCCTCCTCAAAAGAGCTAAAGTAATACAGAAAAGGGGGTTGCCGGAAGCGAAGTTCGTGGTCCCGTCCAAGGGGTCCACCACCCAAGTGAACTCCGATCCCCTCTCCACCAGACCCGTTTCCTCCGTCAGAAGGTTGTGGTCGGGATAGGAGGAGGAAAGCCCTTCCACCAGTACCCTATCCGACTTGAGGTCATATGGGGTGGTAAGACCCTTGGCCGTTCCTCGCATTCCCAGAAACCCACTCCTACGAAAACCTTCCCTCAGCACCTCCCCCGCCTTCAAAACCAAGGGGATCACGTTCTCCAGTTCGGACATCGGAAAAAATGGGAAACCTAGCCTTTATCCTCACAGGTCCGAGGAGAGGACCCTCTCCCTCAGCTTGGAGAGGATTTCCCTTACCGTAGTAGAGGGAAGCTTCCCTTCCCTCTTCACCCCTTCCTTTCCCACCGTGAGGAGCACACCCATCCTCACCCTCCTGGGACCCTTCAACCCGGCGAACCTCAAATCCTTCTCGGAGAGTTCATAATCCAGTTCCTCCTTCCCCCTCCCTTCCGCCACCGGAACCACCACCACCTCCTCCCCCAACTGGTTGTACCTGTCGGAAGAGACCACCAAGGCCAACCTCTCCCCTGCAGGGGTTTTTACCCTCACCAGTTCTCCCTGCCTGATTTGGTCTCCTGCCATCACCCTTTTCTCCCCCTCTTCTATGAAAGCCTTCTCTTCCGCCAACCTCGACCCCGCCAGCTCCTTCTCCTCCCTTCCCAGCAAGGAGACTCTTTTCACCCTTTCCCCCTTCACCTCCTTGACATCGTAAGATCCCAACAACCTCACGTGCACCCTCTTCTCCTCTATAGCCCGCAACGCTTCTTCCACCCTCTTTTCCCCCTCCCTTCCCTCGAAATCCACGAAGAACACGTATTCTCCCAACACCCCCCTGTCCGGCCTGGACTCTATCCTCGTGAGGTTGATTCCCCTCGAAGAAAACTCCCGCAGGATTTCCTGGAGAATGCCCGGCCTATCCTCAGCCAGTTCCAACAGCACGGAGGTTTTCACGGGTCTGATGCCTGGAAGGGGCTGCCGACCCAAAACGAAGAATCTGGTGAAACTAAGGCCCTGGTCGTGAATGTTCCTCCTCACTATCTTCAACCCGTAAATCTTCGCGGCCCTTTCCCCCGCCACAGCCGCCACCGAGGGATCGGAAGCCGCCAGTTCTGCGGCTGCTGCCGTGCTGGGCATCTCCCTCAACTCCGCGTGGGGTAGATTCTCCCTCAAGTATCTCCTGCAATGGGAGAGGGCCTGATGGTGGGAAGCCACCACCTTTATTTTCCCCAGCTCCCCGTGCCTGGCCAAGAGGTGATGGACAACGGGCATCCTGATCTCCCTCAACACCCTCAGTCCGTGATATCTCCGGAGGAGATCCAACACGAAGGGAACCTCCCCCTCCACCGAATCCTCCACTGGCACCACCCCCAAAGCCTCTGGGTGGGTGAAGACATACTCAAAAACCTCTGCCACGGGAAAGAGGTACCTCCTAGGGGCTCCCCTGGGAAGGAGGTCGGTGAGGGCTTCCAAAGCCCTCTCGGTATGGGTTCCCTCCGGACCCAGCAACGCCACTTCCTTAGGTGGACTCAACCTCTCCCCAACCCTTTCCCACCCCGATTAAACCCTTTTGCCCTCCAAGAAACGCCTGTTCTCCTCATCCAGCTCCAAGATGAGGGCTAAGGCCTCTTCCTCCGTGAGGAACTTGGAAGGCCCCTTCCCCTTGGGGCATTTCACGGTCTCCACCACCCCAAAGAGCCTGCAGGGAAGGAAGCGCACAGGCCAGATAGAACATCTTCCCCCTTCCGCGTAGGGGCATCTCTCCCCCACCTTTCCCACCCTTTCTTCCCTTCCCCTCTCCTTCAACCATCTTCTCACCCTTTCCTCCTCCAGAGGAGTACGGCTGGGCCAAAAACAACACTCGGTACATCCCTCCTCGCATTCCATCGAAGGGATCTTAGCCCAGATCTCCTCCAGCCCCATTCCTCCACCCAAAACGCGATTGATTGAGGGAAAAATCGGTCTTGAACGGCTTAAAGCAATCCTTAGACTCTTCGTCACACCCACTATTCCTTGAAGACCTCATAACAGACGAGTTCGTCCAGTTCCTTCCTGTATTTGGGTAGGGGCTCATCCGCAGGATAACCAACGGGGAGGAGTGCCACCACCTTGTACTTTTCGGGTATACCAAGAATCTTCCTCACCTCTTCTTGGGAAAAGGAACCAATCCAGCAGGTCCCCAGTCCCTCTTGTACGGCCGCCAAAGTGAGATGGTCCACTACGATGGCCACATCCACGGCATAGGAAGGAACCCCGCACCTCATCACCCTTTCAGGATCCAAAGCCACGGCCGCTATCACCACGGGGGCCTCTGCCACGAACTCCTGTCCGTAGGCGGCCTCCGCCAGCTTTTTCCTTCGCTCCGGGTCCCTAACCACCACCAACTTCCAGGGTTGAAGGTTCTTAGCGGAGGGGGCGAGCCTGGCTGCCTCCAGCATCCTCCTCAAGGCTTCTTCCGGAACTGGCTCCTGACGATAGGCCCTCACACTCCTTCGCTCTCTTATGGCCGAATATACGTCCATTCCATTTCCACCTCCCCAGCCCGTTATTTATCCTCGGCTATTCTTTCTTCTTCCTTCCAGGAGGATATACCGTAAGACCGGCCTTTCGCTTGGCCTTGGCCCAAGAGCCAAAATACCTAACCGCCGCGCTCACCAAGGAGGGAGAAACATCACGCGCCCTGGGTGCCCTACCATGTTTTTCGGCCCACTCCTTCATTTCCGAAAGCACGCGCTCCTCGCTCCATTTTTCATACTTCTTCTTTCCAAACAAGCCCATCTTCCCACCTTCTTCCTCCCACCTGCCCTCTAAAAAACCTTCCAGCTAACCCCTCCACACGAGAAGGATGAAGAGGAGGGCCAAAATCAAACCCACGGCCGCCATCAGTTTGGCTATGGTCTCACTGGTACCGAAGGCTATGGGGAAGGGTCCTATCACCACCACCCCCCCACCCTCTACCCTCCCCCTCTCCGCCATCCCCCACACTCCGAGGGTGAGGAAGAGGATACCCAAAAGGAGGAGCAGGAAACCCACCAGCAGGAAACCCTCTGGTTTCATCTTTCCCTTTTCCCTAGGCAGCTTTTAACTCCCCCTCTCCAGAAAGAAGAGATGCACCTCATCGTTGCCCTCACAGGCTCCAGCGGAGTGGTTTATGGAGTGCGCTTCTTAGAGGTTTGCAGGGAGTTGGGAATAGAAACGGACCTCATCCTCTCGGAGGCTGGAAAGGAAATCCTGAGGCTGGAGATGGGAAAGGAACCGGAAGAAGTGGAAAAACTGGCCAGCAGGAAATACGGAGAAAATGAACTCACCTCTCCCCTCTCCAGTGGCTCCTACGAGGTGGACGGAATGGTGATCGTCCCCTGCAGCATGAAGACCTTGGCCTGTGTGGCGAATGGGATTTCAGGAAACCTCATCACCAGGGCTGCTGATGTCATGCTCAAGCAGGGAAAGCCCCTCGTTTTGGTTCCACGTGAGACCCCCCTCAGCCTCATCCACTTAGAAAACATGCTAAAGGCGAAAAGGGCAGGCGCGGTGGTTCTTCCTGCCTGTCCTGCCTTCTATCATGGGGCAAAAAACCTCTCGGACTTGGTGGACTTCATCGTGGGCAAAATCCTAGATGTGCTGGGGATAAAGCACCGTCTCTATCGGAGATGGGGGGGAGGATGAGCCTCAGGGAATTCGTGGAAAGGCTGGAAAGAAAAGGACTCCTCCTCAAGGTTAAAAGGGAGGTGAGTCCCCGATACGAAATCACCTCCTTACTCCTGAAGGCGGGGGAAAAACCGGTTAAGTTCGAGAAGGTGAAGGGATCCCCTTTTCCCCTAGTCTCCAACGTTTGTGCTTCTAGGGAGCTGGTGGCCCTAGCCTTGGGAGTTAAACCTTCCGATCTCCTGCGCACCCTACTGAAGGCCATAGAAAATCCTAAAGAACCGGAGAGGATGGAGGCGAGGGAATACAGGGAACTTCCACCCGACTTGAGAAAACTACCCATCCTTCTCCACTACCCCTTCGACGGCGGGAAGTACATCACGGGAGGAATAGTGGTCGCTGAGGATCCAGAGCTGGGAATAAACCTATCCTTCCACAGGATGATGGTGGTGGGGAAAGACAGGGTGGTGATGAGGATCCTTCCAAGACACTTCCACACCTTCCTGGAGAGGGGACTGAAGGAATTCGCGGTGTGTATTGGATGTGATGTGCATGTCCTCCTCTCAGCCGCCACCTCCTTAGAGCTCGGAAGGAGTGAACTTGGAATGGCCAGCGCCCTCCGGAAGACGAAGGTGGTGGAGCTGGGAGGACTCCTCGTACCGGAAGCGGAAATGGTGATGATCATGGAAATGACAGGAGAAGAAAGGGAAGAAGGACCTTTCCTCGATCTCACGGGAACTCTGGATATGGTGAGGAAACAGAAAGTGGCTAGGGTGAAGAAGCTTTTTGTAAAAGAAGAAGCCCTTTACCATGCCATCCTCCCAGCCGGACCGGAACACAAGATCCTGATGGGTATGCCCAGGGAACCCACCATCTTCAGGGAGGTGAACAAGGTATGTGAATGCAAGGATGTCTACCTCACACCTGGAGGGTGCTCTTGGCTGCATGCGGTGGTGAGTATAAAGAAAAGGAAACCGGACGATGGAAAAAAAGCGATAGAGGCGGCCTTTAGGGGGCACTCCTCCCTCAAACACGTTTGGGTGGTGGACGAAGACATAAACCCAAGGAACCCGGAAGAGGTGGAGTGGGCCATGGCCACGCGCTTCCAGGGTGACCGGGGAATGGTGGTGAAAAAGGAAAGGGGTTCCTCCTTGGACCCCTCCGCCGATCCCGAGACGGGCCTCACCACGAAGGTGGGCTTCGACCTCACCATCCCCCCCGACCGTCCCCGCTCTTCTTTCCTCCGCCCTAGGAGGTGAGGGATGCATCTCACGAAAGAACAGGAAAGGATGCTCGATGGGGAGGAGGGAGAGATAGTGGAGAAGATGTTCCGCCTCCTCGTCAAGATGGGTGACCTCTATCAGGCCGATAGGATGATCCCCGTTTCTTCATGCCAGGTCTCTGGGGTCTCCTATAAATCCGTGGGGGAGCCCGGTCTGGAGTTCCTAGAGGATCTGGCAGCCAAGGGGGCTAGGGTAAGGGTGAGAACCACCCTTAACCCTGCAGGTCTGGACCTCGAAGAATGGAGGGCGATGGGTTTCCCCGAGGACTTTGCGGAGAAACAACTCAGAATCCTCAAGGCCTTCGAAAGACTGGGAGCAGAACCCACCGTTACCTGCACCCCCTATTTGGCCGGTCTAGTACCCTCGAGGGGGGAACATCTGGCCTGGTCGGAATCCTCGGCCGTGGTCTTCTCGAACTCGGTGCTGGGTGCTAGGACGAACAGGGAAGGTGGGCCCTCTGCCCTGGCGGCAGCCATCTGTGGACTCACCCCAAGATATGGGCTCCACTTAGAGGAAAACCGGTGGCCCAGCCTAGTGGTGGAAGTGGAAGGAGAGCTGGAGGGTCCCTCGGACTTCAGTGCCTTGGGCTATTGGGTGGGGAGGGAAGTGGGCGGAGGGATACCCTATTTCAGGGGGATAAAAAGGGCCGGGATCGAAGAGCTGAAAGCCTTGGGGGCAGCCATGGCAGCTTCAGGGGCGGTGGCCCTCTTCCATGTGGAGGGAATCACGCCCGAGGCCGATCCAGAAAAAACCAAGGGACTGGAAAGGATGAGGGTGGGGAGGGAAGAGGTGGGGAAAGTCTATGAGGAATTGAGCACGGGGGGAGAACCGGAACTGGTGGTATTGGGCTGTCCCCACGCTTCTTTGGAAGAAATCTCCCGCCTTCTTCCCCTATTGGGGAAAAATCCAAAGCCCTTCTGGATCTGTACCAGCAGGAGGGTCAAGGAAAAAGCCATGCGCTCCGGGCTTGGGAAAAAGGTGGAGGAGGCTGGTGGAAGAATGGTGGCGGATACCTGTGCGGTCGTTTCCCCTCTGGAAAAACTCGGCTTCAAGACGGTGGGGGTGGATTCCGCCAAGGCTGCCCACTACCTTCCTTCCCTCTGCCGGGTGGAAGTGATCTTTTCCCCTCCAGGGGAGCTCCTGAGGGGGGGAAGATGAGGGGGAGAACCGTTAATCCGGGTAAGGCAAGGGGGGAAGCTCTAGTCTCCCGTTCCCCTCTCAGTTTTTACGGAGGGGTGGATCCGAAAACGGGAATGGTGGTGGAGAGGGGGCACGAACTCGAGGGTAAATCCGTGAAAGGGAAGATCCTGATCTTCCCCCGAGGGAAGGGGTCCACGGTGGGGTCCTATGTGATCTATGCCCTGAAGAAAAATGGGGTAGCCCCCTTAGCCATCGTCAACGAGGAAACGGAACCCATCGTGGCCGCCGGGGTCATCCTGGCGGACATACCCTGCGTGGACAGGGTAGACCTGAGTCTGCTGGAAACCGGAGACCTAGTGGAGGTGGACGCAGACCAGGGGAAAGTGGAGATCCTCGAGAAACGAAAGTCATAGATGTGCCAGGGGAAACCAAAGCTACTGGCGGTAGGCTTTTAAACCGGTTCTCCGTTTTTTCTTTATGCCCAAGAAATGTAAAGCCAAGCCCAAGAAGAAAAAGAAACCAGCGCCGAAGCCTTCCCCCAAACCCAAACCCCAACCCGAAGTCTCGGAAATGGAAACTTCGGAACCAGAAACCGAAGCTTGGGAAGAGGAGTGGGAAGGAGGGGAAGAAGAGGAGGCCTATTGAGCCTCGGCTTCGGCGCCTTTTTTCTTTTAGATGGTCTTACACTCGTAAAAGTACCTGGTAATCTCTATCATATCCAACTGTCTTCCGCCCATCCAAAGGGTAAGCATTTTCGAGTCCCTCCAGTGCTTTTCCACGTCGAATTCTCTGGAGTAACCGTAGGAGCCCATGAGCTCCATGGCCCTGTTGGTACAATGAACAGCCTGATCGCTACAGAAAAGGGAGACTGCCCTAGTCTTCGCTACGATCTTTTCCGACCATGGTTCCCCATAGATTTCGGGACGATCGTACATCCTGGCCGCCATGTAGAGGGCGTGGGTACAGATCTCAGCGGCGGTGGCGATCTCGCTTAGGTTCACCGCACTTATCGAGTGCTCCTTGAGGGGTTTTCCTGCCACTACCCTCTCATCCACCCATTTCTTCAGGATTTCGTAGGTATCCTTGATCACGCCCACGGAGAAGCCTGCGGTGGCGATGTTCGCTACGGTGATGAGCTCCCTGAAGTACTTGGCATCGAGACCCGGTCCATGGGCCCTGTAGTAGGCTGGAACCCTCACTTCCTCAAACCAGATGTCCGTGTTCATGTCCGCTGCCATTCCAGCCTTCTGATAGGGCTCCCCCACCCTCACCCCCTCGGCATCGGCCGGGACGTAGATGTAGGCCATCCCCTCTTCCCCAGCCGAGGGGTTGGTGGTGCACACCACTCCAAAGAGGTCAGCGATCCTTCCGGAATTGGTGGGCCAGATCTTGTGACCCTTTATCACCCATTCATCCCCCTCCAGCCTAGCAATGGTCCTGATCGTCCTCCCCTTCATGGCCCCCAAGTTCTCTATGTCCGAACCCCCCTGAGGTTCCGTCATGGCGTTACATCCCACATAGAGTTCCTCTCCGCAGAACTTTGGGGCGAACTCCTCTATCAGCCTCTCGTTCTTGTGTGGCTCCACCGCAATCATCACCATAGGCCAGAGGGAAACCATTACGGAAACGGCGAACCCTGAGTCCAGTCTTCCCAGCTCTTCACTCATCACCGCCGTCATGGTTCCCAGTATCTCCCTGGGCAAACCCAGACCACCGTACTCCTCCGGCCAGAGGGCCTTGTTCACTCCCAAATCCACCAGCACTTCCTTCAGGAGGGGCTCCACGAGCTTGTGCTCTCTCCAGTCCTCGTCTATCTTCCTCCTGAGAGGCCGGTATCTCTTTTCTCCAAAGTCCCTAATCATTTGAGCGAACTGATAAGCCACATCCGGAATCCATTCCACCGGCTTGGTGAAGTCATCGGCCGTCGGCACTCTTTTTTCTTTAATCTAGTCCTCTATAAATCTTCCCAAAGTCGGCACCGCTTCCAATAAAGGCCCGAAAGGAGAAAAGAAACGATGGAGCTGGAGCTCAAGAAGAAGATCGTGGAAGGGGGAAGGAGGATGGTGGAGAAGGGACTGGCCCATGGAAGCATGGGGAACCTGAGTATCAAAATCCCAAGTAAAAATCTGGTGGTGATCTCCCCCAGCCATATCCCCTACGAGTGCATGCAGCCCGAACAGGTTTCCGTGGTAGACTTACAGGGAAACCTGTTGGAAGGACTAACCCCTTCGACCGAGCTCCCCATGCACCTGGCAGTCTATCGTGCAAGGCCTGAGGTGGGGGCGGTGGTGCATGCCCATCCGGTCTACGCCAGTGCCCTCGCCTCCGTGGGGCTTGGGATTCCGTCCTTCCTAGAGGAGGTGGTGGTGCTCTTCGGAGGGGAGGTGGAGGTGGCAGAGTATGCCCCTCCGGGAAGTGAGGAACTCGCCAAGAACGTGGTAAAGGCGCTGAATAAGAAGAACGCTGTTCTCCTCTCCAACCACGGGACCCTGTGCTGCGGTCGCGATCTGGAACAGGCCCTGGAGCTCTCGGAAGCCCTCGAAAGAACTTGTAAAACTTACCTCCTCTCCCTCTTGCTGGGGGGACCCAGATATCTGCCAGAAGAGGTGGTAAAACTCCAAAGGGAACTCTTCGAGTCGTTGGGTGGACTCTAACCCATCGTGATCCCAACGGGAAAAAGCCCCCAGTAATCCGGTGAAGTTAAGTTCCTTCCTTCCCTTTCACCAAGATGGAACCTCGACGGCAACTGGAGAGGGCCGTGGCCTCTTGCAAACTTTGTCCTTTCGTGGACCAGCCCTTCCTCCTCGATCGGGTTTACTCCTGGCTTCCCCCCAAGGTGAAGGTACTGGCCGTGGGAGAATCCCCTCCTCCTGGAAGGAAGGTGGGTTCCCTCTACCATCTGGAGACCTTCGACAGGCTCAGGCTTTCCCTCAGTCTTATCCTCGGAGTGGGTATGGAAGAGGTCCTAGAGACCCTGAGGAGACATTCCATCTTTTTCACCGCCGCGGTGAAGTGTAGACCGCCAGACAAGAAAAGCGTAGAAAGAATGAGGAGGAACTGTGTCCCCCTCCTTAAGGGGGAGCTGGAAATCCTCCGTCCAGAAAGGGTGGTGGCCATGGGAAGATTCGCCTCGGCCTCCATTTGTGAACTCATGGGAGTGAGTCCGCCAGACGACCTGAGGAAGATCACTCGCACAAGAGTGGGGAGAAAGGAAATCTTTTTCACCCCCCATCCCAACCATCTCTTCAGGTTCAGGAGGGAGCTTTGCCCTAAGGTAAGGGAAATCTTGCTTCCCCCATGAACCCATCCTATTCGGGGGTTCCTTCGGGGAGGGAAGGATGCTCTAAGAAAAGAAGGGGAAAGATGAAATCACTGGTACAACAGGGGAGCCAGACGGCTAGGAAGAGGAGGAAAAAAAGGGCTGGAAGGAAGGGAAGCCAACTGGAGGGTGATCCAAAGGCGGTTAGGTAGAAGGTGGAAGCATAGGTGCTGACCAACACATGACCGGAATGGGGAAGTTCCGTGCTGGGTCTCATCATCCCCAAACCCATCCCGAGCATGACTGCAGGAAGGACGAGGTAGGGATGCTCGAGCAAGCAGAGATGGAAATGCATGGGAATCCCCAGCACCAAACCACCCAAATGGGGAAGGAAAATGTCGCTAAGTGTACAGATACCCACCGATCCGAAAAACCCCACCACCAAAGCCTCTCCCCTCCCCTTCCCGTACTTCCTGTAGATGGCTGTGGTCACCGTGGCGCTCAGGAAGAGATGGAGGGGATGGAGGAAATGGAAGAGGTGCTCGTGCTCCATTCTCGTCAGGAGCTCCACGGTGAGGACCAAGAGGAGAATACCCGTGAGAGCACCCAAAGCAGTGAAGGGAGCGTGATGTCTGAGCTCCCTCAGAATCAGGTCCGCCTTTACCATTATTTCCCCTCGCACTTCCCAATGGGCTTGCCACAGGGGCAGGTGGAGGGATGTCCCAATGCCTCACACAGGGAATCCGCCAAGGAAGTGGAAACGAAAAGGAGAGAGGAGGCCTCCTTACAAGCGGTTTGGGAATCACAGCCAAGCAATCTGTGGAGGAGGAACTCGAGGAGCCTATGCTTTCTCAGGAGCTCACTCCCCTCCTTCCTCCCGCGGGGGGTAAACTCTACCCCTCTGTAGGGTTTGTAGCGGAGAAGACCCTTCGAAGCCAATTTGCGGAGGGTCTGAGTGGCCGTGGCCGGCCTCACTCCCATCTCCCTTGCCAAAGCAACCGTCCCTACCTTTTCCCCCTCTTCCTCCTGCTTCCTGTAGAGGAAGAGCACATACCTGGCCTCCGTTTCCGTGAGCATCCAAAAGTTAGGTAGTATCTAAATTAAAGGATACCCAAGGTGATTATAAGTTGGCGAATTCGCTCTTTGATTGATGAGGACTTGTGTAAGGTGCGGAGGAGATGCGGAGGTAAGGCTGGACTACGCCAGGCTGAACCTCTGCTCCCGTTGTTTCATCTCCTTCTACGAAGAAAAGGTAAGAGAAACCGTGAAAAAGTACGGGATGCTGAAGAGGGGGGAAAGGGTGGCGGTGGCCGTCTCGGGAGGTAAAGACAGTGCCTCCCTCCTCTTCGCCCTCCACAAAACCTTTCCTGACCTCTCCCTCACGGCCCTCCACCTCAATCTGGGTATTCCGGAGTACTCGGAAGAATGCGAAGAAAAGTTCTGGAAGCTTGTGGAGAGGGTGGGGGTAAAAGGCGTGGTTTACGACCTGAAAAAGGAATTGGGGATTACCATCCCAGACCTCCAAGAAGTCCACGGAAGGCTTTGTTCTCCCTGCGGAACGATCAAGAGGTACCTCCTCAACAAGCTGGCTTGGGAAGGGGGTTTCAACAGGCTGGCAACGGGACACCATCTGGACGACACGGCAGAGGTCCTCTTCCACCTCTACCTCCAAGGTGACTTCCAGCAACTCGTGAGGCTCAAGCCCGTTTCCCCCTCCACCCATCCCAAGCTGGTGACGAAGGTGAAGCCCCTCTGGAGGATGACCGAGAAGGAAAACCTGCTCTATGCCCTAGCCTGTGACCTTCCCTTCAGGAAAAAGGAATGTCCCTTTGCCCAAGGAAGCAGAAGCTTGAGGAGGAAGAAACTCATGTGGAAAATAGAGGAGGAGATAAGGGGATTCAGGCGCACGCTCGTTTCCTCCCATCTCAAACGCTTCCTCCCCCTCCTGGAGAAAGTGGTGGAACCCCCTCCCCTTCTGGAATGTTCCAGGTGCGGCATGCCTGCTTCTTCCGATCCCTGTGCCTTCTGTAAGAAGGTGGAGCTGGCCAGAAAAATCGGACTGAAGGAGGTGGGGAAATGAGGGTCCTTCCGCTGGCCTTTGATTCGATGGGAGTGAGAAGCATGTGTACCTTCTTGGAGGTGGGAAAACTCAAGCTCCTGATCGATCCCGGAGTGGCCCTCGGTCCCACGAGATACGGGCTGGGTCCCACCAAGGAGGAATGGAAGGCCCTGGAACTCTCCCGTGCCCTCATCATGGAGGCTGCGGGGAGGGCGGAAGCCGTGGCCGTCACCCACTATCACTACGACCACCATCCCTTCCCGGAGGATGGGGAGATGTATGAGAGGTGCTTTGGAGGGAAGATGGTGATGGCCAAAGACAGGAGGAAAAACATCAACCTCTCCGGAAAGAAGCGTGGGGCCCTCTTCGAGGAGAGGGTGATCCGCGTGACCGATAGGTTGGAGTGGGCGGACGGAAGGGAGTTCGAGGTGGGGGAGAGGGTGGAGTTCTCCCCGGCGGTCTGGCACGGAGACGTGGGGAGCAAAGTGGGGACGGTGATAATGGTTTATGTGGAGAAAGGAGGCTTCCTTTTCGGTTCGGATGCCCAGAGTTTGGCGGATCCCGAGGCCCTGAAATGGGTGCTGGAGAAGAACCCGGAGTTCATGATCCTGGATGGCTACCCCACCATCTTCGTGGGATGGCGTATGAGCCAAAAAGCCTTCGAGGCCTCCATGGAGAACCTGAAGAGAGCGGTGGAAGAAACCCAAGCCGAGACCATTCTGCTCGAACACCACATCCTCCGTGACCTAAACTACAAGGAAAAGATGGAAGCTGTCTTCAAGGCTGCGGAGAGGAAGGGAAAACGTCTTCTCTCCGCGGCCGAATTCCTAGAGCTGGAAAACTTCTTCCTAGAGGCCTGGAGAAAGGAACTGAGCGAGGGGAAAAGAAGGGTTGAAGTGGAAGAATATTACAAGAAGCTATGCTCAAAGGTAGGAGTGGCCTTCTCCTCCCTGAAAAGTAAAGGAATGGAAAGGGGAATAGGACTGGAATAACTCGTTCCCAAGCCCTACCACTTGAAGGCCTCCAGCTTCCTCTTCAAGTCTCTGTTTCTTGTTTCCTGAGTTTATCGGAGGGAAAGGGGAATCCTCCTCCCCTTCCCGTCGTATACCGCCACATTCTCCTCGTTCAGATAGGGAAAACCCATGATCAGCATCACCTTGCCGAAAAAGCGGTTGAGGTCGGTGGGGGAGGGAGAAAGGTTCCCGGAGGGGTGGGAATGGGCGGTACCCACAAGGGAGGGATCGAGGGGAAGGGCTTGGACGGAGAAAGAGGCGAAATCCTTCCCCCTAGCGGAAAAAGGAGGGAAAAGGAATTCGGTGATTTCCACTCCCCCCTTTTCCTTCCTTCCCCTGAGCAAGAGGAGGATCTCTCTCGGATGGAGTCTCCTAGCACCCTCCAACAGGGCCTCCAAAAGCTGCCTGTCCATCACCACCTTGAATTCCTCCTTCAAGACGATCGGCATAGGCACTTTTTAATTTGGGATTTTAAAGGGAATTGTGCAAGAAAAGGCTTTACCCAAGGTCTTTTCCCCCCTTCCCGACGAGGAGGTTCTGAGGGTCCTCAAACCAGAGCGCATGGCTTTCCTTTGGCTCTTCCTGGGAATGGGGGTCCTAGTGGGTCTGGGCCTGGTTTTCTTCCGCTTCTTCCTTCCCGTGGGGTTCTTTCTAACGGCCGTGGGAATCCTTGGCCTCCTAGCCTCCTTCTTCTACAGTGGTGCCTTCACCTATTACCTCACTACCAAGAGGATCCTCCTTTACCGCAGGTTCATCACCATCTCCTCCAGACAAATCCAGTATGATGATCTTTCCGACGTAATGGTAGATCAGGGGATCATTGGACGCCTGTTCGGTTTCGGAAATGTGATTCCCATCACCAAGTCGGGACTGGGAACCGAGATGAGGGGATGGCAAATGGGGGGAGGATGGGGCGGAAGAACGGGACCCATCGTGGTCACGGGACCCATGGTCGGGGAAATTGCCCCCTCCACCTCCCCCTCAACTTGCCTGTATGGAATCAAGAACCCCTTCGAGATCAAGGATCTCATCTTCAAGTACCAAGAAGAATATGCCGAGGCACCTTATTTGAAGAGGATAGCCAAAACGGTAGAAAAGAGACCCGGAGCAATCAAGGGGATGAAGTATTGTCCTTTCTGCGGTTCTAAGTTGGAAGTGGAAGGAGCGCGCTTTTGTCCTTTTTGTGGGAAGGAAGTAAAGGTCTAGCCCAATCCCCAGCTCACCTTCTTCTCCGGAATGAGCTTGAGGATGGGCGCTTCTCCCTCCTCCCAGGGATCCTTTCTAGCCCACTCGAATTTCCGATAGAATTCCTCCCTGATCTTCCTGAACTCCTTTCCCCTCTCCAACACCTCCATTCTCCCCTGCACCATCACAGCTTTGTGGGGCTTGTAGGTATCCACCACCAAAGCTACCTTGGGGTTTTCCTTCACATTCCTGTACTTCTTTGTTCCATAATCCGTAGCCACGTAGAAGAATCCTCCCCTAAAGAGGTAGCAAACCGGGACCACATGGGGAAGGCCGTCCCTACCCACCGTTGCCAGCCTACCCACCTCATTCTCTTCTAAAAATTTCCTTTCCATCCTACTGAACATCCTTTTTCCACCTCTTCGAGGGTTCCACATGTACTACCACGGATGAGAGCCCAGGCATCCTGCGCTTGAGCCTCCTCTCCACCTCACTGGCCACTTCATGTGCCTTTTCCACACTGAGGGAAGGATCCACTTGCAAGTGGAGGTCTGCGTAGATCTTGGAGCCCACCTTCCTAGCCCTGCACCGGTGATAGCTCCTCACCCCCCTCACACCCAGACAAGCCTTTCTGACCTCTGAGGTGAAATCTTTAGGGGCCTCACCCATGAGGGACCCCACCGCTTCCCTCCCCACGCAGATTCCCCAATACATCAGGAGAAGGGAAATGAAGAAGGAAGAAAGGGCATCCACCCACCTCCTCCCCATCCTCACGAAGACTATGGTAGTAAGGACCAAGATGGAAGCCAAGGCATCGGAAAGGGTGTGATAACCATCCGCTACCACGGAGGGATTATCCCACTCCCTCCCGATTCTGAGCTTGGTGATTCCCAAGATCGAAAAAAGGGGTATAGTAACCCCCGCTACCAAAAGCAACCACACGGGAGGCTCTGCGGGCTCGCTCCCTTGGAAGGACAACAGGATGATCCTCACAGCTGCAAGAATGAGGACGCAGGAGAGGAGGAGAGAAACCAGCATCTCCGCCTGTCCGTGACCATACTGATGGTTACGGTCTGCAGGACGTCTAGAGACCCTCAGACCCACCCATACACAAAGGGAGGTGAAAGTATCAAAAAGGGCATCCAAACCCGCCGCCAAGAAAACGAGCAGGCCGAAAACCGACCAAAGCCCCACCTCCACCAGTCCCAACCCTCCGGTAAGGGCCATGGAAAGCAGGACGATCTTATCCGGTGCTCGCACATAAGAAATAAGAAACCACCTTAAAGGATGTTCCCATTCGTTTAAGAAGTTCGGAAAAAAAAGAATAGCAAATGAACGTGGTCTGGACGGTCCTAGGGACGATGGCCATCTTCTTGGCCCGCCTGCTTCAGAGCATCCTTTTCACCATCAAGGAGATCCTGATGGTGAGGGGAAATAGGACGGAGGCTAGCCTTCTGAGCCTGGCGGAAACCACGGTCTGGTTCGTGGCTTTTTGCGTGGTGATGAAGGACCTTCTTTCTGGACCCTTTGGTCCCACGGCCGCGGTAAAAGCCACGGCTTTCCTCCTCGGATGGTCCGTCGGAACTTTCCTCGGCATGGAGGTGGAGGAGAGGATGGCCAGGGGATACGCCACCGTCCAAGTTATTTCGGTGGAAAGGGAAAACGAGCTGAGGGAGAGGCTCCTCTCAAGTGGTTTCCCCCTCACCTCCATAAAGGCCCAAGGAAGGAAGGGACCCAGAACTATTTACCAAATCGTCACACCACGGAGGGAACTTCCCAAGCTCTTGCGTTCCATAGACGAGGTGGATCCTAAGGCATTCGTCACCATCTTGGAAACCAAGAGGGTGATGAGGGGGGTAGGAAATTCCCCCTCTGGGGTAGAGTAAAAACTTTTGCGCTTCAATTTTTTTGGTCCAACACCCTATTTCAAAAGAGTGTTGTGAAGGTAACCGTCTTTGGAGGGGCGGGAGAGATAGGAGGCAACCAGATCCTGCTGGAGGGGAGGGAGAGTAAGATCTTTTTGGACTTCGGGAAAAATTTTGCCAGGGAAAGCAGGTACTTTGAGGATCCCTATCTCATCCCTAGAAAGCCTCAGCAACTCTACGAACTGGGTCTCCTTCCCAACCTTCCAGGTCTCTATCCCTGGCAGGAAGAAGAGCCGGAGATCGCGGGTATCCTGCTTTCCCATGCCCATCTGGACCACATGGACTACGCAAGATACACCAAGCAGGAAATTCCTCTCTGGGCTGGAGAGGGGACTTGGAGCGTCATCTTCGCTAGGGAGATCATCGGAAGAAGAAAGGAGGAGGAAAGACTGGCGAAGTTCGAGGACCGTGGCTCAGTCCCCTTCTATAAGTGCTTTGCTCAGTACCGTCCAAACCTCATGAACTTCAGAACGGGGAGAGAGGTGAAGGTGGGGGAGTTCACGGTGAGGCCCGTCCACGTGGACCATTCCATCCTGGCCTCCTATGGATTCGTTCTCGAAGGACCGGAAGGGAAGATATCTTACACGGGGGATCTCAGGTTTCACGGACCCAAGAATTTTTCAGAGGATTTCTTGAAGGAGGCGGAGGGATGTGACGTGCTGATCATGGAGGGGACCAACGTACTGGAATCCAGGCCCTTCAGCGAAGGGGAGGTGAGGGAGAAGGTGGAAAAAATCGTGACGAAAACGAAGGGACTGGTGGCAACGAGCTTCGCGAGCATGGATATCGACCGCCTCAGGACCTTTTTCGAGGTGGCCGATAAACACGGAAGGATACTGGTGCTTTCCACAAGGCAGGCTGTCCTCCTCGAATACATCAGGCAAGAAATAGAGAAGGGGCCCGTGGACTTTCCCTTCAAGCTGGGGGACCCCAGGGTGAAGATCTACGGCAAGGAAAAGGAGAATAGTAAGTGGGAACAGAAACTGAAAAGCCTCTACGAAACAGTGAATAGTTCTTGGGTTTCACAGAATCAGGAAAAAGTACTACTTTTCGCCACCTACTATGACATGCTTGAACTCCTGAGTATCAAGCCCAATCCAGGATCCGTCTTCATCTATTCCGAAAGCGAGCCCTTGAACGAAGAGGGGGAAATAGAGTTCGAGAAGCTGGAAAACTGGCTGGAGCTCCTGGGCATGCCCATGTTCCATGTCCATGCCTCAGGGCATGCAAGTTCCTTGGAACTGGCGGAGATGGTGGAAAGGCTTTCCCCGAAAAAGGTCATAATAGTGCATTGCGAGCGTCCCATGCTCTTCAAAAAATTTCTCAAGACCCGTGCGGAGGTAATTTGCCCTGAAAGGGGAAAAACTATTCACCTTTAAAATTTAAAATTCCGGGAGGAAAAAAACAAAAGGAATGAAGGGCTTCACCCTCCTCCTCTCCCTTCTGGTAGTTCTCGCCTGGTTCCAGCCACCTGTGAGTGCCTGTGAAGATCTCTCTCCTTTGACCCCTTTAAAAGGCGGAAGGCTGGAGAATGTGGGAGGAAAATATCTCCTAAGGGTTGAGGGTTCGCCCTACGAGATGGGGTATCAACATGGCTACCTGCTGGCTAAAGGTGTCCAGAGGATGACCAAAGAATTCATCTATGCAGTGGTTGAAAGTTATGGTATACCGAGGGAGTTGACGGACCTCCTAAAACCCTTGATAATAGCTATGTGCCATGCGAACGAGAAGTTTGTCCCAAAGGAATTCAGGGAAGAAATGAAGGGAATCGTGGATGGCGCAAACGACTACGGCAACCTTTACCTCGAGAACTGGGAAAACTTGTCCTACGAGGATGTTCTCCTCCTCAATCTAGGGTTCGACATCTTGTTGAGTATAGCTTATCCTATCATCACCCCCCTACTTCCCCTTGAGAAAGTAGGGATCTCCCCCCTCTCCTGCGACGGATTCGTCGTGAAGAACAGAGCCACCGCCGATGGCAAGGCAAGAATGGGAAGAAACTTCATGTTCACAGCTAAGGTCTTTAGCGAAGAAGCTTTACTCATTGAACACGTTCCCAGCAAGGGGAAGAGGTTCGTCAGCGTAACAGCTCCAGGATTTGTGGGTGTGACCTCGGCAATGAACGAAGAGGGCCTTGCCATAGGAATGGACATGGTACCAGCCATGAACACCCATCCAGCCGTTGTGGGAATGGGCTGTCTTCTCTTGGCGAGGAAGGTGGTCCAATATTCCAGAACGTTGGAGGAAGCCGTCTGGACCATAAAGAAGGCCGTGAGGGGTACACCGTGGCTTTACATAATAGGGGATGGAAAGGGAAGAAGGAGATTTGGGGCGGTAATAGAAACCTCTGCCGATTTTTGTGAGGTGAGATACAACGACTACATCTATCCCTCCAAGTTCCCTCTCCTTCCCAAACAGATAGAGGAGTACGAAGACGTGGTTGCACTCGCCAACCATTACATCATTCCAGAAATGGTTCTTAAAACAGGAAGTTATCCCGTTCGCGATTCCCTCTCCAGATACGAGGAACTCGTGAGACGCCTGACCGAAGCTTACGGAAGAATAGACGACGCCCTGGGAAGGGAACTGGTAAACTATCTTTGGCACTGGGGATACTATGGAGCGGATCCAAGCCAGCCCATCGGTGGAAGCAGAACTCTCTACAATCTGACCGACAAAAGACTCTATGCCCTCTTCGGAACCTATGCCGACAATTGGGCCTGTTATGACTTCTCTACCCGAAGATTCTACGTTCTGCCCTGAGTAAAAAAGGTTTGAGGACTAAACGGGAATGATCTTAGCTTTAGCGCTCAACTGTGGAGGTTTGCGTCCCAACTCCCAACCCTCTGTCGTCTCGCAATAAGCGTAGATCTTTCCATTGTATTCGTAGTAAGTGAGGGGATAATATCGATTCCACCTCTCCACCATCTCCCTGGAAATGGCCACACCCACCGCCATGTGCCTGTCTTCCTCGAGGAGAAGAAGCACCACTTCATATCCGAGGGCTTTCACTAGGGAAGCGAAGAGGATGGAGGTATCTTCGCAATCTCCCCCACCATCCACGATGGTCTCGATGGGATACCTAGGATATTCATCGTATCCAGTGGTGACATCGTCCGAAGTATAGGGCCATCCCTGCACGAAGGAAAGCACGAAATCCAGTTTTTCGAAATCTCCCCATCCCTTAACCGCGTTCTCGAGAAGACCCGCCAGATGTGAAATCCACTGGTCGTCCGCGGGATTATCCACGTACTCACTGTAATCTCTGACCCTGGGCCTACTCCTGAACCACTTATAGGCCTCCACCTTTATCCTAGTATCATAAATCCAGGTCTTTCCCCCCCACCCTCTGGGGTATCTCCATTCGTAGTGAACCACATAATAGCCGTTCTCTATCCTGACGGTGGGTGGAGGTGGGGGAGGTCTGTAGAGGAGGGAAGGGAGAAAGGAGGAAAAGAAGTGGAAAACCAAAAAAGCGAGGAACAATCCCAGGAGGGCTCCGAGGAGAATCGCCAGTGGGTTCTTTTCCATCCCCTTGGGGTGGGAAAGGAGGAATAAAGAACTTCTCTGGTCACCTTTTAGGGAACTGGATTCCCGGAACTGGAGATCTCCCTCCTCACCTCTTCCTCCATCCCCTTCAGAACGTCTTGGAAGTGGATCTTTCCGTTCTCGATGGCATCGATGGTTTCTTCCAGGTCCCTCGTCAGTCCCTCCGAAACGAGCCTCCCAAACCTCTCTTCCAGGTATCTGTAAACCATCCTTCCGAGAGGGGTAACGAAGAGCTTCCCTCCTTTCTCAAAGACATATCCTCTTTTGAACAGGGTTTCGATGATCTTCGAGTAGGTGCTTGGTCTCCCTATCCCCTTCTCCTTCATCAGGGCTATGAGATCTCCTTGGCTGTAAGGTCTCACCGAGGATTCATACCTCACCTTCGTCTCCATCACCCTGAAGCTTCCCTCTTCCACCCTACCTTCCACCCTCAGGGTCTGATGGACCTTCAAGAAACCCTCCTCGATGATTCCTACCACCCTCCTCTCCCTCACTTCCTTTCCCCACACCTTCACCTTGAATTCCTGAACCAAGATCCTGGCTTCCTTCATCTGGCTGGCGATGAACCTTCTGAAGATGAGATCGTATAATCTGAAATGATCCGGCCCGAGTTTTTGGGGTATCCTCACGATCCCGGCGGAGAGGTAAAAGCGTAATTGCTGGAGACTCAAGAGTTTGGTGGGTCTTATGCACTCATGGGCCCCTTCCTTCGAGTATTCCCTGGGCTTGGAAAGACCGGGATAATTCTCTTCGACAAACTTACGGGCGAGCTCCATCCCCACGATCGAAACCCTCGTGGAATCCGTCCGATGGTAGGTGATCAGGCCACACTCGAAAAGGGTCTGAGCAAGCTCCATCGTATGACTCGCCGAGAAGCCCAGCCTCTGGGAAGCTTCCCTCAGCATGGCATCGGTCGTGTAGGGAGGAGGGGGGAGGACCTTTTCTTCCCTTGTGGAGAGGTCCGTTACCTCTGCCTCCTGGGGAGGAGGTCCCTCCGGATTTTGGATCCTGAGAACCAGACCGTTCTCCAATCTCACCGTGGCCACGGGTATTTTCCTCTTCAGTTCTTCCGTCTGCCTCAACACCCACCCCAAAACAGGTGTCTGAACCCTTCCGGCCGAAAGGTTCCTTTTCCCAAAGACCTCCCAGAGCTTTCTGCTCAACTCGAATCCAACCCACCTGTCTTCTATCCTCCTCACGACTTGGGCTTGAACATAGGAAGGCCTTAGCCCTCCCGGCTCTTCCAGGGCCTTCCTCAGGGCCTTTCTCGTGACCTCATGGAACTCCAGCCTCCTGATGTTCCTGCAGTAGGGGGAAAGGACGACGTAGAGATCGTATCCTATTTTTTCCCCCTCAGCATCTGGGTCCGTGGCTATGAACACTTCGTTTACTTCCAAGGAAAGCTTCTGGAGGAGTTCTACGGTTTCCTTCTTCGTTCTGAGGTTTGCCGATCCACAGAAAGGACAGGTCTCATGATCGGTGAACTGTTCTCCACAGTCAGCACACCTCCTGATGTCCGTGTAAACGGGTAAATAATTCCCGTCTTCCTTCCTAACCCCGTGGAAACCCTCAAGGGTGGTGAGATCGAAGAGATGCCCAGCGGATGCCACAACGGTGAGAACATGTTGCCCGCTTGCCACTTCGTAGAAGGTAAAACCGTCGAGGGTCCTCTGAGCAGGGTTCCCGAAGAGGTAAGCTATCGTTCTGGCCTTCGTGGGAGATTCCACCACCAATAGGGAGGAGCGCAGGAGATCCAGCACTTCCGGCTTTACCTCTCCCCTCCTGATCCTCCTTATCGTTTCCCTGTCCCTGTCCACTTTTTCGAATTCTTCTTTCACTTTCTCCGGAACATATTCCTCGAATTCCTCATCAGCGAGCAGACGCAGTCTCCTGCTCAGCCCGGAGAAGGCTTTTTCGTCGTCCACGACGACGATGGAAACCCCCCTGCTTATCCCCATCGCATAGAACCTGGAGGCCCTTCCAGAGGCCTGCAGGTAGCCGTCCGTGTCCGGTGAGATGAAAACCCACTCCCCTCCCTCCATCCTCATCTCCACGTCCAGCCTCCCCACCTCTTTCCTGAGCTCTTCATCTCCCATCGCTTCCTCCAGAATTTCCCTCGCCTCCAAAACCACCTTCCTGAGATGGGCTGCAAAACCTTCCAGCTGTGTTTTACCCTCATCCGCCTCCCTCAGCTTCTGGATGAGTTCACCTCTCACGGGAATTACCTTGGAGAGGGAAGAAAGAACGGAAGCCATCCTCTTTCCCATCCTCTCCCCAAGCAAAGGAGAAAGGGCCTTGAGGGCGACTAAGAGTTTCTGGGGATTACATTCCTTCACCTCCACCTTCATTTCCCTCCTCGGCACCCCGGCGAAGACCACATACCTAACCGTTTCGGGCAAATCCAGACCCCTCGCAAGTGGACTCCTGCTGCTCGCGATGCCCACGAGAACGGCATATTCCCCCTTGCGGAACTTTTCCAGCATCCCGGGTGACATCCTCTCGTAGAGGAAAACGCTCATCCCCTCTTTTTCCAGGGTTTCCGCTATCTTCTCCGCATACTCCAGACCCTTGGCCTGGGGAACGAAGACAAGGCAACCTGGACCATACTTCTTAACCAAGTCCGCCACTTCTTCCTCCACCTTCCGTTTCGGTCTGAGCGCGAAATTGGCTATGTTCCTGACGAACTCTAGCGTGAAACCTGGCTCGAAACCCAAGAGTTTTCTGAAGACCCTTAATCTTTTGGTCCTCTTCCCCTTCAAGGTGGCACCGGAAACCACCAGTACCCTTTCCCTCCTCCCCTCCACCGGCTCGTCCGAGAGTGCCTTCTCCACCTCCTCCGAACTGAAACCAAGTAAAAAGGCCACTTTGTCTATGTTCTTTGGGGACTTCAGAAAGGAATCCACATCGTCAACGAAAATGAAATCAAAATTCAGGGAGTGGAGCAGGTCAAACTTGGTGTAGAGGAACCTGTCTGTGGTGATGAGAACGGAGAACTCACCCTCTCTTATCTTCTCCAATACCCCTTCACTTTCTGGCATCCCAGAATAATATCCTAGTACCACGGCCGCTTTCCCCGCCCTTTTCAACAATTCCTCTGCTCTGTCAAGCAAATGTTTGACCAAAAGACTGGTCGGGACTACGATGTAACTCCTTTTGCCTTTCTGGGCGAGGTAGAGTGCCATCACCAAACCAAAGTGAGTTTTGCCTATCCCAGTGGGGGCCACGAGCGAAAAGCTCCTTTTGAGCAAGACCCTCCTGGCCCAGACCTCCTGGAGGGCCCAAGGTTTGGAGTCCATCAACATGGCGAAGAACTTGCAGAACTCCTCCACCTCCTCTTCCACTCGCAGTACCTCGGCATACTTTCCAGGCCTCGCCAAACCACGTCCGTTGGGAGAAAAGCAGCGGTAACAGACACCTCGGTTCACCAGTTCCGAATCTTTGATATCACCGCCGCAATTGGGACACATCCCCTTATATGTAGCTCCTAAAAGTCCCTCCATTATCAATTTTTCTGCCTGTGGAATCCTTAAATCGACTCCTCGAGCGAGCCTCGAACAAGAAATAAATCAGCTTTTTTTCTGGTTCTGAGTATCGCAAAATAGCAGTTGCGTATGGAGGGTTTCGATTGTGGGCTATTGCCTGCGGTATGAGATGATGAAATTCAGGTTTTCGTTGGCAATACTCATCCCCCATATTGAGATCCGAAGGACCGGGAAAGCTGGTCGGAGAAAAATGGTGCGGGGGAGGGGATTTGAACCCCCGAACCCCTTCGGGACCAGACCCTGAATCTGGCGCCTTTGACCTGGCTTGGCTACCCCCGCCAATCTTTTTTGTCTTCCCATACCCAAAAACCTTAGGGCCCAGCAAGTTCGCTTAAATGGGGGGATAAAATCTCCCAAAACTATTCCACCATCCCCAGTAAGGAGAGACGAACCAGCCAACCTCCTTGATCTTTGAAGGATGAGAAGGATTACTCAGGCCCTGAGGAAGGACCTAGCCTCAAGGGCGGCCACCATTCCCTGAGCCACGGCTGAAACCACTTGTTTCACGGGAAAATCCGTCACATCACCCGCTGCGTAGATTCCTTCTAAGCTCGTGCGTTGCCTCCTGTCCACCACAATATATCCAGCCTCGTCCGTCTTTATCCCCGCCTTCTTCGCCAGCTCGCTGTTTGGTTCCTCTCCCACCATCACGAAAACCCCATCCGTCTCCACTTCCTCTTCTCTTTCCGTCCCCACTTCCTTGAGCCTTACTTTAGCCACCCTCCTCTCCCCCTCTATTCCCTCCACCACCCTATTCCAAAGGATCCTGACCTTCCCCCCCAGTCTCTCCACCAACAAGGGGTCCGCCCTAAGCTTGTCCCTGCGGTGTATGAGTACCACTTCCGAAGCCAAGTTGCTCAGGTAAAGGGCAGTGGAGACTGCCGAGTTTCCTCCACCCACCACCACCACTCTCTTTCCTTTGAAGAGGGGACCATCACAAACTGGGCAATAACTGACCCCCCTCCCCAAAAACTCTTCCTCTCCCGGTACCCCAAGCTTTCTATGTCTTACCCCCGTGGCGAGCACTATGGCACCGGCCCTGTATTCCCCCTTTCCCGTTACCACACCCTTTTCCTCCCCCACGAGGAGCTCCTTTACCTCTTCACCCTCTCTCACCTCCGCACCCACTCTCTTGCAGTGCTCCGCCATTTTGGAAGCCAGCTCCCATCCCTGCATGGGCTGAACCCCAGGATAGTTTTCTATGAGGGGTGCCTCCGTCATCCTCCCGCCCACCACCTTCCCCTCGAGCACAAGGGTCCTCAGGCCCCCCCTAACCCCATAGATTCCAGCCGTGAGACCAGCCGGACCTCCTCCAACCACGATCAAATCCCACTCCATTCCCTCCCCTCCACCTGGCGTTTGATGCTCTTCGCCGTTTCCAGTCCTATCGTGGGGACGGAAGCGAGCTGCTCCACCGTCGCCCTCTTTATGTCCTCCAACCTCTTATAACCTGCCTTCCAGAGGTTCCTGGCCCTTACCCTCCCTATTCCTGAAAGCTGTATAAGCTCCAGCAATTCCTCCTTCACCCCATACTTCACCCTCTCTTCCAGCTTCCTCAGGGGCCTCAGGGCCTTTTTCACCTTCAGGAGCCGGGCGAGTTCGTGGGCTGCGTGAAGGAGCCAAGAGGCCGTCTCCACCATCCTCCGGATATCTCCCGCCCCCACTCCGAATTCCTCGTGAATCCTCTCTTCGTGTACTTCCTCCACCCAGCTCTCCAGCATCCTAGCGGTCTTCACCTCCGCCAGGAAGAACTCGAAGTCTTCCGGATCCTCGGGAATGGGGACCAGGAATTCCTTCCACCTCTCCTCCACCAAGTTCTCGAACTCCATTTCTTCCCCCCTTCCGAGATAGAGCTTCTCCATGTCGGGTGTCCTGCAGATCAAATGTAAAAGACCCAAGGTGGTGGGCTCTCCTTCCGAGATCCCCTCCAGCCCTTCCCTCATCAAAACTCCGGAAAGGGGATCGATGTAAAGGCGGGAGACCAGTTCTCCAAAGGGGGTTGCCAAGAGTCTTTCCCCTTCCTTCCTCACCATTCCCTCCTCCTCCAAAAAGTCCAGCACCCTCTCCACCACTCCCTTCATGGTCTTCACCTCGAACTGATAGGAGAAGAACGTTCCCTTCATGAAACCCAAAACATCCCCCACCGTGGAAGCATATCCCGAGGCCACACAGGCCAGAACGTGTGTCCTCAGAGCAGGCTCCGTTCCCAGCTTCGAAACCAACCTCTCCGGTTCCCCTTTCACATATTCTTCCATCAGTACCTCCACCTCCCCCTCGCTCTTCGCAATTAGGACTGCCTCCCCATACCTGTCGTACTTCGGCCTTCCCGCCCTCCCCATCATCTGCTGGATCTCGAGCACGGGAATGAGGGTGGAACCGAAGTCTTCCGAGTATCTCCGATAATCCCTCACCACCACCCTCCTTGCGGGAAGGTTCATTCCAGCCGCCAAAGTGGGAGTGGCACAAACGACCTTCAGGAGGTTCCCCCTGAAGGCATCTTCCACTTCTTTCCTTTGGTCGGCATGGAGGCCGGCATGGTGGAAGGCTACGCCCCTCCTCACGCACTCCGCTAGGAGTTTGCAGGTTCTGGTGGGTTCACCCAGCGCCCCCTCCACCCTCTTGGCCACTTGTCTCAACTTTTCCCTTTCCTCTTCTCCCAACAACATGACCACCTTTTCCGAAAGGGAAGAGGCGACGGTCTGAGCAGACTTCCTCGTGTTCACGAAGATGAGGACTTGCCCTCCTTCCCTGAGGGTATCCAACGTGAGAATGGAAAGGGCCTCCCCCTCTCCTATTTTCCTCTTCTCTCCATCCTCGAAGATGATCTTCCCATCCCAGAAGACTCCCCTCTTGAGGGGAACGGGCCTCCAGTCGCTCCTCACCAGCTCGGCCCCCAACCATTCCGCCAGCTCCTCCGCGTTCCTCACAGTGGCACTCAGGGCCAGCACCTGTACCTTGGGGTTTACCTGTCTGAGCCTCGCGGTGAGGACTTCCAAAGTAGGCCCCCTTCCGGGATCGTTGATGAGGTGGACCTCGTCTAGTACCACCACCGAAACCACATCCGCCAACCACTTCGCCCTGTGCCTGAGGAGGGAATCTACTTTCTCCGAGGTAGCCACCAAGAGGTCGTATTTCGCCAGCCTAAGGTCCGCGGTGTCGAAGTCTCCGGTGCTTATTCCAACCTTCACCCCTAGAGGACTATACCTTTCCCTGAATTCCTCGTACTTTTCGCTGGCCAGTGCCCTCAGGGGGACGATGTAAAGGGCCTTTCCCCTCTCCACCAGGATCGAGCGAAGCATACAGAGTTCTGCCACCAGAGTCTTCCCTCCCGCCGTGGGTACGGCTAAAACTAGGTTCTTTCCTTCCATCACCCCCTTCCTTATCGCCTCTTCCTGTGGGGGGTAGAGGGAGAGAATGCCTTCCCTTTCCAGCACCTCCGCCACACCCGGAATCCCCCACTTCTCGCAGACTTCCCTAACCCTCATCACTCCCTTTTTTCTCCCCACGATTTATTTTCCGGGGAAGAGGTGGAAAGATGCAAGCGGTGAAAAAACCCGTGCGTAGCCTGAGTGGGGTGTGCGTGATAACCGCGATGGTGGAGCCCAGGCCCTGTCCGCATGGCAGGTGCACTTACTGTCCGGGTGGGCCGGAAAATGGGGTTCCCCAATCCTATACCGGAAAGGAGCCCGCTTCGGCCAGGGCCCTCCAGCACGGGTACGACCCCTACTCGCAGGTGAAGAGCAGGGTGAAACAGCTGAAGGAAATAGGGCACAGAGTGGACAAGGTGGAACTCCTCCTCTTCGGAGGGACCCTCACCTCCTATCCACGGGAATACCTGAGGTGGTTTGTAAAGGAATGTCTCGATGCCCTCACCGGAACCCGTTCCTCCACCTTGGAAGAAGCCCAGGGCAGGGCAGAGGTGGCGGAGATAAGGGTGAGCGACATAGGGATGGAAACGAGACCAGACTGGTGTCTGGAAGAACATGTGGACCTGATGTTGGAGTTGGGAATAACGAGGGTAGAGTTGGGAGTCCAAACGATCGACGAAGGGATTTTGAAGGAGGTGAGGAGGGGACATGGAAAGAGGGAAGTGGAGGAAGCGACGAGGATAGCAAGGGATGCCGGGCTCTCCCTTGTATACCATCTCATGCTGGGCCTTCCCGGATCGGATCCCGAGAAGGATTTGGAGATGTGCAGGAGGATCTTCGAAGAAGAAGGTTTCAAACCGGATGCCATCAAGC
Source organism: Candidatus Hadarchaeales archaeon (assembly GCA_038736355.1). Taxonomy (NCBI): domain Archaea; kingdom Methanobacteriati; phylum Hadarchaeota (SeqCode); class Hadarchaeia (SeqCode); order Hadarchaeales (SeqCode); species Hadarchaeales archaeon (SeqCode). Next base: position 290,694 of record JAVYML010000001.1, read on the forward strand.
TCTACCCCACTCTCGTCCTACCCGGAACGGGACTCTATGAGAGATGGAGGAAGGGAGAGTACCAACCCTATCCCCTGGAAACGCTGGTGGAGCTCCTCATGAAGATCAAGCTCCTCGTCCCACCCTGGATAAGGATCCAGCGCATCCAAAGGGATATTCCCCTCGATTTGGTCTCCGCTGGTCCAGAGAGGGGTGATCTAAGGGCACTGGTTCAGTGGAGGATGGCCTCCTCCGGCCTCCGCTGCCGTTGCATTCGTTGTAGGGAAGTTGGACGTTTCAAGGGGGAATTGAGCCTGGAGGAACTGGAACTGGTGAGGAGAAGCTACAGGGCCTCCGGGGGGGAGGAGATCTTCCTCTCTTGGGAGGCTCCTGAAAAGGACGTGCTCTTGGCCCTTTTGAGGCTAAGGCTTCCCTCCTCCAAGGCCCACCGTCCGGAGCTGGAAGGAGCAGCCGTGGTGAGGGAACTACATGTGTACGGTCCTCTGGTGCCTGTGGGAGAAGCCCCAACCGAAGGGGCTTGGCAGCATCGGGGACTGGGAAAGTCACTGTTGGAAGAGGCCGAACACTTGGCGGAGGAAAGAGGAAAGGAAAAGATTGCCGTGCTCTCGGGAATAGGGGTGAGGGAGTATTACAGGAAGTTGGGGTATAGCAGACAAGGGCCTTACATGTGCAAGGGGGTGGGGGAGTGAGGATAGGGGTAATCTCCGATATCCACTCCAACCTACCGGCCCTAAAAGCCGTGCTGGAGGATTTGGGGAGGGTGGACGAACTCCTCTGTGCTGGAGACTTGGTGGGTTATGCCTCCCAACCCAATGAGGTGGTTGATCTCTTCCGCATCAAGGGGATCCCCGCGGTGATGGGAAACCACGATTATGCGGCAGTTACGGGGGAAGTCGAGTGGTTCAATCCCTCGGCTAGGAAGGCTGCCCTTTGGACCAAGGAAAGACTCACGGAACCCAACAGGAAGTACCTCCGCTCCCTTCCGGAAGAACTGAGGATCACCAGGGAGGGGGTGAGGATCTACATGGTACATGGTTCACCCCGCGATCCCCTTTTCGAATACGTTTTCCCCGATCTTCCACAACATTCCCTTCTGGAACTGGTGGGGAAGATTGAGGCGGAGGTGATCCTGCTCGGACATACCCACATTCCCATGAAAAGGTTCATCCAAGGAAAGCTGGTACTGAATCCGGGAGGGGTGGGGCAGCCAAGGGATAGGGATCCAAGGGCCAGCTACTTGGTGCTGGAGGTAGAAAAGGGTGAGGTGGAGGCGGAATTTAGGAGGGTGGAATACGACGTGGAAGAAGCAGCGGAGGGAATAAGGAAGGCAGGGCTCCCGCCCGAGCTGGCCTCCCGCCTTTTTGTGGGATGGTGATCTAGGTCTTTCCCGAAGTTCCCGTCGGGCTCGTCCCTGAAGGGGTAGGAGCAGTGGATGGGGTGGGAGTGGCTTCCACAGGTACTCCAGTTTGGGCGACCTTCATGTGGTGGATGGCCAGAACCCTTTCGTTCACCACGATGAGTTCCTTGATCGCTATCACGGAACTGTAGGAAATCATTGGGAGACCCCTATCATCCTTGGGGAGATTATCGAGGAGTCCTTTCTCCGCTGGTTTCACCACTATGGAGAGGATGGCACCCGTGTTTTCATCCATGATCAAGTCAGAGAGTTTACCCAGGTGAAGCCCCCTATCCGTCACGACGGTCATACCGCGCAACTTACTCGCTAGGATCTGCCCCAAACTTTCACCTTTTTTGCTCTCTTTTGCGGATTTAAAAAGATGTCCTCAGGCGTTGACCGGTTTCCAGTCAGAGGGCCAGGGTTTCCCACTCAGGTACTCGTGGATGGAAGCCGCCGCCCTCTTCCCAGCCCCCATCGCCAAGATCACCGTGGCCTCACCCGTGGTGATGTCTCCTCCCGCCCAAACTCCCTCGAGTGAAGTCCTTCCCTCTTCATCCACGAGAATGGTTCCCCATTTGCTTGTTTTCAGGTCTGGGGTAGTGGTGGGTATTAGGGGATTGGGACTCTGTCCTATAGCCACCACCACCGTATCCACCTGAAGCCTGAACTCCGATCCGGGGATTTCCACGGGTCTCCTCCTTCCCGACTCGTCTGGCTCTCCCAACTGCATCCTCACGCACTCCATTTCTTTCACCCATCCCTTCTCGTCTCCTATGTACCTCTTGGGTAGGGTAAGGAGCAGGAACTTCACCCCTTCCTCCTCCGCCCTTTGTATCTCCTCCTTTCTGGCAGGCATTTCGGCTCTGGACCTACGATAAACGATGTAAGATTCCTCCGCTCCCAACCTGAGGGCGGTCCTGGCGCAATCCATGGCCACGTTTCCCCCTCCTATGGTAGCTACCCTTTTCCCCACCTTGATGGGGGTATCATACTCTGGGAAGAGATAGGCCTTCATGAGGTTGGTGCGGGTGAGGAACTCGTTGGCAGAATAGATTCCGTTGAGATTCTCCCCCGGGATTCTCATGAAATTGGGAAGGCCCGCGCCCGTACCGATGAACACCGCATCGTATTCCTGCCTGAGCTCCTCCAAAGTGATGGTCTTTCCCACCACCACATCCAGCTTTATTTCCACCCCAAGGCTCTTCACATACTCCACCTCCGCGAATACTATTTCCTTGGGCAACCTGAACTCGGGGATTCCGTACATCAACACACCGCCGGGGGCATGGAGGGCCTCGAAAATGGTAACGGCATGACCTTTTTTCGCAAGTTCTGCTGCCGCCGTCAATCCGGCGGGTCCAGAACCGACCACGGCCACCTTCTTACCAGTGGGAAGGGGTTTGGGCGGTATCTTGAAACCTCTAGCCCTCTCCCAGTCCGCTAGGAACCTTTCCACCCTCCCTATTCCCACCGGCTCATACTTTTTCCCCAGAGTGCATGCTCCCTCGCACTGATTTTCGTAAGGACAAACCCTCCCACAGATGGCTGGAAGGGCGTTTTTTTCCTTGATGAGGGCAATGGCTTCCTCGAACCTCCCTTCCTTGGTGAGGGAAAGAAAACCGGGGATGTTTATTTCCACCGGACATCCTTCTACACAGGGAGGAACCTTTTTTCCCTTGGGTGGCTTGCACTGCAAGCATCTGGCAGCTTCCAGCTTCACCGTTTCAGGATCTTGCCCGAGTGGAACTTCTCTGAAGTTCCTTATCCTCTCCTTCGGATCCTGTTCGGGCATGGGGTATTTCTTGGGAACGATCTTGCTGCTCATGATCTCCTCCTCAACTCTTCCAGTGCCCTCCTTTCCTCCTCAAGGTACCTGCGGTTCCTAGCCGCTAGGAGATCGAAGTCCACCTGATGGGCATCGAACTCGGGGCCGTCCACACAAGCGAACTTGGTCTTTCCCCCTACCTCCACCCTGCAGCATCCACACATCCCAGTACCATCCACCATGATGGGGTTGAGACTGGCCACCGTCTTTATTCCATGGGGTCTGGTCACCTCCGCCACGGCCTTCATCATGGGTACGGGACCAACCGCCAAAACCAAATCCAGCTTCTTCCCCCCCTCTATCAACTTGCGCAGAGCATCACTCACAAACCCCTTCTGTCCGTAAGAACCGTCATCGGTAGTAACGTAAAGCTCGTCACTGAACTTCCGTATTTCCTCCTCGAAGATCAGAAGTTCCCTCGTCCTAGCACCAATGATGGAGATCACGTAATTACCTGCCTCTTTGAAGGCCCTAACCTCCGGATATACACAGGCTATGCCTACTCCTCCACCCACGCACGCTACCGTCCCATACTTCTTTATCTCCGCCGGTTTTCCCAAAGGACCCACCACATCCATGAGGTAATCTCCATTTCTGAGGGAAAGCAACCTCTTCGTAGTAGCACCTGCTTCGAGCGCCACCAAAGTAATGGTCCCCTTTTCCTGCGACCAGTCGTTGAGGGTGAGGGGAATGCGCTCCCCCTTTTCATCTATCCTTATGATCACGAACTGCCCCGGTCTGGCCTTTCTGGCGATAAGAGGTGCCTCGATTTCAAATTTCGCCACGGTGGGACAGATGAACTCTTTCGAGAGGATTTTAAACATCGGCAAAACTCTGTTGGGTCTTCCTATATAAATCAAGCGATTTTTTTCTCTTCTTTGGGAAAAAAGGTTTTCCAAGTAAATACAGGTATAAGAAAACTTTTTCCCCTTCTCACGAGAGAAGAAAGATGTCGCTGGAAGCTCCCAAGAAAGAAATTCTAAAAACCTTAAGGAATACCCATCCCCGCTACCTAGACTTCGAACAGCTGGCCGCGTGCCTGCGTCTGGAGGAGTCCAAGCTTGAGGAAGAGCTAAGGGAATTACGTTTGAGAGGCTTTATCGAAGGAGAAAACAAAAAAGTACGCATTACCTCCCTGGGAATAAACGAATTAGCCGAGGAAGAGAGAAAGGAGCTAATGTACGAGTTGAGGAGAATAACTGAAACAAAAAAAGAACTAGAGGAGAAGGAAGGTTTTCTTAGGTACAAGTTCTGGGGATGGGCCTTGGAAAATCTGGACAAGGTAAGAGGAGAATTGAAAGACCCAAGGTTTTACGCGAGGTATCGACTCCTCCTGAAAGCCATGGAACTCTACATAGGAATGGAAAGTGCAGAAGAAGGAAAACGTTCGGTGGAAGAGCTCCTACAATCTTTCAACGAACTGACTGAGGAACTTAAAGAACTCTCAGAAAGCCGGAAGCTAGGGGATTTTCCCAAAATCGTTTCCCTCTCCCCCGGAAAGGAACCTAGGACATACGGAATCTACATGTGGAAGACCAACGGACCCCTGCTTGATCTAATGCGTTTCTGGCTGAACAAAATCATGACTTTCTTACTGTCGGAGCTGAAATGACTAGGGGGGAGAGAAAGGCGGATTGGGTCCAAAGGAAGTGATTCTGCCGGTGGGACAAACCCTGTAGCAATAGGAACATGTCTTACAGGCCTCTTCCTTCCCAGGCATCAACGCTACCCTTCTCCCCACTCCCCTGCCCACGAAGTCTATAGCATTATCCCATTGGGCTTCGATACAGCGCCTCACGCAGAGGCCGCAGAGGATACACTTACTGGGCTCCACCAATCCCAAGGAAACGAAGCGTGAGAGGTTCGCTCCGTACTGGAAGGCCAAAGCCCTCACTTCTCCACCCACATCCTCTCCCGCGGTGATGGCTGCCAGCTCCAAGATGGTCTTTCTCACCCTCTCGATCTTAGGGGTCCTAGTCCTTACCTTCAGACCTTCCTCCACGGGATAACAACAAGAAGCTACGGTCCTGGATCTCCCTCCCCTTTCTATTTCCACCACGCAAATCCTACAGACTCCATAGGGTTCCATCTCCTCGTGATAACATAGGGTAGGAATTTCTATTCCCGCCTCCTTCGCAGCTTGGAGTATCGTCATTCCTTCCTTCGCCCTCACAACCTTCCCATCGATTTCCAGTGTGACCTCCTTCACTTTCTCACCTCCTTCTTCGCCTTTATTCCGTAAGTGGCTGGGGGAGCCACCGGTGGAGAAAGCTTCTCTACCGCTCCGAAAGGACAAACGGCATAACATATTCCACACTTGATACATTTCTCCTGCTCGATCACGTGCACCATCTCCCTCTCGCCCTGAATAGCCCCAGTGGGGCAGTTCTTGAAACATACCAAGCATCCCTGGCACTTGTCGGGGTTTATGAAGTAAGCCGTCAAAGCTTTACAAACCTTCGCAGGACATCTTCCCTTCAGATGGGCCTCGTACTCCTCCCCGAAGTACCTCATGGTCGTGAGGACGGGATTCACGGCCGTGGTGCCCAAGGCACAGAGGGAGGCTTCGGCCATGGCTTCGCATATCTCTTCTATGGTCTTCAGATCCTCCTCCTTCCCCTTACCCAAGCAGAGGTCCGTGAGGATCCTGTCCAGCACCCTCAGTCCCTCCCTGCACGGAATGCACTTCCCACAGGATTCCTCCAGGAGGAAGTGGATGAAGAACCTGGCCACATCCACCATGCAGGTATCCTCGTCCATGACGATCATCCCACCCGAGCCCATCATGGAACCCAGCTTCGTGAGCTCATCGAAGTCCACGGGGGTATCCAAATACTGCTCCGGTATAACCCCCCCGGAGGGGCCACCCGTCTGGACGGCCTTGAACCTCTTCCCTCCCTTTATCCCTCCCCCTATCTCGAAGATGATCTTCCTCAGGGTTATGCCCATGGGTACCTCCACCAATCCCGTGTTGTTGACCTTCCCCACGAGGCTGAAGATCTTGGTGCCAGGAGAACCCTCCGTCCCTATCTTCCTGAACCATTCCGCCCCGTTGAGGATGATGAGGGGGACGTTGGCCCAGGTCTCCACGTTGTTCAGGCAGGAGGGCTTGTCGTGGATCCCCTTCACGGCCGTGTGGATGTACTTGGGCCTGGGTTCGCCCACCCTCCCCTCTATGGCCGTCATGAGGGCACTCGATTCCCCGGAGACGAAGGCCCCGGCTCCACGGTGGACTTCCACCTCGAAGTCGAAACCCGAACCCAGGATGTCCTCACCCAGCAGGCCGCACTCCCTGGCCTGCTCTATGGCTATACCTATGTTCTCCACGGCCAGGGGATATTCCTCCCTCACGTAGATGAAGCCCTGATGGGAGCCTATGGCATAGGCCCCTATGATCAATCCCTCCAGGACGGAGTGGGGATTCCCCTCCATGAGGGAGCGGTCCATGAAGGCTCCGGGATCCCCCTCATCGCAGTTCACGATCACGTACTTGGGCTCCCCCGGGGCCTTCCTGGTGGTCTCCCACTTCCTCCCCGTGGGGAAGCCCCCTCCCCCCCTCCCCCTCAGGCCGGAGCGCTTGACTTCCTCCAGGACCTGTTCGGGGGTGAGCTCGAAGAGGGCCTTGGCCAGGGCCCTGTATCCCCCCTCGGCTATGTAATCCTCTATCCTGGTGGGATCGATCCTACCGTTGAGGGAGAGGAGGAGCTTTTGCTGGTGGCGGTAGAAGGGGAGGTCGGAGGCCTTCCTGATCCTCTGTCCCGTGACGGGATCCTGATAGAGGAGGCGGTCTACCACCTTCCCCTTTTCCACACCCTCCACCAGCTCGGGAACGTCCTCGCTCCTTACCCCCACGTAAAAGGTCTCGTCCGGATAAACCGTGACCACGGGCTCCTTCTCACAGAAACCGTTACATCCCGTTCTGACGATCCTTCCTGCCAGTCCCCTTCCCTCCACCTCTTCCTCCAGCCTCTTGGCCACTTCCTCGCTTCCAGCCGCCAGGCCACAGGCCGACCTCACGTTTACCGTGAAGAGCAGCGCGGAGGGATCCCTTTCCCTCCTCAGTCTTTCCCTCCACCTTTCCAATTCCTCGGGACCCCTCAGGCGCTCCCTCATTCCCTCACCCATAGCTCCCCAAGATTTTCTCCAGTTGGGGAAGCTTCAAACGTCCAAAATACTGGTCGTCCACCATCATCACCGGACCCATCGCGCAACACCCCAAGCAATTCACGGTCTCCAAGGTAAACTTTCCATCCGCCGTGACCTGCCCCGGTTCCACTCCCAGTAGCTGACGGAGCCTCTCGAGGATGGCCGGAGAACCCCTGATCTGACAGGCCGTTCCCATACACACCCTCAGCAAATGCCTCCCCCTGGGAACCAGGGAAAAGGCCTTGTAAAAGGTGGCTACCTGATAGATCCTCGAGAGGGGAACCCCCAACTTCCTGCTCACCTCCTTGAGGGTCTCCGGAGAGAGCCATCCCTTCTCCCTCTGCAGGGAGAGGAGCACCTGGATGAGCTTTTCCGGATGTTCGGGTCCACGGAAGAAGGAGGAAACACCCGTAACCTTCTGCCCACACCTGGAACAGGTGGAGAGCCAGCCCCTATCCTCCCATTCGTTGCCACATTCCACGCATCTGTACCTCATAAATCAATCATTCAAACTTCCCCTTCATTTAACCTTACCGGAGGAGGAAGCACAACGGATTTAACCTTTCTTTCCGGTTTGATTTGGTATCCGCATGCGCTTGATGGCAGTGGCTGACTTCCACGGGAAACCGGAAAGCAAGGCCTACCTCTCCAAGTGTGTGGAGAGGAAGGACCTGGATGCCCTCGTGATCATGGGAGATCTCACCCAGTTCGGCCCCGTCAGTGCCGGGGAAGAGGTACTGGAACCCGTGAAGGACCTGAAGATCCCCGTTCTCTGCGTACCTGGGAACTGCGATCCCAAGACCATGGTGGAGGTGCTGGAGAAGTGGGGCATCAACCTCCATGGGAAGAGGTTGAGGTTAGGGGAATGGACCTTCCTCGGCTTGGGAGGCTCCAACATCACCCCCTTCAACACCCCCTTCGAGTTCACGGAAAACGAGATCTGGGAGGCCCTCACCTCCCTCCTCCTGCCGGAAGACAGGAAGGTGGTGCTCATCACCCATACACCCCCCTTCAACTCCTCCTCCGACCTCTGCAGGGGGGGAGCCCACGCGGGAAGCAAAAGCGTGAGGAGATTCATAGAGGAGAAAAACCCCATCCTCAACCTCTGCGCCCACATCCACGAAGCCAGGGGAATCGAGAGGATAGGAAGAACCCTCGTGGTCAACCCAGGACCCCTCTTCGAGGGTTATGCGGCCCAAGTGGTGCTGGAGGGAGAAGAGGCGAGGGCGGAACTCCTCAAGCTCTGAACGGGGAAAGAGATGAAGTTCTTCATCACCACGGCGATAGACTATCCCACTTCCTCCCCCCACCTGGGACATGCCTACGAAAAGATCTGTGCGGATGCGATCGCCAGGTTCTGGAGGTTGAGGGGAGCGAAGGTCCATTTCAGCACGGGAACGGACGAACACGGCCTCAAAATCCAGCGCACGGCAGAAAGGGAAGGGAAGACCCCCCAAGAACTGGTGGACGAGAGGTCCTCGGAATTCAGGAGGATGTGCGAGGAACTGGGCATCTCCTACGACGACTTCATCAGGACCACCGAGGAAAGACATCTGAAGGTGGTGGAGGAACTGGTGAGGAAGCTACAGGAGAAGGGTGAAATCTACAGGGGGAGATACGAGGGCTTTTACTGTACGGAATGCGAGACCTACTATTCCCAGGAGGAGCTGGTGGAAGGGAAGTGCCCCGTGCATGGGATAAAAACGGAGTGGGTGAGCGAGGAGGGATACTTCTTCAAGATGGGGAAATACAGGGAAAGGATCTTGGAACACCTGAAGAACCATCCGGAGTTCCTCGAACCGGAGGGAAGGAGGAACGAAATCCTGAGGAGGCTGGAGGAACCTCTGAGGGACCTCTGCATCTCCCGCTCTGGCTTCAGCTGGGGGATTCCCCTTCCCGGACTGGAGGGATACATCCTCTACGTATGGGTGGATGCC